>DASRTK010000488.1:0-6147 GCA_035655975.1 Rudaea sp.
GGCGCGCTGATCAAGCACGAGCAGGATGTGCAGCTGCTCGAGCGGCTGGCGTTCATGCATCGGCGCACAGGACGCACGTAAGGCGCCCAAGTGGTCGACGACATCAAAACCATTCGTCATCCCGGCGAAAGCCGGGATCCAGCGCCTTTCCCCTCAGACGCAAAGGCACTGGATTCCGGCTTGCGCCGGAATGACGAGAAAAGGTTTCGAGCGCCATGCTGATCGGCTTCTTCGAAGCCCTGCGTGCCGAACGCGTACCGGTCGGGCTGCGCGAATGGCTCGATCTCATCGCGGCGCTCGATGCGGACTTCGCGTTCGCCGATCCGGTCGCGTTTTTCCACCTCGGACGCACGGTGCTGGTCAAGGACGAACGCCATTACGATCGCTATGAGCGCGCGTTCGCCGCGTATTTCAGCGGCGTCGCGCGCATCGATGCCGCCGAGCTCCTGCGGATCCCGGACGAGTGGATGCGTGAAAGCTTCAAGCGCCTGCTAAGCGCCGAGGAACTGGCCAAGCTCACCGCGCTCGGCGGCCTCGACAAGCTGCTCGAGGAATTCCGCAAGCGGCTCGCCGAGCAAAACGGACGTCACGCCGGCGGCAGCAAGTGGATCGGCACCGGCGGCACAAGCCCGTTCGGCGCCGGCGGCACCAATCCGCTGGGCATGCGCGTTGGATCGCGGGGCGGCGGACGCAGCGCGGTCAAGGTGTGGGAACAGCGCAACTACCGCGCGCTCGACGGCGATGCCGACCTGTCGCCACGCAACTTCAAGCTCGCGCTACGGCGCCTGCGACGCTTCGCGCGCGAAGGCGCTGCCGAGGAACTCGATCTCGACGCCACGATCGACGCAACCGCGCGCGAGGCGATGCTCGACATCCGCATGCGACCCGAGCGGCACAACGCGATCAAGGTCTTGCTGCTGCTCGACATCGGCGGTTCGATGGACGATCACATCGCGGTCTGCGAGGCGCTGTTCGGCGCTGCGAAAAGCGAATTCAAGCGCCTCGAACATTTCTATTTCCACAATTTCATCTACGGTTCGCTCTGGCGCGATCACCAGCTGCGCATGACCGAGCGCTTTGCGACGGCCGACCTGCTGCGCCGCTACAACGCCGACCACAAGGTGATCTTCGTCGGCGACGCGGCGATGGCCCCGTACGAGATCACCGACGTAGGCGGCGGCATCGACATGTTCGACGCGGCCGGCGAGCCCGGCATCGTCTGGTTCCGCCGCGTCATGGCGCATTTCCGCAAGGTCGTCTGGCTCAATCCGACGCCGCGCGCGCACTGGGGCTATACGCATTCAAACGCGATGATCCGCGAACTCGTCGAAGACCACATGTACCCGTTGACGCCGGATGGACTGACCGAAGCGACGCGCTGGCTGACGTAGGGTGGGCCTTGGCCCACCATTCTTTGGTTTTGCGTAAGAGTGCAAGAACGGTGGGCCGAGGCCCACCCTACGCTTGGATTTTGCCCATGCCGACCCCATCATCAACCGTCCACGGTCCACCGGTGCGCATCATGCAGGAAAGCTTCCACGCCACGACAATCGTCTCGGTGCGCCGCGACGGCAAGGTCGTCATCGGCGGCGACGGTCAGGTCACGCTCGGCAATACCGTGGTCAAGGCCAATGCGCGCAAGTTGCGCCGGCTCGGCAAGAACGGCGACGTGCTGGCCGGATTCGCCGGCGCGACGGCCGATGCGTTCACGCTGTTCGAGTTGTTCGAGGCCAAGCTCGACAAGCACGGCAACAATCTGACGCGCGCCGCCGTGGAACTGGCCAAGGAGTGGCGCACAGATCGCCGTCTCGGCCGGCTCGAGGCGATGCTTGCGGTCGCCGACAAGGATGCGTCGCTGCTGATCTCCGGCAACGGCGACGTGCTCGAACCCGAACAGGGGCTGATCGCGATCGGCTCCGGCGGCCCGTTCGCCCTGGCTGCGGCCAAGGCGCTGCTCGAAAACAGCTCCATGTCTGCACGCGACATTGTGGAAAAAGCCCTCGGCATCGCCGGCGACATCTGCATCTACACCAACCACAACATCACGATCGAAGAGCTGGAGCGGGAGAAGGGAGAGGGGAGAGGGGAGAAGTAGAGCCCGTTCACCACCCGGTCCTTTCGCTTTTCCCTCTCCCTTCTCCCCTCTCCCCTCTCCCCTCTCCCCCCATGTCCGAACTCACCCCCCGCGAAATCGTCAACGAACTCGACCGCTACATCATCGGCCAGAATGCGGCCAAGCGCGCGGTCGCGATCGCGTTGCGCAACCGCTGGCGGCGCATGCAGCTCGATCCGGCGCTGCGCGAGGAAGTCACGCCGAAGAACATCCTGATGATCGGTCCGACCGGCGTGGGCAAGACCGAGATCGCGCGCCGTCTTGCGCATCTGGCGAACGCGCCGTTCATCAAGGTCGAGGCGACGAAGTTCACCGAAGTCGGCTACGTCGGCAAGGATGTCGAGCAGATCGTGCGCGACCTGGCCGATGTCGCCGTCAAGATGGCGCGTGAGCAGGCCAAGGCGCAGGTGCGCTCGCAGGCCGAGGATCGCGCCGAAGATCGCATCCTCGATGCGCTGTTGCCGCGCAGACAGCAGCCGCTCGGTTTCGTCGGCGAGCCGGCGCAACCGCCGAGTGCGGCCGACAGCGATACGCGCCAGAAGCTGCGCAAGCAGCTGCGCGAAGGCGCGCTCGACGAGCGCGAGATCGAGATCGAAACCGCGGTCAACCTCGGTGTCGAGATCATGGCGCCGCCAGGCATGGAGGACATGACGCAGCAGCTGCGCGGCATGTTCTCGTCGCTGGCCGGCCAGAAGACCCAGAAACGCAAGCTCACGATCAAGGCGGCGCGGCCAGTGCTGATCGAAGAGGAAGCCGCGCAGATGATCAACGACGAGGAGCTCAAGACCCAGGCGCTGAATGCCTGCGAGCAGAACGGCATCGTCTTCATCGACGAGATCGACAAGGTCGCGCAGCGCGGCGAATGGAGCGGCGCCGGCGTCAGCCGCGAAGGCGTGCAGCGCGACCTGCTGCCGCTGGTCGAAGGCTCGACCGTGTCGACCAAGCACGGCATCGTCAAGACCGATCACATCCTGTTCATCGCCTCGGGCGCGTTCTCGCTGGCCAAGCCCTCGGACCTGATACCGGAGCTGCAGGGCCGTTTTCCGATTCGCGTCGAACTGTCTGCGCTGACTGCCGGCGACTTCGAGCGCATCCTGACCGAGCCGAACCATGCGCTGACCAAGCAGTACACGGCACTGCTTGCGACCGAAGGCGTGACGCTGGAATTCACCGCCGACGGGGTGCGCCGCCTCGCCGAGATCGCGTTCGCGGTCAACGAGCGCACCGAGAACATCGGCGCGCGCCGCCTGCACACGGTGCTCGAGCGCCTGCTCGACACGATTTCCTACGAAGCGCCCGACCAGGGCGGCAAGCGGTATACTGTCGATGCCGCGTACGTGGACGACCACCTCGCAGCGCTGGTTCAGAACCAGGACCTGAGCCGCTACATTTTGTGAGGAGTGAGGCCGCGCGCTGGCGCGCGCACGTGAGGAGTCAGGCGATACGCGATTCGCTTCTCACGAGCGAGCGCAGCGAGCGAACTCACGAGACCGCGTAGCGGTTGTCCTCACCAGGTCGCGCAGCGGCCGACCTAACGCCTCACCTTCTGCCGATCCAATGCCCCCAATCAAGCACCACCGCGAAACCACCAACGTCGTCCAGTTCCGCGGCCGCGGCGTGCGCGCACAGCTGCGCGAGGCGCTCGAGGCACGCGCGCCAATCCGGGTGCTGCGCGAGAAGATTTCACCGAACTGGGTTCACGGCCACATCATCGGCTTGTCCGCCGAGTTCTGCCTGATCGCCGAAGTCAGCGATTCGATGCGCTTCGACGGATTCCTCGCGATCGCCGTCGGCGACGTCAGCGCGATCGAGGAAGACCCGGGACGCGAGTTCGTCGAACGCGCGCTGGCGCTGAACGAGGAGACGGTTCCGGCACTGCCGGAAATCCGCCTCGACGATTGGGAGACGATCGCCCAGACCGCGGCCGCCGCGACGCCGCTGATTTCGCTGAACATGCTCGACGATGAGGCTGGCGAGGTCAGCTATGTCGGCCGCCTCGTCGGCCAGGAGCACGACGCGCTCGTGCTGCAGGAAGTCGACCCGAACGCGAAGTGGTATCCGGACACCGGCGCCTACGAATTCCAGGCGATCGGCTCGATCGGCTTCGGCACGGCCTACATGCTGATGCTCGCGCGCGTGGCCGGTGTGCCACCGGTGCCGAGCGACGCGATGCCGGCGCTGTGAGGGCACCGTGAGCCCCTCGTCGCCGAAAGTCACCGGCATCACGCTGCACCGCGCCTCGCATGCACTCGAAGTCACGTTCGACACGGATGAGACGTTTCGCCTGCCGTGCGAGTATCTGCGCGCGCATTCGCCGAGTGCCGAAGTGCAAGGGCACGGACCCGGCCAGCGCGTGCTTCAGCACGGCAAGCGCAACGTCAACATCGACGAGATCTCGCCGGTCGGCCACTACGGCGTGCTGCTGAAGTTCGACGACGGCCACAACACCGGGATCTTTTCCTGGGATGTGCTGTACGACCTCGGCGTCAACCAGGCGAAGAACTGGCAGGCGTATCTCGAGGCGCTCGAGGCGGCGAATCTGGCGCGCTAGAACGCGCACCTTACGGCTACCCTTTACAGTCGTCATTCCCGCGAAAGCGGGAATCCATTTTGCTTTTAAACGAAAACAGTAAGATCAAGATGGATTCCCGCTTTCGCGGGAATGACGTCAAGTGTGGAAGGGATGGCTGCCGCATCTATGGAAGGAATCGCCGTAGCAATCGTTGCGCCGCCGAGTATTACCACCCGCCGCCACCACCCCCACCCCCGCCACCACCCGAGGATCCGCCTCCGCCGCTCCCCGACGACGAGCCTGGCGCCGTCGATGACGACGAGATCGCACCGCTCAGTGAGGAGCCGAGGCCGCTGCTGAAACTTCCCAGATTCGAAAGCCCACCCGCGTTGCCCTGGTACCAGGCCATCGCACCGGCGGCGGCCGCGGCGGCCGCGGGACCGACCGCGGCAGCGAAGCGGTCGGCCCAGGTTTTTTCCACCCCGAGAGCGAGCGCATACGGCAGGAACTTCTGGAATTCGTCGGCCGTCATCGGCGGCGCGGTCTGGCGCGCCAGTTCGTCGCGCTCGGCGACGCCGAGGTACAGGCGCAGCCCGGCGATCCGGTCGAGCACCTTGCGACCCTCGAGCGTCGGCGCCTTGAGCCACTGGAAGAACGCGATGTTCGTCGCGATCAGCCCGGCGACGACGATCGCGAAACCGGCGCCGGTCATCCAGACGAATGCGCCGATCCCAAACAGTTCGCCGAGCACGAACGGGGTGGCGAAGAACGTCAGGAACAGCGCCGCCGCATAGGCGCCCACGCCGGCCGGCTGGCGCCAGGCCTTGATCGCGCTGCTGACCAGGGCGACGACGCCGAAAGTCCAGCCCGAGAGCCAGACCACCATGAAGCCGGCGCCGGCCGTCGCCGGACCGCCACCGCGCGCGAACAGTCCGAGCAGCAGCGCCACGACGCACAGCAGCACGCCGGGAATCACCAGCGTGCTGTTCGTGTGGAAATAGCGCCCGGCGTTCTCTTTCTTCAGCAGCGCCTTGTGCTTGCCCAGCGCCGCAGCGATAGTCGTGTGTTCGGACTGTTTCAGGACCAGTTCGTCACGCGCCCCGAGCACGCTGTCGAGCAGCGCCGCCTCGGCTGGCGGTGGCAACTCGCGCGCCTTGGCGGCGCGGCGCAAACTGAACGTCGCGTCGTCCTGGCGGATCGTCAGCGCGCCGCGCACGGCCAGGTCGACGATGTCGGCGGCGAAGCAGCGGTCGTCGTATTTCATGCGCTCGATATGCCGCAGGGCACCCGGCGAGAAACCTTCGGGCGCTTCGTACTGCGGCATGATCACTCCGGCTTTCGGATCGCGGCCGACGCGCAGCCACTGCCACAGATAGTAGAGCCAGACCAGCAGCAGGCCGATGCCACCGATCAGCACGCCGGCATTGTCGTGCAGGAACCAGCGCGCGCTGTCCGCACGGGTAGGCGCGGCGACGATGCCCTTGGGAAACGCAACCACGACGGTAAGGCCTTCGCTTGGCGC
>DASRTK010000489.1:0-2874 GCA_035655975.1 Rudaea sp.
CGGCGCCGTGTCCGGAACGCGCATCCCGTACTGCAGCGTCGAACCCGAAGCCGGGCCGACGACGACGCAGATCGTCGCGGTGTTGCCGATATCGGCCGTGTTCTTTTTCGACCCCGGTTGCGAGTAGCCGTCGATCTCAACCGTGCCGGTAATCTCGGGCAGTTCGGTCTGCAGCACGATCCGGCGCGGGCAACTGCCGGCGATGTTGAATGTGATCGTCTGCTTGCCGGCCTGCTGGTTCGCCGCAGTGATTGCAGCGCGCAGCGAACCGCTGCCGCTGTCGTTGGTATTGATCACGACGAGTTCGTCCGGGGACGTTCCCGGCGCTTCGTGCGCGCCAAGATCGAACGCGGCGCCGACGAGGCGCGCGCTACCGTCGAGATCCTGCCCGGGGAAAGTCAGGCCATCGAGGATCAGCTCCGTCAGGGTCATGCCGGCATCGATCGCCGGCGAAACCGGTGCGGTCGAACGCAGCGTGTAGTCGTGGTTTGCCGGATTGGCGAAGCCGGGATCGACGCCGACCAGATTGCCGGTCAGCTCCGACGGGCTGAGTCCGCCGAGTTTGGTGTAGAGGTTGTAGCGCATCGCGACGGGATAGCCGGCATAACCAAACTCCAGGCCGGGCTGGACGTAGAGATCGTTCGAGCAGCCGCTGCCCTGCAGGATGTTGTGGTGGAAGATCGCCCCTTCCTTCTCCATCGCCATGTTGACCAGCGAGTAGCCGTTGCACTGCATATTGGCGAATGTGTTGAACGAAATGTTCGGTTTGGTCTCGTCGTTGCGATAGATGATGGTGACGAGCGACCCTTTCCCGTTGCCGACGAATTCGTCGAACAGGTTGTTGGTGATCGCCAGTTCGCGCGCATCCTGGGTCGAGATATACACGTCGGTGCCGCCGCGAAACTCGTTGAAACGCACCTGGATCGAATCGGTATCCGGACAGGAATCGAAGATGTAACAGGTCGGATCGTTGATCTGAAACTCGGAAAAGCCGACGAAGCGGATTCCCTCGACGCGATAGCTCGCATTGTCGCCGGTCATCGAGACGTTGCGGTCGTCCGCGCTCGCGCCATTGAACGTGAGCACGGTGTTGGCCGGATTCAGCACCTGGCTGCCATCGGCGCAACCGGCGGCCCAGCCGCCGGACAGGATGAAGCGCTTGTTGTCCTTGCTGCCGGCCGGCGCGAATTCGAGACTGCTCGACAGCGTGTAGCTGCCGCGGACGATGCGGATTTCCTGCGTCGAACCCTCGTCGCCGGAGTTGGCGAGGCTGAAATATGCGGTCAGCGAGCCGGCGTTACTTGCGCAATACGGTGCGGCGGCAGCATGCGCCGACCAGCCCAGGGCCAGCATTGTCAGGACTCGCACGATGTAACGGAACTGGTTCATGACACGACTCTCGCTGAAGAGACCTTTGCGCCGCCGCGATGGCGGCGCATGGCCGGTGCTGTAGGAGACGTCATTCCACGGAAAACCCGCCAGCCCTCGTCGACAAAGCACCCCCACCCTCCCCTTCGAGGGCGGGTTGGTGGGGATGGTGTCGTTGCGAGCAGGGTTCCGACCTGAACAGTCCAGGCTACCTGCGAGAGACTCATGATTTTCGCCATCGACACGGTCGTGGACCGTACCTAGACTTTTGGCGCGGCAGAACCGGTCGGTGCGCGCCATGCGAGTAACCCTTTTTCTCTTCGCGACGCTGCTCTGGTCCGCCGCGACCGGCGCGCCGCCGGACGCGGCCGCCACCCAGGCGCAAGCGCAAAGCCTCCTGCCCGGTACATTCGACAATGCTGCACAGGTGGCAAAAGCGCCGACCGGTGCCGAACAGCCGGTGCCTCACGTTACGGTCAGGATCGAGCAAACGCCGCAGAAGGATTTTTCACTCTGGCATGTGCGCATCCAGACCGATGCCGAATCGACGTTCGAACAGACCTGGGCGATGCAGACGCGGATCGAGCACGACGGCTCAGGCGCGCTGATCCCCTACTATCAGCTGCATCAGGATTCGGTGCCTTCCGCCGCGGCGTTCGACGGCCAGGGCTGGCTCTCGCTCGAAGCCTGCGCACTGCGCGGCAATTTCACGCAGACACGCCTGCAAGGCATGGCCGAAGGCGAGCCATGCGTGGCCGTGTCAATGAGCGTCGGTGCAAGACGAGCGCTGCTGCCGGTAAGTTTCGCCCGCGAGGGCGAGTGGCTGCATCTCGACATGAACCTGCGCAGCGTGCGCACACACATCGACGCCAAGCGATCGCCCTGAGACGGCTGCCCGCAGACAGTGCCTTGCAAGCAGTCATCGCCTTCAGCGGCATGTGTACTTTCATAAACGCCTACCCGACTCATGCAGCAAAAGGCGCTGGATCCCGGCTTTCGCCGGGATGACGGTTTCTTTTGTCATTGCCGCTTTCTTGATCGTCCCTCTGGCGAAAGCCGGAATTCAGCAATCTCTCTATCGTCATTCCGGCGAAAGCCGGAATCCAGCGTCACTCGTCATTCCAGCGAACGCCGCAATCCAGTCTCTCTGCCGTCCCTCCAGCACAGGCCGGCCGTTCAGGTCTACGCCCCGACGGCGGCAACGGTCGGTCGACGCGCGCGTGCCAAGTCATGTTTCTGGCCAGTGACTGAACGCCATCTCCCCTGAGCCCCACGGCGCGGCTTGCATTCAGTCTGGTCGCGCTTAAATGACATCCACCAACCAACTGGGTGCCGGCGCCTAGCGGCGCCACCGGGTCACAGGGCGTCCGCCCCTACGCGGCAGAGGAGTCCGAAATGTATACAATGCAACGTTATCTCGTCGTCATGATCGGCGCCGCGCTCACCTCGATTGCAGGCGCGCAGTCGCTGCCGTACCAGCCACCGCAGGACGCGTCGTCCTATCAA
>DASRTK010000490.1:0-1938 GCA_035655975.1 Rudaea sp.
GATCGTGCGCATTGCGTCGGCGGCCGGATCGTAGAGCCCGACGATGCCGGTATCGGCATGGGCAAGGCGACAGGCTGCGTCGAGCGCATGTTCGAGCAACTGCCGCAGCGGCGGCGCGCGCGCGATCTCGGCGAGCAGCGCGGCGAGCGGCCCGAGCGGCGAATCTTGCAGCTGGTCGGACATGACGCCGTAGCGTAACCGAATCGTCGGCGCCGAGGGCGACTGCGCCTGACGGCGCGTCCCCGCCGGCGACCGTGCCGCCTGGATCGTGGCTATCGCCCTTCGATCGATCCGCTGCCCGATGCGCTACGACCAGGGACCGGTCAGTGCTCGTATCCGCTGCGGAAAACCAGATCGGAGCTCGCCGCGGTGACGGTGAACGTCAGCGCCGTCAGGCCGACATTGAACGTGCCGGTCAACGTCGCGCCCGCGCCGGTGCCCTGGTAGATATAGGCCGAGTTCAGGTCGCCGGCGGCCTCGAGGCCAAACGATGATGCGTACTCGGCCAGCGTGTACTGGTCGCCGGCCTTCGGGGGCGTGTCGCCATCGACGAAGACGAACTGATGCTCCTCCGCGCCGATAGCGTTCAGATTCCCGGAGAGCAGGATGCGGTCGGAGCGTTTGCCGAGGCGGATCCGGATATCGGACAAATCGTACCAAGTCAGCACGGACCCGGAGATCGTTCCCGGGTTTGCGGGCGACCCTGGAGCCAGCGTGCCGCCGCTGTCGATCGTCGTCGGCGAGCCCATGTCTCCGGTGCCGGACAACGTTGCCCCGGCCTTGATCTCGATCGGCGCTGTTGCCGGCGCATTGAGCTCCACGGTGCCTTCGCTGACGACCAGGGCCGGATCGACTTCCACCCCGTTCAGTACGAACGTCCCCGGCCCTTCCTTGGTCAGCAGGTACTGGCCGTAGGCGCGGTTCACGGTCAAAGTGTCATCCGGATAGACGACATCGACGCTGCTGTCGGCTTCGAGTTCGATCTGGTACGTAGTGCCGTTGTCGCCGAGGAAGTTCTCGAGCGTGCCGCCATCCAGATAGATGAACTCAGGGCTGGTGATTCCGCCATAGAGCGCAAGCGTGGTCCCGGGTTGTACGCTGGTGCCGCCGCCGCTGGCGGTTCCGGCGCCGAGCCCGGCATTCGCGTTGACGTAGACGGCGCCGCCGCCGATCAGCGTTTCGCCGCTGAAGGTGTTGTTCGCGTTCGACAGGAAGAGCGTGCCGGTTTCGAATTTCTGAATTCCGCCCGAGCCCGAAACCGCGCCGCGCAGTGCTGTACTGCAGTTTCCGAGGCCGCCGTCGATAACCAGCGTGTGCGCGCCGATGTCCAGCGCGCCGTCGACGTAGAGGAATTTGCCAGCCGGACAGAAGAAGGCCTGATCGGCGGTCAGCGTGATGTTCGGGCGGAAGCGCGGGCCGAGGTCGGCAAGTCCTCCGACCGGCGTGTTGGTCTTGATGCCGGAAGACAGCGTGACGGCGTTACCGCTGATGTCGTAGTTGAGGCCGTTGAACTGCAGCGCCGCGAGCTGGAGGTTGGCGAGATCGTTCGTGTTGGTCAGACGCGACGTTGCGTTGGGAAAGACCAACGTGTCGCCGTTGGTCGGCAGCGCATGCGCGCCCCCGCAGTTGTTCCAGTTTGTCGCTGAGCTCCACTTGTCGTTGCCGCCGCCCCCGGTCCAGGTGCAGGTTGCGGCCGATGCGGACGCGCAGGCAAGAAACAGCGCCATCGCCGTGGTCAGGTTCCGGATCATTTTTGTGCCCCTTGTCGAATTGAATCCGCTGCGTGCTGGCGCTGCGCGTTGGTGACAGTGCCGCGTTCGAACGAAGGAAACGCAAAAGCGTCGCGGAGGCGACATCGGCGCTCGAAAATGCCGGTGCCAAAGAGGCAGCCCGGTGCGTGGGCAGGTCGTGCGTGAAGCCAGCGGCTCTTGGTCAAGG
>DASRTK010000491.1:0-6906 GCA_035655975.1 Rudaea sp.
GCCTGGGTCGTCGCCCGGCCCGGGCGGCGGCCGCTCACGGTCATCGTCAATGTCGCTCCGGTCCGCAATACCGACGGCGAAATCATCGGTGCCGTCCACAGCTGGGTCGACACGACCGAGCAGCAGCGCCTCGACCGTGCGTTGCAGGTCACGCAATCGCGCCTGCGCGTGCTCGTCGACGCGGGCGTGATCGGGCTGATGCTGAGCTTCGATCGCGATGGCAATGTCGCCCAGGCCAACAGCGCATTGCTGAAAATGCTGGATTTCACCGAGGAAGACCTTGCCGAGGGCAGGATCAATCTGGTCGCCCAGACACCGGCCGAATATCACCAGATCGACGCCCTGGCGTTCGCCCAGGTAACGACGGCCGGCGTCTGCGCGCCGTACGAGAAGGAGTTCATCCGTCGCAGCGGCGAGCGCGTCTCGGTCGTCGTCGGCTATGCGCGCGTATTCGCCAGCGCCGACGAATACGTCGGTTTCGCGCTCGATGTCACCGAGCGCAAGTTGCTTGAACAGCAGTTGCGGCAACAAGCCGACCAGTTGCTGCTCGCAGACCGGCGCAAGGACGAATTCCTGGCCATGCTGGCGCACGAGCTGCGCAATCCGCTCGCGCCCCTGCGCAACGCGCTGTATCTGCTCGAAGCGGACAAACAGGGGCAGTCGTCGACCGTCGGTTCGGTGCTGCCGACGATGCGCCGCCAGATCGACCAGCTCGTGCGCATGGTCGACGATCTGCTCGATGCGGCGCGCATCTCGCAAAACAAGATCCTGGTCGAGAAAGCCGTCGTCGACCTCAAGCCGATCCTGCGCGCGGCGATCGAGACGGTGCAACCGCTGATCAGCGCGCGCGGCCACCGCCTCGATCTGGACATCGACCCGCGGCCGATGTACGTCGAAGGCGACAGCGCACGCCTGATCCAGGCATTCGCTAACATATTGCATAATGCAGCAAAATATACTCCGGACCATGGCTACATCAGCGTCACCGCCGCGCCGGACCAATCGGATGCACGGATAAGCGTGCACGACAGCGGCCAGGGCATCGGCGCGGAACTGCTGCCGCGCGTGTTCGAGCCTTTCACCCAGGCCGACCAGTCGCTGGCGCGTTCCGCCGGCGGCCTGGGCGTCGGCCTTGCGCTGGTGCGCAGGGTCACCGAACTGCACGGCGGCGACGTGCGCGCGATCAGTGCCGGCCAGGGCAAGGGCAGCGAATTCGTGGTTCGCCTGCCGCTCGTCGAGGCGCCGGCGGACATCGCTGTTGCCTGGCCGGCCGCACCACCGGCCGCGGTCTCTTCGGAATCGCTGCGCGTGCTCGTCGCCGACGACAACCGCGATCTCGTCGCCAGCACGTCCGCATTGCTGGACCTGTGGGGACATCAGTCGCATGCCGTGCACAGCGGCAACGACGTGCTTGCGGCCGCGCTGGTGTTTCGCCCCGATGTCATCCTGCTCGACATCGGGCTACCTGAAATCGACGGCTTTGAACTGGCGCGGCTGATCCGCGCCGAAAGCGCGCTCGATCGCGTACGCCTGGTTGCTATGACCGGCTATGGCCAGGAGAGCGATCGCGCGCGCGGGCGCGATGCGGGTTTCGACACGCATCTGGTGAAACCCGTGCACGCCGACCTGCTCAAGGCGACGATCGAGCAGCGCTGACTTCGGGAAATCCTGGCTGCTTGCCTACGCGAGTGGCAGGCGCAGCGTGGCGCGCGTGCCGCGCCCATCGTTTTCATCGATCGACAGACTGCCGCCATGGGCTTTGGCGATCTCCCCCGCGAGCGTGAGACCCAGACCGTTGTGACCCTCGTCGCGGCGAGTCGTGAAGAACGGCTCGGCGAGGCGCGCACGGATATTTGCCCGGATGCCTTCGCCATCGTCGGCAACGACGATGGCCACGGCATCCGCATCGCGCCGCGCCTTGACGGCGACCGAACCGGCGCCTGCTTCGGCTGCGTTGTGCAGCAGGCCGGACAAGACACGCTGCATTCCGACCCGGTCGACGACAATCGAGGCGTCGTCGGCTTCGACCTGCAGTGCAGGCTTTGCGTCCGAACGCTCCTGCACGAACGCCACCGTCGCGGCCTCGATCAAGTCGACGACTTTTACCGGCTCGCGCTCTCGGGCAGTCATGCAGGAACCGAATCGTTCGAGGGCGCGCACCATGCGTCCGTAACGAGCGCAGTCGCTCAGCATGCGCTTGATCGTCTGGTCGGCGCGGGCGACATCGGACCGTTCGAGCAACAGTTTGACGAGTTCGGCATTCATCGAGATCGCATTGATCTGACCGGCAATCTCGTGAGCGGCTGCGCGCACGAATGTGCCCACGTCGAATTCCGTCCCATGCGATCGCGGCGGCGCAGCAGTACGATTCATCAGGCGTCTCCCGAAACACAGTCGTTGTGTCGTTGCAGAGCGATGATTATACCGCGAGCGCGCGCCGACACTTTCCTGCAACGGGCGTTTCGGGCAATCCGCCCGAGGCTGGCTCAGGATGGCTACTTGCCGGGCAGTTCCGCGATGCTGTCGAGGTCCTGGCGCAGCGAATCGTATCCGGCCCACGGATCAGCGCGCATGCGCTTGAGGCGCGCCGGCACGTTGCGAATGTTGAACGCATCGCCGCTCTTGATCGTCGTGAGTTCGGACCAGCGCAGGGGAACGGCAACCGGCGCTCCGGCCCGCGCGCGCAGCGAATACGAGGCGACGCTCGTGGCCCCGCGGGTGTTGCGCAGATAGTCGATGAATATCTTGCCGTCGCGCCGCTGCTTGCTCGCCACGGCGAGGAATTCGTCCGGGCGCACGGCGGCGAAACTCTCAGCGAGCGCATGCGCGAACTTCTTCGCTTTGTCCCACTTTGCCGCGGGGCGCAACGGCACGACCACATGCAAGCCCTTGCCTCCGGTCGTGCGCACGAACGACTTCAGCCCGGCCTTGCCGAGCAGATCGCGCACGTCGATCGCCGCCGAAACGACGCGCGCCCAGGCGATTTCCGGCGCGGGGTCCAGGTCGAACACCAGATATTGCGCGCGCTCGGGATCGGCCGCGGTCGCTCCCCAGGGATGAAACTCCAGCGCGTTGAACTGCACGAGTTCGAACACGGCGTCGGCATCATCGGCATATACGTAGTCGCCGGTGCTGCCGCTTTCTTCCTTGAGCGCAACGGTGTTGACGTGCTTCATGCCGGACGTCAGATGCTTCTGGAAGAAGCACTCGCCCGAAATTCCGGCCGGGCAGCGGATTACCGACAAGGGGCGGCCCTTGATGCCGGCGAGCAGCCGCGGCAGCACCTGCCGGTAGTACTCGGCGACATCGAGTTTGGTGATGCCGTCGGCGGGAAAGACGACGCGCTCGGGATGGGTAAGCGTCACGGCGCCGAAGACATTCGTGGCCGGCCTGCGCCGCGCAACCTTGATGGGCGAGCGGACTGGTTCGAGGGCAGGGTTGCGGCTGGAAGGCCTTTTTCTTGCCTTCCTGGTTTTCGCCATCGTGATTTTCGTTGCCATGGTCGGCTCCTTTGCGCCCGCCCCGTACTTCGGCTGCGAGCCGGCTGCGCTCTTGTCGATGCGGATTGCCTTGAGCGAAGGCTGTCGCAGCAATTCCAGCCCGCCGGTGCCACGATAGTATACTTCTGCAACTCTCGGCGGATTGACCCGGAGTGCGCCGCGCAGTAGCGGGTCGACGAAAAACCCGAGCCGAACATCGCAAGACCTGTGCCAGCACGCGATGGCCACATCCGACCGCTTGTTTCCGGCGCCCGCTGGCAGTTTTCACGACCGCATCGCGGACGACTGGTGTTTTGCACGAAAAATGAAGGCTGCGCCCGAGCGCGCTGCACTGCGGGGGATTGGCACGCGACGTGCGTCTTCCCCGCTCCCGCAGACAGGCCCTCAACGCTACAATGGATTTGAAAAGCGGATATCCGTTCTGGACCGTGAAGAACGGGTTGCTTGCAGCCTTTCCGCCACTCCTCGATGACATCGATTGCGACGTTGCGGTTGTCGGCGCGGGCATCAGCGGCGCCTTGATTGCACACTCGCTCGCCGAAGCCGGACTCGACGTCGTCGTGCTCGACAAGCGCGACATCGGCTGGGGCAGCACGGCGGCGAGCACCGCCTTGCTCCAGTACGAGATCGACACCGAACTCGTCCCCCTCGCTCGCGCGTTCGGCGAACCCTCCGCGGTCGCGGCGTATCGTGCCTGCGAAGGCGCGATTTCCGAACTGGGCGAACTGGCGGCGCATGTCGGCAATAGCGGATTTACACGCACGCAGAGCCTGTATCTGGCCAGCACCGCTCGTCATGCGAAGCGGCTGCGCGACGAATGCGCGCTGCGCCGCAAGCATGGGTTTGCGGTAACGGTCCTCGAGGACGCGCAACTGCGTTCGCGCTTCGGATTCGGCGCGCCGCTCGCGCTGCTGACGGAGGTCGCGGCGCAGGTCGATCCGTACCGGTTGACATACGCGATCCTGGGCAAGCTGCGCGAACGCGGCGTCCGCGTTTTCGACCGCACTGGCGTTTGCGACTGGAAGTACACGTCGCGCGGTCTGCGTTTGGGCGTCGAACGGAATGTTTCCGTGCGCTGCGGGCACGTCGTCATTGCCGCCGGTTACGAAACGCAGCAATACCTGCGCCGCAAGGTAGCTGCGAACCACAGCAGCTATGCGCTGGTGACGGAACCGGTCGAGGGCGGACTCGGGCCGCTACGCCGGATGCTGCTGTGGGAATCGGCCCGCCCGTACCTGTATTTGCGCAGCACACAGGATAACCGCATCATCGTTGGCGGCGAAGACGATACGGTCGACCTGCCGGCCCGGCGCGACGCCGCGATACCGCGCAAGGCCGGTGTGCTCATGCGCAAGCTGGCAAAACTGCATCCGGGCAAGGAACTCGAAGCGAGCTACGCCTGGGCCGGCACGTTTGCCGAAACGCGCGACGGACTGCCGTTCTTCGGTCCGCACGAGCAGCACGGCTCGCGTGTGCACTTCGCAATGGCCTATGGTGGCAACGGCATCGTCTTCAGCGTGATCGGCGCCGCGATAATGCGGGCGCATATCCTGCGCAAGGCGCATCCACTGAAGCGGCTTTTTTCGTTCGAGCGTTTGTGATTCGCATTTGGCGCGGGAAGGTTAGCTCACCGGACGCGTCGGCATCTCGAACACGAATACCGAGCCGCCGCCGGGGCGCGCTTCGTAAGCCAGGCTGCCATGCATCGCCTCGGCGAGTTGCTTGGCAATCGACAAGCCCAGGCCGGTCGACGACTCGCCGGATGTCGGAACTGCGCTCAAGCGCGTGTAGCGCTGGAACAGCCGCTGGCGGTCGGCGGCATTGATTCCCGGACCACGATCGAGCACACGAACACGAACGGTGCCCGGATTGCCCGCTTCCGCTGCCACGTCCACGCGGCTGCCGGGCGGTGCGAATTTCAGCGCATTGCTGAGCAGATTCTCGACCACGCGCTCGGCCGCCAGCGCATCACCGAATGCTTCGAGGCCACTGCCCGGCCCGAGCTTCACGCGGATTTTCTTCTCGCTGCCGATAAGGTCGAAGCGCGCGACCAGCGAGCGCACGACTTCGCGCAGGTCGAATGGCCCAAAGGCATCGAGCGACACCATGCTGGCGGCGGCGTTGCGAGTCAGGAAATCGTCGATGAAGAAAAGCGTGCGGTCGGTCGAATCGACCAGCGCATTGAGCAAGTCCTGCAGCCGCTCTTCGCGCAGCGCGGGTTCTTCGAGCAGCATCTGCACGCTGAAGCGTATCGAGGCCAGAGGGCTCTTCAGATCATGCGCGACCATTGCCGTCAGTGCGTCGCAGTCGCGCGCCTTGTGCACGAGTCGGTCACGCGAGAATTTCAGCTCCAGGTGCGTGCGGACACGCTGCAGCAGTTCGGCAACGCGCACGGGTTTCGCCAGGAAGTCGACCGCGCCGGCCTCGAAACATTCGACCAACCCCTCTTCGTCGGCGATGCCGGTGATGAAGATGACCGGGACCGCGGCAAGCTCCGGGGTTTCGCGAAAGCGTCGGCACAGCGTGACGCCGTCCATGCCCGGCATCTTCAGGTCGAACAGCGCGAGATCCGGCTTGCGAAGCATGCACAGCTCCAGCGCCTGTTCGCCGCTCAGGGCGGGCAGCACGTCGTAGCCCTGGTCGCCGAGAAACGCGCTGATCACTTCGACGTTGATCTGTTCGTCGTCGACGACCACGACCAGCGGCGCACGGCGTTGCTTGCCGGACGGTACCGGCGTATTAAACTTTGCCATACCTCCCCTTTACGCCGAACATGAATCCCCTCCTCATTCCTGGGCGAGGAATTGGAAGCGCTCGGCCAGTTTCCCCATCTGCCGGGACAATCGCAAGGCAACCGGTCAGCGCGCCCTGTTGTCCGCCCTGTATAGCACACTGCGGTTCAGGACTGCTGAACCGGGTTCCCAATCGGGCCGACTACCGCGACGGCCGATGCGATGTGTCACCCCATGCGGGAAGGCTGAAGTGCAAGGTGGCCCCGCGAGCGTCGTTGTTCGTCGCCCAGATCTCGCCGCGATGCGTGTGGATGATCGATACGCAGACCGCCAGACCAAGGCCGATGCCGCTGGCTTTGGTCGTGACGAACGGCGAAAAGATCCGCTCGATGTCTTCCTCCGGAATGCCGCGGCCGACATCCGTGACCGAAACCTGGACATCGCCGGCGTCGTCCGCACGCGTATGCAGCGTTATTTCGCGGCCGGCGCTGACCTCCGCCATTGCGTCGGCCCCGTTCATGATGAGATTGAGAAGCACCTGCTGCAATTGGACGCGGTCGCCCTCGATCGGCGGCAGGTTCGGGCTGAGATCGAGAACCACGTCGACGTTGCGATTGAGCAGATCGCTGCGGATGATGCGCAGAACGTCGAGCACGACGTCGTTCATGTCCAGG
>DASRTK010000492.1:0-5000 GCA_035655975.1 Rudaea sp.
GTCTACCTGCGCGAAGCTTACGGACCGATGATCGCGTTCGTCTACGGCTGGATCATGCTGGTCGTGAATTATTCCGGCAGCGAAGCGGCCGTCAGCATGACATTCGCCACCTATTTCTGCAGCGCGTTCGATCTGTCCGCAGCACTGATCCAGCCGATCGCGATCGGCGCAATCGTGCTGCTGACCGGCGTGAGCTATTTCGGCATCAAGGCCGGCGCGATGCTGCAGAACGCGCTGACGATGCTCAAGCTCCTTGCCGTCGTTGCCCTGGTCGTTACCGGCGTGTTCATCGCGGCGCCGCATGCGCCGGTCGCCGCGCCGCCACCGGTCGTGATCAGTCCGTGGAACTTCGGCGCGATCCTGATGCCGGTGCTGTTTGCCTACGGCGGCTGGGCTTACATCAACAACATCGCCGGCGAGATCCGCGAACCGCAGCGCAACCTGCCACGGGCGCTCGTCCTGGGCATGCTGCTGGTCGCGGCGTGTTACCTGCTGGCCAACGTCGCCTACCTGCACGTGCTCGGCCACGATGGCCTGGCGACGAGCATGGCCCCGGCCGCGGAAATCATGCGTGGCGCGTTCGGCGACACCGGCGCGCGCGCAATCTCGCTCGGCATCGCCATTTCCACATTTGGATTCTGCAACATCTCGATCATCGGCGCGGCGCGCGTATTCCAGGTCATGGGCGAGGAAGGCCTGTTCTTCAAGGCCGCCGGCCACATCAACGAACGCTACCGCTCACCCGATGTCGCGCTGGCCGCGCTGTCCGGCTGGGCGATCGTCCTGGCGCTGTCCGGAACTTATGGTCAGCTGCTGAACTACTCCACGGTCGGCGACTGGCTCGGCTACGCAGCAGCGGTAGCAACCCTGTTCTACTATCGGCGTGCGCGCAGCGACGAGACAGTGGTGTTCCGCATGAAGGGTTATCCGATCCTGCCGCTGATCTTCATCGTCGCCGTGCTGGGCGTCGTCGCGAGCAACATCATTTCGAATCCGACCGACGCCGGCATGGGCCTGGTCATCGCGCTGCTGGGGTTGCCGGTCTACTGGTTCTGGTCGCGCTCGCGCCGCGCCGCAGCGCGCACCTGAGGCACGCATCCTGTTCCGAAGCGCGCGCTTAAGCCCTCCCCTTCAAGGGGAGGGTTGGGTGGGGATGGTGTAGCTTAGCCCTCGCCTCTTTAGGTCGTCATTCCGGCGAAAGCCGGAATCCAGCTCCTTTGCTCTTTCTCGTTGCTGCGAAGTGCAGAGCTTCGTCTCGCCTGCGGCGAGCCGGTTACTTTTTGGCATGACTTCGGGCATCCTGCCCTTCGCCGCTACGCGGCCAGCTTCGCTGTTCGCGCCGCTCCTGCGGCGCAGTGCCCAAAAAGTAACCAAAAAGGCTAGGCACCGGACGCGGCGGTTTTATGTGCGAATCCGTGCATCCCTGCACTGCGTCGTTGCAATCGCTTGCTTCTCTAGACACCTGTCGCAAAAGCTGCAAGTGCGAGCGATTGCTGTTGCTTCTGCGGCAGGATGCCGCCCAAACGGGGCCCCCTGTGGCGCGGCGAGCGGGTGGAGGAAAGGCCCGAAGGGTGGCGCGCAGGATGCGCGCCAGTTCGTTGCGCACACGGATGTGCGCTCAACGAACCCCGGAGCCCGCTCGCGAACCTGGAGGGCAGGATGCCCGGAAGGCGTGCCACCGGGGGTGTGCTTTCTTTGGTTACTTTCTTTGCACAAGCAAAGAAAGTGACCCGCTCGCCCGCAGGGCGAGTGGAAGCCCTGCACTTTCAAGAAACAACAAGAGCAAGGAGCTGGATTCCGGCTTTCGCCGGAATGACGAGCTAGGGGCGGTAGCGTTCCTAGCCAACCTCCGGCCACCAACGTCCCCTTCACCAACCCGCCTTTGAAGGGAGGCAGAGCTGAATCCGCAAACAGCGCCGCGCAAGTGAGCAGGCTAACGAAAGCGCCGCATCGCCTCGTCGCGCGGGAGCAACGTCCGGGCGCAGGCGGCGCAAGTTGCGCACCGCACCCGTCTCATTGTGGTATGCAACAATAAACCCACCGCCAGAGCTCGTCCCGGAACATGCCCGATACACCGACCCGCGCCAGCAAGACGCCCCCGCCGACTGCGCCGACTGCTGCCGAAAGGAAGGCCGAGGAAGTCCAGATCAATGGGCGGCCGTACTATCCGGGTGGCGATCCAGACATGCCGTTGTTGTGGTACCTGCGCGACGTGCTGCGGCTGACCGGCACGAAATTCGGCTGCGGCATCGGCGCTTGCGGGGCATGCACGGTGCTGATCGACGGCAAGGCTCAGCGCGCGTGCCTGACGCCCATCAAGGCCACGATCGGCCATGCAGTCACCACGATCGAAGGCCTGGCGACCAGTGCCGGGCTGCACCCGTTGCAGCGCGCGTGGATCGAGGAAGACGTCGCGCAATGCGGCTATTGCCAGGCAGGTCAGATCATGGCCGCTGCCGAACTGCTTGCGCGCAATCCGAATCCGGGCGACGACGACATCGCGAAGATTCCGAACCTGTGCCGCTGTGGAACCTATCCGCGCATTCGCCGCGCGATCAAGCGCGCGGCGCAGATCGCGCGCGAGGGCTCGAAGTGAAGCGATTGTCGCGGCGCGCATTTCTTTTCGCCACGGCGACCGCGTCGGGTGCGCTGCTGGTTTCGTGGAAATTCGCGCGCGCCGATCAGGCTCTGCCCTATCGCGGCGCGCGCGCCGAAGCGCAGGCGCTGGGGGACTTCGTCCGCATCGAGGCGAACGGCGACGTCGTTATCGGCGCGCGCGGCTGCGAGATCGGCCAGGGCGTCAAGACCTCGCTGCCGATGCTGATCGCCGAGGAGCTCGACGTCGGCTGGGATCGCGTGCGCGTCGAACAACT
This sequence comes from Rudaea sp., assembly GCA_035655975.1. Classification (GTDB taxonomy): domain Bacteria; phylum Pseudomonadota; class Gammaproteobacteria; order Xanthomonadales; family Rhodanobacteraceae; genus Rudaea. Next base: position 2,874 of record DASRTK010000492.1, read on the forward strand.
GCCGTACGGCTATGTCGAGACCGACAAAGGCCCGTCGAATCGCTATGGCGGCCAGGGCGCGGGCGGCAGCGACAATATCCCGAGTGGCTGGAAAGACCTGCGCCACGCCGGCGCCGTCGCGCGCTGGCTGCTCGTGCAGGCAGCGGCGGCGCGCTGGGATCTTCCGGCAGTGCAGCTGCGCACGCAATCGGGCACGGTGATTGCGCCGGACTCGCGCCGGCTCGGCTACGGCGAGCTGGCCGCCGAAGCGGCCGCGCTCGATCTGCCAAAGGATCCGGTGCCGCTCAAGGCGCCGGACCAGTTTTCGATCATCGGCAGGCCGACACGCACGGTCGACGGCGAAGCGATCGTCACCGGTCGCGCGCAATTCGGCATCGATGCCTATTTCACCAACACCTTGTTCGCGGTGATGCTGCGTTGTCCATATCTGGACGGCGGCATCGAAACGGTCGACGACAGCGACGCACGCAAGGTCCCCGGCGTCAAGGACGTCATCGTCATCGATGGTCCCAAGGCGGGCGACCCATTCGATGGCGTGCTGGCCAGTGGCGTCGCCGTCATCGCCGACAGCACCTGGGCCGCCCTGAAGGGCCGCGCAAAGCTCAAGGTCGATTGGACGGAAGGACCGTGGGCCGGCGAATCGACGTCGGCGCTCGCGGCAAGAGCCAACGAACTGCTCGACAAGAATGCCGATCCCGTACCCGTGCGCAACGATGGCGACTTTGCCAAGGCGCGAAAGCAGGCTCCGATCCATGTCGAGGCGCGCTATGAAATGCCGTTTCTCGCGCACGCGACGATGGAGCCGCCCGGCGCTCAGATCTCGATCGAGAAAGACAAGGCCGTGCTGATCGCGTCGCTGCAAAGCCCGTCCGGGGCGTCGCAGATCATCAGCAACCTGACCGGCATCCCGCGCAAGGACATCGAGATCCGTCTTACTCGTTCCGGTGGCGGTTTTGGACGGCGCCTGAAGAACGACTTCGTCGCCGAGGCCACGCTGATCGCGAAGGCGGCCGGCAAGCCGGTCAAGCTGATCTGGACCCGCGAGGACGACCTGCAGCACGACTTCTTCCGTCCGTTCGGCGTGCATGCGATGAGCGCAGCACTGGACAAGAAGAAGACAATCGTCGGCTGGTCGCATCGCTGCGCGGCGACGCCACGCAACTATCGCGACCGCGGCATGACCGAAGGCAAGAGACCCCTTTACGTCGGCTGCGTGGAGCCGGACGATTTCCCGGCCGGTCTTGTCGCGAACCTGGAAAAGACCTTTTTTCCGATCGCCTCCGGCATGCCGCGTGGCTGGTGGCGCGGTCCGATCCACACCTTCCATGCATTCGCGGTGCAAAGCTTCCTCGACGAAATTGCGATCGCGACGAAACAGGATGCCGTGCAACTACGGCTCGACCTGCTCGGGCCGCCGCGCCGCATGAAGTACGAGGACTCCGACCACCCGGGCTTCGATACCGGGCGCCTCGCCGGCGTGTTGCAGCTTGCCGCCGACAAGATCGGCTGGAAGGAAAGGCGCAGCGACGGTCATGGCCTCGGCATCGCCTGCCACTTCACATTCGGCGGCTATGCCGCCCATGCATTCGAAGTGTCGGTGCAAGGCACTGAACTGGTAATTCATCGCGCCGTTTGCGCGGTCGACGTCGGGCGCGTCGTCAATCCCCTCGGTGTCGAAGCGCAGATGATGGGTGGCACGCTCGACGGCATTTCGACCGCGATGAACCTGGCGATCACGCTCAAGGATGGCCAGGTTCAGCAGCGCAACTTCAACGACTATCCCCTGATGCGCATGGCCCAGGCGCCGCAGAGTGTAGAAGTATATATTGTCGATTCGACCGAAGACCCGAGCGGCGCCGGCGAGATCGGCGTGCCGAGCGCCGCACCGGCACTGGCCAATGCGATCTATGCGGCGACAACGGTGCGCGTGCGCAAGCTGCCGCTGCTGGCCGAACTCAAACGCCTGCTGTAGGGTGGGCCTTGGCCCACCGTTTTCCTTTGGCGCCAAAACGAAGCGTGGTGGGCCAAGGCCCACCCTACTCGATGCGGAGCGCGATCCGGTGCCCGCATCGCGCTCGTGAACGCAAGCGAAACGAAATTCCCAGAAACGATGATCGTCGGCGCGGA
>DASRTK010000493.1:0-3589 GCA_035655975.1 Rudaea sp.
CAGCTCTATTCCTCACTGCCGCCATTGGTGCCGCAGGCGCCGGTCAAGCCGGATGATGCGGCAGGGCTTACGTCCTGGGATCGAGACAAGTGCCGCGAGCAGATCGCCGCGCTGCACAGCGAAGGCATGTTCACGCCGCCGAGCCTGCAAGGCACGATCGAGCGGCCCGGCTATGCCGGCGGATCGAACTGGGGCGGCGGCGCCTGGGATCCGCAGCGGCAGTTATTGATCGCGAATGTCATGGACTTGCCGGTGGTCGTCACGCTGGTTCCACGTGACCAGTTCGAGACCCAGCGCGACTCCGGCGCATACGACGGCTGGGAATTCGCGCGCCAGACCGGCACGCCGTATGGCCTGCGGCGCACGATTCTGCTGTCGCCCTTGGGCGCGCCGTGCACGAAGCCGCCGTGGGGCAAGCTCGTCGCACTCGATCTGGCGCACGGGACAATCGCCTGGGACAAGCCGCTTGGCACGTCGCGCGACAAGGCGCCATGGCCGTTCTGGAACACGCTCGGAACGCCGAACATGGGCGGCCCGTTGACGACCGCCGGCGGCCTGACCTTCATCGGGGCGACGACCGACAACTTCCTGCGCGCGTTCGACACCGCCAGCGGTGCGGAACTGTGGAAAATGCGCATTCCGGCCGGCGCCCAGGCCACACCGATGAGCTACGAACGCGGCGGGCGGCAGTACGTCGTCGTTGCCGCCGGCGGCCATGCCAAGCTCGGCACGACGCGCGGCGACTATGTCCTTGCCTATGCGCTGCCCGCGGAGACGAAGTAGCTCGCTTGGTCTTCAGACCTGAGCGATCACCTGATTGCCCCGCTCACGCCGATCGAAAAGTGCACCTGCGGCGCCGAGTTTTCAAAACCGGCCGGCCACAGATGCACGCCTTCGGCGCGCACGAGTGTGTAGGCGTAGGGTTGTTCGTCGACGTTCTCAGTGAGGCTGCCGTGGACCTTGCCGCTCACGGTAATGAAGCGGTCGTGCGGATAGTCGTGGCTTTCGACGTAGCCTTCGAGCACTGCAATGAATCGTCCCTGTGCCGGTTCCTTCGGGCGTGGCCGCTGACCGCCGTCGAGCGGATAGGCGAGGATCACGATTTCGCTGGTTTCGGCGCGGTTGCGTACTTCGACGATGCGGCCGCCCCAGAGTATTTCCGCGCCGCGATAGACATCCGGCATGGCCGCCGCCATGTCGGGCGCTATGTTCTGCGGCGTCTGCATCGGTTTCAACACCGGCGGCGGCGTGCAGGCGACCAGCGCCATGGTCAGCGCGATTGTGCAGCGACGGGAAAGGACGCGGGGACTCAGCATGCGTGCGCAGAAAGTCGGCTGTTGGTGCCGCTATTGTCCACGGATCGGGTGCGTGCGGATATGCCGCGATCGCCGCTCATCGGCGAATACATAGCTTGCGAGTTCATGCCCACAGCGATTTACGTTGGCGCGCGCCGTCATTCGCGCGTCAACCAGTCGAGGCGCACCTGACCGGGGCCGCTTACCTTCAACCGATCCTGAAGCACCGGCATGAGCCGGCGCAGTTGCTGGTCGAATTGCCACGGCGGATTGACGATGACCATGCCGCAGCCGTTCAGACGCAGCGCGGAGTCGTCGGGTTGGCGCAGCAGTTCGATGACGAGCGCCTTGCCGATATTGTTCGAAGTGAACCAACGATGGAACGGCCGCGTCTGTTCGCGCAACTTGATCGGGTACCAGATCGCGTAGATGCCGGTCGGCCAACGTGAATATGCCGTAGCCAGCGCAGCCTCGATGGCCCGGAACTCGTCGTCCTGTGCCTCGAATGGGGGGTCGATCAGCACGAGTCCGCGGCGTTCCTTCGGCGGCACGAGGGCGCCGAGCGCGGCGTAGCCATCGCGCTGATGCACGCCAACGCGCGCGTCGCGTGCAAACAGTTTTTTCAGCTGCGCGGCCTCGTCAGGCTGCAATTCGCACAGTACTGCGCGATCGCTGTCGCGCAGCAAGCTGGTTGCGATCAGCGGCGAGCCCGGGTAGAGCGCGAGTTCGCGGCCCGTGCCAGCCGGATTCAGCGATCGCAACAGATCCAGGTAACCCTGCAATAGCGGCGGCGGCGATTTCGCGTCGAGCAAACGCAACACGCCGTCGGCAGCCTCCGCGGTCTTTTCCGCCTCCGCGCCGCGCAAATCGTAGCTGCCGGCGCCGGCATGCGTGTCGAAATAACAGAACGGGGCGGCCTTCTGCTTCAGCGCCTCGAGCAGCCCGATCAGTATGGTGTGCTTGAAGACGTCGGCGAAATTGCCGGCGTGGAAGGCGTGGCGATAATTCATGCGCAGTGCCGAAAGTGTATGTAGCCCGATTTGGCCGCGCGCTTGCCCTCGCCGCATTCTGAATCCGGCAGGGTGACGGACGACCCACGAACTCGCCGCGGCTTTTTCTCGAGCACTTGGAGGGCGCCGATCAAAAAGGTTGAAATTGCTGCACACAGTGTAGCAAGGTGCAGCACTGATCACCGGTCCCCGGACGCAATGGATTTTCGAAACGCAAAACTTGCCGCGATGCTGTCGCGTCGCCGCTTCGTCCAGGGAATGGCTCTTGGTGGAACGGCGGCGGCGCTCGGGTTGGGCCGCGCGACGATCGCGCAAGGCCTGCGTCCGCGCGTCGCTGAACTGGCGGGCACGCAGTTCGACCTCGACATCGGCACGCTGCCGGTAAACATCACCGGTGCGCAACGCATCGCGACCGTCGTCAACGGCAGCCTGCCTGCCCCGGTGCTGCGCTGGCGGCAGGGCGACACGGTAAGCCTGCGCGTGCGCAATTCGCTGGCCACGACCAGTTCGATTCACTGGCACGGCATCGTCCTGCCGGCCGACATGGACGGCGTGCCGGGCCTGAGCTTCATGGGCATTGCGCCTGGATCGAGCTACACATACCGGTTCACGGTCAACCAGTCCGGCACCTACTGGTACCACAGCCACTCGCGCTTTCAGGAACAGACCGGGCTGTACGGCGCGATTGTCGTCGAGCCGCGCGCAGGTGAACGGCAGCGCGCCGAGCGCGAACACGTCGTGCTGCTGTCGGACTGGAGCGACTCGGATCCCGAGCATATCTACGCGACGCTGAAGAAGCAGAGCAACTATTACAATTTTGCCCAGCCCACGGCCGCCGATTTCGTGCGCGACGCACAGTCGACGGGTGTCGGCGCCGCGCTCGACCGGCGCGCGATGTGGAATCGCATGCGCATGGACCCGACCGATCTGGCTGATGTTTCCGGACATGCCTATACCTATCTCATGAACGGCGCGGCGCCAGCCGGCAACTGGACCGGATTGTTCGCGCGCGGCGAAAAAGTGCGCTTGCGCTTCATCAATGGCGCGTCGATGACCTTCTTCGACGTGCGCATCCCGGGATTGAAGATCACCGTGGTCGCGAACGACGGCCAGGACGTCGAACCGGTAACGGTCGATGAATTCCGCATCGGACCGGCCGAGACCTGCGACATCATCGTCGCGCCGGACGGCGATCGCGCCTACACGATCTTCGCGCAGGCGATGGACCGTTCCGGCTACGCGCGCGGTACGCTGGCTCCGCACGAGGGAATGCAGGCGGACGTT
>DASRTK010000494.1:0-7124 GCA_035655975.1 Rudaea sp.
GCGCTCGCCGAAGCGCAGCTGCTCGATGCCCAGATACTGGTTGGTCGCCTCGATCTCCTGGGCCAGCGTGACGCGCTGCACCGGGTCGGAATCGAGCGAGTAGCGCAGGAACGCGCTCAGGCTGCCGACCATGCCGTTCGCAGTGCCGTTCTTGTGGTCGAGCACCAGCGTCGAGATCGCATTGAGCGTGTTGAACAGGAAATGCGGATTGAGCTGGTAACGCAGCATTTTCAGCTGCGCCTCGTGCGCCATGGCTTGCGCCTTGAGCGCGGCTTCCTTCTGCTCGCGCAGCTGGCGGCTGAACTTGATGCCGAAGTACAGACCCGTCCACGACAGCAGCAGGTACAGGCTGGACGCGAAATACCAGAGGTAGCCGAACATGCTGTGCATCTCGCAGTCGTCGCAGAAACCGGCGAGGATCACGACGAAAACCTTCATCTGCACCAGGGTCGCCAGCAGCAGGAGGCTGGCGGCCGCGAGCGTCATGCGCGGAGTCGGCCAGTTCCAGACGTAGCGGTAGCCGAGGCGCAGAAGGCAGGTCAGCGCGAATCCGCTGGCGCCGACGGCAAGATAGAAGAAGATCCACACGGGCGGAGCGCCCTCGCCGACCTTCGCCGAAAAACCCAGGATCGAGTAGCAACACCAGCCGACGATCTGCAGCGTCCAGAACAGCCGGCCGGGGTTGGAAAGAAGCGATTTTAGCGTGCGCATGGCAGGAACCCACGGGTATCTCGAGGCGTATGCTAAGCCGATTCGCTGGCCGCGGCCTTCGCTCTGGCGCACCGCCCTAACGGCCTGCCGCCGAATTGCCCCGGTCCAACCGAAGCTTCCTCCTTCCCGACAGTTTTGGCGTGTGCCGTTCGTCGCGGTAAACTATGTCGCGTGCCTGATCGGGCGCTACCTGACGCGCCGCAAGGCACCCTCGAGGCTTTCCCCTGCATGAACACTTTCTCCGGATGAAAACGATCCTGGTCACCGGCGGCGCCGGATTCATTGGCGGCAATTTCGTGCTCGGCCTGATGGCGCAGGGCGGCTTCCGCATCGTCAATCTCGACAAATTGACCTACGCCGGCAACGTCGACACGCTGGCAGCGCTGCGTGCGAACCCGGACCATGTCTTCGTCCGCGGCGACATCGGCGATCGGGAACTCGTCGGCAGCCTGCTGGCGGAGCACCGGCCGACGGCAATCGTGAATTTCGCGGCGGAATCGCATGTCGACCGATCGATCGACGGACCGGCCGAATTCGTTCAGACCAACGTCGTCGGCACGCTGGCCCTGCTCGAATGCGCGCTGGCCTACTGGCGCGGCGCGCCGCTGGACCAGCAGGATGCGTTCCGCTTCCTGCACGTGTCGACCGACGAGGTCTATGGGTCGCTCGGTCCGGTCGGACGTTTCAGCGAGGACTCGCCGTACCAGCCGAACTCGCCATATTCAGCGTCGAAGGCGGCTTCGGACCACCTCGTTCGCGCCTTCCACCACACCTACGGACTGCCGACGCTGACGACGAACTGTTCGAACAACTACGGCCCGTATCAGTTTCCGGAAAAGCTCATTCCGCTGATGATCCACAAGGCGCTGGTCGGCGAGAAGCTGCCCGTGTACGGCGATGGGCGCAACGTGCGCGACTGGTTGTACGTCGGCGACCATTGCCGGGCGATCCAGCGCGTGCTCGAGATCGGCCGCACCGGTGAAGTATACAATGTCGGCGGGGATGCCGAGCGCGAGAACATCGTCGTCGTGCGCACGATCTGCAAGCTGCTCGACGAGCGCCGGCCAATGCCGAACGGCGTGAAGCGTGAGTCGCTGATCAGCTTCGTCAAGGACCGCCCTGGCCACGACCGCCGTTATGCGATCGAGGCCGGCAAGATCAAGTCGCAACTCGGCTGGCGCCAGACCGAGACATTCGAGACCGGCATCGCCAGGACGGTGGACTGGTACCTGGACAATCAGGAATGGTGCGGGCGGGTGCTGGATGGAAGTTATCGCGGCGAGAGGCTCGGAGTCGCCGGTTGAAACAAGATCAGGCCCAATATTCGTCATTCCCGCGCAAGCGGGAACCCATGGTGATCTTGAGTGCAGCCGAGAAAGGCAAAATGGATTCCCGCTTGCGCGGGAATGACGGCTGAAAAAAACGGGCCATCCCGGTTACGGAAGATTTCACTATGTCGCAAACCCAAAAAGGCATCATCCTCGCCGGCGGTTCCGGCACGCGGCTATATCCGCTGACCCAGGTCGTCAGCAAGCAGCTGCTGCCAATCTACGACAAGCCGATGATCTACTATCCGCTGTCGACGCTGATGCTGGCCGGGATCCGCGAGGTGCTGGTCATCAATACGCCGCACGAGCAGGCGATGTTCCAGAAGCTGCTCGGCGACGGGTCGCAGTGGGGCATCACGATCCGCTATGCGGTGCAGCCGAGCCCCGACGGGCTGGCGCAGGCGTTCGTTATCGGCCGCGAATTCGTCAATGGCGAACCGAGCTGCCTGATCCTCGGCGACAACATCTTCTACGGTCATGGCCTGACCGAAGTGCTGCGGCGCGCCGCGCAACGCACGCACGGCGCGACCGTATTCGGCTACTGGGTGCGCGATCCGGAGCGCTACGGCGTCGCCGATTTCGACAAGGACGGAAAAGTATCGGGACTCGAGGAAAAGCCGCCGCAGCCGAAGTCGAACTATGCGGTGACCGGCCTGTATTTCTACGACCAGCGCGCCTGCGACTTCGCCGAGTCGCTCAAGCCTTCGCCGCGCGGCGAACTCGAGATCACGGACCTCAATCGCCGCTATCTCGAGGATTCGTCGCTGATGCTCGAAAAGCTCGGCCGTGGTTACGCCTGGCTCGACACTGGCACGCACGAATCGCTGACCGAAGCGTCGAACTACATCGAGACGATCGAGAATCGCCAAGGCCTGAAAGTGTGCTGTCCCGAGGAGATCGCCTACGTCAGCGGCTGGATCGACGGCGAACAGGTGCTGCGGCTGGCGCAGCCTTTGGCCAAGAACGGCTACGGCCAGTACCTGCAGCAGTTGGTCAAGCAGGGTCCGGTCGCGTGAAGAAGAAGTCCAACTTCAGGAAGCCCGGCGCATGAAGATTATCGAGACCGATCTGCCGGGCTGCGTGGTGATCGAGCCGCACGTGCACGGCGATGCGCGCGGCTATTTCTACGAGAGTTTCCACGCGGAAAAATTCCGCCAGCGCGGCCTGGACCTGCGCTTCGCGCAGAGCAACGTTTCGCGCTCGGCGCGCGGCGTTCTGCGCGGGCTGCACTACCAGTTTCCGAATCCGCAGGGCAAGCTCGTCAACGTCCTCGACGGCGAGGTCTACGACGTCGCGGTGGACATCCGCGCAGGCTCGCCGACGTTCGGGCGCTGGGCCGCGGCGATCCTTTCGGCAGACAACAAGCGTCATTTCTGGATACCCGAAGGTTTCGCGCACGGCTTCGCCGTGCTGTCGGATTACGCGACCTTCAGTTACCAGTGCACGACGCTGTACGACCATTCGGCCGACGCGGCGATTCGCTGGAACGACGGCGACATTGCCGTCGACTGGCCCGTCGGCGCGCCACTGCTGTCGGAAAAGGATCAGCGCGCGCCGTTTCTGCGCGATGTGCCGGCTGAACGCCTCCCTCGCTTCAACGGATCCGTTTGACGAACGGAGACGCCTTCGAACCAGCGACGCTCTCGACACCGACAAGGCAAAGCATTCATGCGAGTCGCGGCGTTGCTCCAATCGATTGTGCTCTGCGGGATCTGCCCGCCGCTGCTCGCCGCGGAAATCCCAATCGCGGATTTCACGCGCCACGACCAATACCGCAGCGTCAAGATTTCGCCGAACGGCGAATATCTCGCGGCGACCGCGATCGTCAACGGCCAGGTCGTGCTCGAACTGGTCGACACCGCCGAAATGCGTCCGCGCGCACTGCGTCCGCGCGAAGGTGACGATATCGCGGACTACTGGTGGGTCGCGCCCGATCGCCTGATGTACACGGAGGGGGTTCACGTCGGCGGCGTCGATCGCCCGGTCCTGACCGGGGAATTGTTCTCGGTGAAAGGCGACGGCACCGAGGCGGCGCTGCTGTTCGGCTATCGCGCCGGCGGCAGCAGTGACGACAGCCATATGGCGACTCTGATCAAGAAGCGGCAGGCCGACCTGGCCATTGGCGACCTTATTGCGCCGCTTCGCGACGATCCGGCGCATGCGCTGATCTCGAGCTGGGCCTGGAACGGTCCCGGTCATTCAGCCAGTTCGCTCGGCGCCTTTCCGGAAGCCTTCAAGATCGACCTGCGCGACGGCAAGAAGACGCCGGTCACGACCGCGCCGATGCGCAATGCGCAGTTCATCGCCGACCACAAGGGTGCGATCCGCTTTGCCCATGGCGTCGATGCCGACCAGGTGCGCAAGGTCTGGTATCGCGATGGGCAGGGTGGCGACTGGCAGTTGCTGCACGACGACAAGAAACAGCACGAGCGTTTCACGCCAGTCATGTTCGATCGGTCCAATGCCGCCGTCTACGTGATTTGCGACGGCGCGAACGGCATCGGCGGCGTTTGCCGCTGGGACGCGGCCACGCGCAAGCAGGACGTGCTGTGGAGCGCCACTGAGTCGGCCGATATTCATCTGCTGGAAACCGCGGACGGGCTCGATGCGTTCGCGATCCGCACGATGCCGGGCCGGCCGGCGGCGACGCTGCTCGAAAAGAACGCACCGGAAGCGGCGCAGCTGGTCACCATGATGAAGCAGTTTCCGGGCGAGGACGTCATCCCGACGAGTGCATCGCACGACGGCAGGAAAACCGTCTACTTCGTGCACGCAGATGCCGACCCGGGCGTGTTCTACCTGTACGACACGGACAAGAAGAAGGTCGTCGCTCTGTTCCAGAGCCGGCCCTGGATCAAGCCCGAGCAGATGGCGAGCATGGTGCCGGTCGCCTTCAAGGCGCGCGACGGACTCGGTCTGCACGGCTACGTGACACGGCCACCCGGCAAGGAGTCGGCGAAACAATTGCCAACGGTCGTGCTCGTCCACGGCGGACCTTACGGCATCCGCGATACCTGGCACTTCGATCCGGAAGTCCAGTTGCTCGCATCGCGCGGCTACGCTGTCTTGCAAGTCAATTACCGCGGATCAGGCGGCTTTGGCGACGCGTTCACGCGTGCCGGCTACCGGGAGTGGGGCGGCAAGATGCAGGACGACGTTACCGACGGCACGCGCTGGGCGATCGAGCAGGGCATCGCCGACCCGAATCGCATCTGCATAGTCGGTGGCAGCTACGGCGGCTACGCGGCGATGGAAGGCGCGGTCAAGGAGCCGGACCTGTACAAGTGCGCGGTCGCCGATGCCGGCATTTATGATTTGCACCTGATGTACTCGCGCGGCGATTCCGCGCAGTCGCTGTTCGGCGAGAATTTCATGAAGATGATTCTCGGCGAAGATCCCGCGGAGCTTTCCGCGCGCTCGCCGATCATGCAGCTCGACCGGCTCAAGGCATCGGTCATGCTGATCGTCGGCGGCGCCGACACGCGTGTGCCGGCGGTGCAGGGAGAAAATCTGCACAATGCGCTGTTGAAGCGCAAAATCGCGCACGAATGGATCTATGAGCGCACGGAAGGGCACGGCTACTATACCGAGGCCCACGCCACGCAGATGTATGAAAAGATCCTGGCATTCCTCGACCGGCACATCGGCTCGGCAAGAACGTCCAACGTTGCCACCCACTAGCGCACCGGGCGATTTCTGGCGGCGGGTCGCCATGCTGGTGAGCCGGGCGGGCCGGCTGCCCGAAGGTCTTCGCTGGAGGACGATTGCGCGCCCGGCCGCGCTGCTGGCGGGATGCCTGCTCGCGTTCGTGGTTATGCCATCCCCGGCCGACGAAATTACGCTGGCCGACTTCGCGCGGCACGCGCAATACGAGGATGTGAAGATATCGCCGGACGGCGAACATCTTGCCGCCACCGCGCTGGTCAACGGCAAACGCGTGCTCGCGCTGATCCGCGTGGCGGACATGAAACGCATCGATCTAGATCCGCGCGATTTCGACGAGATCGCCGACTTCTGGTGGATCGGCCCGCGCCGGGTCGTCTACAGCGTCGGCAAGAAGTTCGCCGACCTCGAGACGCCGCTGCTGACCGGAGAGCTGTACGCGGCCGACGCCGACAGCAGCGGCCGGTCTATCATCGCTGGCGTGCGCAACTACGGCGGCTTTCGCGGCGTCGCGCAGGTCATGGGCCGCGTTCCCGGCGACAGCAAGCGCCTTCTCGTTGCGACGACGCCGTGGGGACGTGAAAGCGAAAACCTGTTCACCTCGGCGCAGCTGATCGACGGTTCGGGTTCCCTGCAGCGATTGGCGACGGCGCCGATGCACCACGCGCGTTTCGTCGCGGACAACAGCGGCGAGATCCGCTTTGCCTACGCCGAAAACGGCGACCTGGCACTGAAGGTGTACTACCGAACGCCGCAGAGTCCGCAATGGGAACTGCTGTTCGATGCCGCCCGCGGCGACCCGAGGCTCAGGCCCGTGCGCTTCAGCCGCGACGACGGATCAGTCTATTTCGTCTGTCCCGGTGACGGCGGCGTCGGCGGCGTTTGTCGCTGGGATGTCGCGACCCGAAAGATGCAGACCCTGTGGAGCGGAACGGACTCCGAGCCGATCGAGTTGCTCGACACGCTCGACGGCCGCGATGCCTTCGCGATCCGCTCGATGCCGGGACGGCCGGAGTTGACGCTGATCGATCCGCAAGCGCGCGAGGCGGCGCTGATGCATGTCCTTATGCAGCAGTTTCCGGGGCAGGACGTGCGCATGGACAGCAGCACGGCCGACGGCGCGAAGATCATCGTGCACGTTTCGAGCGACCGCAACCCGGGCGAGTTTCACCTCTACGACGCGGTCGCGAACACGACGACGTTTCTGCTGGCGAGCCAACCGTGGATCAGTGCCGAACGGATGGCGGAGGTCGCGCCGATCAAGCTCGAAGCCCGCGACGGCATGCCCCTGCATGGTTATCTGACGCGCCCGCGCGGCAGCGAGAATGGCAGCAACCTGCCACTGGTCGTGCTCGTGCATGGCGGGCCGTACGGCGAACACGACAGCTGGGAATACGACGCGACCGTGCAGACGCTGGCCAG
>DASRTK010000495.1:0-8449 GCA_035655975.1 Rudaea sp.
ATGAATGCGATGACCTGGTTGCGCGTGCATGCGGAAATGCACGAGCCGATCGCCAGGAACGCGCCGGCCATCAGGAAGCTGCCGAGGTAGCTCGCGAAGATCACGCCGTTGTCCGGCGCGCCGAGGTAGTTGACCGTGATCCATACCGGAAACGTCAGGATCAGCGCGACGCCGATGAATGCCCACGCGGCGAGAAACTTGCCGACGACCGCCTGCCACATCGTCACCGGCAAGGTCAGCAGCAGTTCGATCGTGCCGCTCTTGCGTTCCTCGGACCACAGGCGCATGCCGACGGCCGGCACCAGGAACAGGTACAGCCACGGGTGAAAGTTGAAGAACGGTTGCAGGTCGGCCTGGCCGCGTTCGAAGAAATTGCCGAGATAGAACGTGAACGCGCCCGCGAGCAGCAGGAAGATCACGATGAAAACGTAGGCAACCGGCGTCGCAAAATAGCTCGCGAGCTCACGCCTGAAGATGGTAATGATCGGGTGGCTCATACACGTGCCTCCACGGCTTCACCCTGGGTGATGGTGCGGAACACCTCGTCCATGCGGCCGCTTTCGAGCTGCAATTCGCTGACTGCAATCCCCTGGGCCTTGAGCAGGTCGCTGATCGCGCCGAAGATCTGCTTGCCCGGTTTCGGAAACGCCGTCAGGCGATGATCCTGCGGATCGATCTCGACCGCAGCGACGTCGGCGACGCGCGACAACGCTTCCTTCGCACCCGCGACATTCGTCGTCGTCAGCGACACGGCCTGGTGATAGCGCGAGCGCGCCTCGAGTTCGGCCGGCGTGGCATCGGCCAGCACCTTGCCCTGGGCGATGATGATCGCGCGCGTGCACACGGCATGCACCTCCTCGAGAATGTGCGTGGAAACAACGATCGTCTTGTCCTTCGCCATCGCATTGATCAGCGAGCGCACTTCATGCTTCTGGTTCGGGTCGAGGCCGTCGGTCGGTTCGTCGAGGATCAGCACGGCCGGATCGTGGACGATGGCCTGGGCCAGGCCGACGCGGCGCTTGAAACCCTTCGACAATGTTTCGATCGGCTGTTCGAGCACGCCGTTCAGATGCAGGCGTTCGATCACATCGTCGATGCGCTGCGTGCGGCGCGCGCCGCTCAGGCCGCGCATGTCGGCGATGAATCCGAGGAACTGGCGCGGTGTCATCTCGCCATAGCTCGGAGCGCCTTCGGGCAGGTAGCCGACGACACGCTTGGCCTCGAGCGGCTGATCGATCACGTCGAATCCGCAGACGCTGGCGCTGCCGGAGCTCGGTGCAAGGAAACCGGCGATCATCTTCATCGTCGTCGACTTGCCGGCGCCGTTCGGACCGAGGAAACCGAGGACCTGACCGGTTTCCACCTTGAAGGAAATGTTGTCCACGGCGGTCAGGTCGCCGTAACGTTTGGTAAGTTGACGGGTTTCTATCATGTCGTATCACCAGTGCAAGTTCAGAACACGAATATCGGGAGCGCTGCCGCCGTACACGCCGGTGTGCGCGTTCGTGCAGTAGCACGCAGGCTTACTTGATCGGATGCAGCGGCCAGCGCTGCAAAAATACCGCAGGCGGCGCAAAAAGTTCCCGCGCGCCGCCAACCGGAGCCCGCGGTCGGCGGGACTCCGGCATTGGCTGTCCTTACTGCTGCTGGATCGGCAGGTACACGTTGAACGACTGGGCGTCTTCGGCTGCGCCGGGCTGGCTCGTCAGCTCGTCGAACGGCCGGCCATTGCCCTCGCCGCTCTCGTCGAACGAGTAGCCGTGGGTTTCGGCGTATGCCTTGAGCATCAGGCGCGACAGCGGCAACTGGGCCGGTGAGCCGGTAAAGGTCGTCACCAGCGCCTTGCCACCGTAGCTCGTTCCAGCCTTCACCGGATCGGTCAGTGCGCCATCGTTGCGGTCGACCGGCAGGGCAATGTCGAAATCGTAGTTCTCATCGCCCCAGTTCGTCGTGATCGTCGTGCGCGGACCGTTGACGGTCAGTTTGTCCTTCTTGACGACGCCCTGGATCGCCGCGACAGCCTTGTCGGTCGCGTCCGCGACTTCGTCCAGCGTGCGCTTGGCGGTCGTCGATACGAACAAGGTCGGATGCGAAGTGATGTCCTTGATGTCGATCTGGGTATCCTTGTAGTCGACGATCGGGAACGTGGCGAGCATGTCCTGAAGCTTGGTCAGGTGGATCTGGATCTGCGTCGCCGGCTCGCCTTCCAGATACATGCCGGCGTAGCGCCCCTGCAGGTCCCAGCCGTAGTCGACGTCGTAGCCCATCGTGATCTTGACCGTCTTGCCGTTCGCGGCCGGCTTGATCTCGAGCGTGTACTGCTTGTTCTCGCCGCGCCAGTCGTTGACGATCGCCCACTTGACCAACTGGTCCTGCTGCGCGTCGGTAATGGTGTAGCTGCCGCTCTCGATGCGCGGATCGCCGCTGACCCAATTGACGCTGGCGCCGTTGCCCTGGTCCGGGCCGACCAGATTCAACTGGACCTTCGCATCATAGGCACGCAGGGCCGTCCACGACGGATAGGAATGAAAGCCGCTGATCACGTCGTAGATCTGACGGACGGGAGAGCTGACCTCGGTACTGCGCTCGATGTGCCGGTGGTCCGGCAGGGCGACGCCAAACAGCACGCCGAGCACGGCCACGATGAGAAGCGCAACGATTACCTCAAGCAGACGCATCATCCCTCAGTTCTCCACAAGTTCTTGTCGGGTGCGTGGTGCAGCCCGCACCGCCGCAACATATTCATTGTCGCACGCCACCGGCGGCTCGCTACCCCGGCGCACATGCCAGCTGCCCCACCCCGGGGCATCAAACCGCAGATGGTACTGGCTCTGGCGCGCGAAGGCTACCTTAAGAGCAGGGGCTAGGGACTAGGGGCGAGGGACGAGGGAAAAGCGGGCGGCGGCCGAATGTCTGGCGGCGGCAAAAACGTCGGACTGAGGCGCCTTTCCTGCTCCTTCTCGCCCCTCGTCCCTCGCCCCTGCTCTCAAACAATCCCCAGCTCGAACGCCTTCAGCACCGCCCGGGTCCGGTCGCGGACGCCGAGCTTGGACAGGATGTTGGACACGTGATTCTTTACGGTGCCTTCGGCGACGCTGAGCGAATTGGCGATTTCCTTGTTGCTGTAGCCCCCGGCCATCAGGCGCAGGATCTCGGTTTCGCGCTCGGTCAGCGGGTCGGGCCGGTCCAGGCTGGTGAAATCGTTGTGCATGCGCTCGAGGCCCGAGAGCAGGCGCTGCGTGACGACCGGAGCCACGAGCGAGCCGCCGGCCGCAACGGCCTTTACCGCGTCGACGAGTTGATCGAGCGAGACATCCTTGAGCAGATACCCGCGCGCGCCGGCCTTGAGGCCGGCCAGCACGAGCTGGTCGTCGTCGAACGTGGTCAGGATGATCGTCGGCGGCAAGGCGTTGCGCGCGGCCAGCGCGTTGAGCACGTCCAGACCCGACATGCCCGGCATGCGCATGTCGAGCAGGACCACGTCGGGTTTGACCTTTGGCACGATGTCCAGGGCCTGGATCCCGTCGGCAGCCTCGGCGACGACGCGAATCTCGTCGGACAGTTCCAGCAGCGAGCGGATGCCCTGCCGGACAAGGGTCTGGTCGTCGACCAGGCAGACCGAGATATTCCGCGCCACATTCATCGATTGGCCTCCAGCGGCAGCCATGCATCCAGTGCGAAACCCGCGTCGCGCGCGGTCACGATGTCCAGGCGCCCGCCGACCTGCGCGAGGCGCTCGCGCATGCCGGTCAGGCCATTGCCCTGCTGCATCTGACCGGCGCCGCGGCCATCGTCGCGTGCGTGTATCGCCAGTTCGTTCGAGTCGGTGCGCTCGCAGCGCAGCCACAGATTGCGCGCGCCGGAATGGCGCACGGTATTCGTGATGATTTCCTGCGCGCAGCGCAGCAGCACCTGCGCGCGCAATGGATCGTCGACCGAGAAGCGCGGCGGCATGTCGAGGTGGATCGCCAGGCCGGGCACGCCTTCGACCAGGGTCTTGAGCGCCTCGGTCAGGTCGATGGTGTCGTTCTCCCGCAACTGACTGACGACTTCGCGCACGTCCGACAGCAACAATTTCGCGACCGACTGGGCTTGGCGCACATGATCCTGCGCGGTTCCGGACACAAGGTGGCTGGCGACCTCGAGGTTCAGGCTCAGCGCGGTCAGATGATGGCCAACCAGATCGTGCAGGTCACGCGAAATGCGCATGCGCTCGGCGATGCGGCTCGATTCGGTCAGCAGCGTGCGAGTGGCGCGCAATTCGGAATTGAGCCGGCGCAACTCGTCGCGCGAGTCGGCCTGCTGCTTGGCTACCAGCGAGGTGACGTAGGTGAACGCCGAAAATCCCATGTACAACGACGACTGCACGAATGCCGCGACTCCGTCCCACTCGAGCCATTCGATGAAGATCGGAACGAGCGTGTAGTTCTGCAGCATGACCCAGACGATGCCGGGTATCAGCGGCAGCGTCCACGGCACCACACCGGCGATGAGCATGAACAGAATGCCGGAAATGCCGCTGTGGCTGAACCAGCCGATCGCGAACGCGGCGACATTCATTACGACGAGCAACGGGATGCGCTGCAGTGCGGGCTGGCGCCGGCCAAGGTCATGCGTGGCGAACCAGTACGCCACCCCGAAGATCGCATAGGCAACGAACCATCCTACGTACTCGGGCGATCCGGTCGTGATTTCCGGCGCGCGCCAAGTCGAACTCAGCAACGGCACTCCACTCCAGGCGAAAGTAAACATCCCGGTGAAGCGCAGCAGCGAGATGTGGTTGAACGGCGGTGATCTCATTGGCGCATGATAGAGCCCATTGCTGCGTCTGCAACCTGCCCGAAGTCATCATTTTGCCGTTTCGGCTGTTTGCGCGCCGCTTTGTCGCCGCGCTGCAGCAAATCCTGCCGACAACCTTTTAACGAAAATGCCATCGGATCGGCATGCACCACGCAGCGGCCCATGCGATAATTCGCCGTCAGTAAGCGCATCGCGCCGAACCAGCAACGAAGTGAGGAACGCATGGCTATTGCCATTCGCGACGTGCGCGAAAACGAACTGGACTCCGTCCTTGCTTTGAACAATGCCGCCGGCGCGACGATCCTGCCCCTCGATGCGGGGCGCATGCGCGATTTTTTCCGTGAGGCCGCCTATTTCCGCGTCGCCGAAGCCGACGGCCACCTCGCCGGGTTTCTGATCGCATTGCGCGAAGACGCGCAATATGGAAGCGCGAACTTCCTCTGGTTTCGCGAACGCTATCGCGAGTTCCTGTACATCGACCGCATCGTGGTTGCGCAGCGCTACCGCGGCATCGGCCTCGGCCGCGTGTTTTATGCCGACGTGACAAGTTTCGCCGAAGTGCGCGTTCCGCTGCTGGCTTGCGAAGTATTCCTCGAACCACGCGACGACGTTTCGGTGCTGTTCCACGGCACCTATGGATTCCAGGAAGTCGGCCAGCAGTCGATGCCCGTGGTCGACCGCCGCGTCAGCCTGCTCGCCAAGGACCTGTGCAGCCACGGCTTCGTGCGCACGACCTATCTCGACGGCGCCGGACTGCCGGCGCAGCCATGGCTCGAAGAACGCCCCCGTTCCGTGCAACCGCCGCAGACGCGCGCCGCCGGCGCGCATTGACCTGATGGCAGTCGGAACAGCGGCGGCAAAGTCCGCCGTCGAACTCAAATTTGGCCAGGTCGGTGTCGCCAGCGTGTCGTTGCGCGACGTCGATCCGCGCGTGCTGCTTGCCGAACTTGCTGTGCGCATAGCTGCGGCCCCGAATCTTTTCCAGCGCGCGCCGCTGATCCTCGATCTGAGCCGCCTGCCGGACCTGCCCGATGCCGAACAGACGCGGGCACTTCTCGACGCTGCGCGCAGCGCCGGCATGCTTCCGGTCGGCTTGTCGTACGGCACTGCGGAAAACGAGCGATTGGCGCAAATGCTGAATTTGCCGCTTTTTGCAAAATTCCGCATCGCGCCCGAACCGGCCGGCGTCGCCGCGCCCCCGCCGCCAACACAAGCTGCCGCCCCTGCAGCCACGGGGCTGCACCACGTCAAACCAGTTCGCTCCGGCCAACAGGTCTATGCGCGCGGCCGCGATCTCACGGTTGCGGCAGCGGTCGGCAACGGCGCCGAGGTCATCGCCGACGGTTCGATCCACGTCTACGGGCGCCTGAGCGGGCGCGCGCTCGCGGGCGCGCAAGGCGACACCGCGGCACGCATCTACTGCCAGGACTTCCAGGCCGAACTCGTATCGATCGCCGGACACTACCGCGTGCTCGAAGATGTGCCGGCAAATTTGCGCGGCCAGGCCGTACAGGTCTGGCTCGATGGAGAACGTCTGCTAATGGAAAGACTATGAATCACGAATCTGAAATTGATGATCGGAATGTGGAAAGCGAAAGTTCGGGCGATGGGACGCCGGAGGCGGGTTCCGCGGCCTCTCGGGTTCCCGATTCCGGACCGCCGACTCCTGAGGTTGCAGCAACTGGAGCAGAGAAATTGGCTGAAGTAATCGTTGTCACTTCCGGCAAGGGCGGCGTGGGCAAGACCACGTCGAGTGCCAGCATCGCCGTCGGGCTTGCGCGCCGCGGCAAGAAAGTCGCAGTCATCGATTTCGACGTCGGCTTGCGCAACCTCGACCTGATCCTGGGTTGCGAGCGACGGGTCGTCTACGACTTCGTCAACGTCATTCACGGCGAATGCACGTTGAAGCAAGCCCTGATCAAGGACAAGCGCCACGACACGCTGTTCGTGCTTGCCGCGTCGCAGACGCGCGACAAGGAGGCGCTGACGAAGGAAGGCGTGGAGCGCGTGCTGACGGAACTGCGCGACGACGGCTTCGACTACATCGTCTGTGATTCCCCTGCGGGCATCGAAAAGGGCGCCTATCTGGCGATGTACTTCGCCGACTGCGCGGTTGTCGTGGTCAACCCGGAGGTCTCGTCGGTGCGCGATTCGGACCGCATCCTCGGCTTGCTGGCAAGCAAGACGCGCCGAGCAGAACTCGGTGCCGCGCCAGTCGCGCAGCACCTGCTTCTGACGCGCTACAACCCGTCGCGCGTGGCCACTGGCGACATGATGAGCATCGACGACGTGAAAGACATCCTCGGCATCGAGGTCGTCGGCGTGATTCCGGAATCCGAAGGCGTGCTGGCCGCGTCGAATGCCGGCGTGCCGGTGATCCTCGACGAGGAATCGAACGCAGGCCGGGCGTACGAGGATGCCGTGGCGCGCCTGCTCGGCGAGCAGCGCACGATGCGCTTCATCGACGCGCCGAAGAAAGGCCTGTTCTCACGACTGTTTGGAGGTTGAGATGGGAATCTTCGACTTCCTGCGCTCGCGCAACAAGCACAGCGCCTCGATCGCAAAGGAACGCCTGCGCATCATCGTCGCGCAGGAACGCAGCCAGCGCGGCGCGCCTGACTACCTGCCACTGCTGCGCCGCGAGATCCTCGAGGTCATCAGAAAATACGTCAATGTCGACATGGAAGAGGTCGACGTCCACGTCGAGAACGACGGCACGCACAGCGTGCTGGAGTTGAGCGTCGCACTGCCGGGCCTGACAACCGGAATGGAAGGGCTGAGGGCTGAACACTGAGGGCGGCAGATCTCGTTCGTGCTGGAAAGTGCGAGCTTTTTTGCTCGTCATTCCGGCGAAAGCCGGAATCCAGTGACTTTTAAATGGCGAGAGGCGCTGGATCCCGGCGTTCGCCGGGATGACGGCTTCTTCCGAGCTTCATTGTTATGCTGACCGTGGCAGAAATCGAGTGGGCATCTGCCGTTGCGCTGGTCGCGCGCTTCGGCTTGTCGCTCGAGCGCGTGCCCGACGGGATGCCGATCCCGGGCAGCTTCTGGGGCGAGCCCGAAGCCGGTGTGATCGGAGAAAACGTATACGCGCGCAGCGATACGCCAGTACATTCCCTGCTGCATGAAGCCTGTCACCTGATCGTGGCCGCTCCGGAGCGGCGCGCGCACATCCACACCGACGCTTCCGACTCGCAGGCCGAAGAAGATGCCTGCTGTTACCTGCAAATCGTGCTGGCCGACGCATTGTCGGGCGCGAGCAGCGCGCGCCTGATGGCGGACATGGATGCGTGGGGCTACACGTTCCGGCTCGGCTCGGCGCGCGCCTGGTTCGAGCGCGACGCCGAGGATGCGCGCGCATGGCTGGTGGTGCGCGGGTTGTTGCCCGGAGAAGAGCCGAGGACTGAGGCCTGAGGGCCGAAGAATAGAGCGTCGAGCCCATCCTGCATTTCGATCAACCCTCAACTCAGCGCTGAACTTCTAGTCCCTGGCCCGTTTCCCCTCGCCCCTCATCTCTTGCACCCACTCCCCAGACCCACTAGCCTGCGCGCAGTCGCAACTGAAAGGACACTCCGATGCAACGCTGGCTGAAGATTCCTGATGGGCGCTACCTGGATGCCAATCGCATTGCCTACGTCGGCAAGGTCGA
>DASRTK010000496.1:0-3757 GCA_035655975.1 Rudaea sp.
TTCGGCGTACTTGCCGTCGCCGTCCTGATCCTGGTTCGCGACAGATCGGCCGAGTGCCTTGCTCCAGAATTCGGTGCCCTTTGACAGATCGTCGACCGGGCAATCGAGGACGAACGCGCTGACTCGGCTGTGGTGCATGGCAGGGGGCCTCCGAGTGGTTTCAGGCGCGTCGCTTGCGCGCCGTGGTTTTGGTCTTGCTCGTCGCGGCGGTCTGTACCGGTGTGGCCGGATCGAGTGCGAATCCGCCCGGAAGTAGATCTCCCATGCGCACGACGCGGGCGTCGCCGCGCAGGTTTGCGAGCAGCACGCGCAGATCGGGTCCGCCGCACTCGAACAGCACCTGCCGGCAAGCGCCGCACGGAGAAACCGGCTGCGGCGTGTCGGCCACGACCGCGATCGTGGTCAGCCGCTTGCGCGCGGCGCCGCAGGCGTAGGCCGCGAACACCGCTGTGCGTTCGGCGCAGTTGGTCAGGCCGTAGACGTCGAACTCGACGTTGCAGCCCCTGACGATCTCGTCGCCAAAGCGCGCAGCGGCGCCGACCTTGAAGCGCGACCACGGCGCGTGCGCATAATCGCGCGCCTCGATCGCCGCGGCGATGAGTTCGCGGTCCGCCGCGTCGAGTCGCGCGGGGGCGGCATTCTTCACCCGTGTTTTCGCTGCGTTGTTCAACGCGCAAGCGCCAGGTCGTCGAGCATGGCCTTGAGGAAGCGCGCCGCCTCGCCGCCGGTCGCGGCACGGTGGTCGAACGTCAGCGACAGCGGAATCACCCGGTGGGTCTGGATCGCGCCCATGACCGCCACGACGTCGTGACGCAGCTTGCCGGCGGCAACGATCGCGACGCAGGGCGGAACCACGATCGGAGTCGCGTAGCGGCCCGCGAACACGCCGAAGTTGGAAAGTGAAATTGTATAACCTTTCAACTCTTCGGACGGAATGCTGCGGCTCTGTACCTGTCCGCGGATCCGGTTCAACGCGACGCGCACGCCGGCGGCGTCGAGCACGTCGGCGTTGCGCAGGGCCGGCACGAACAGGCCATCCTCGGTGTCGACGGCTATGCCGATGTCGACGTGGGGGTGCAGCGTGCGGGTGAGACTCTCGCCGTCGAACCAGGCATTCAGAGCCGGCACGGCCTTGCAGGCCGAAACGAGCGACCGGATCAGGCGCACGGTGATGTCGTTGCCGGCCTGCCAGGCGTGGATGTCGGCGTCGTCGCAGATCGTCGTCGGCACGACCTTGGCGTGCGCATCGGCCATGACACGCGCCATGTTTCGGCGCACGCCTTTGACCTGCTCGGGTTGACCGAAGACCGCTGCCGATGCAGGCGGCGACGTACGCATTGGCTGTCCGGAGGCTGACAGGGCGGTGCGTTCGCTTTCCCTTCTCCCTCCGGGAGAAGGTGGCGCGGTAGCGCCGGATGAGGGTGCGATCGGAGCCGGACGTTGAACCGTTCCCCGACCCTCACCCGTCGCGCTGCGATAGGCAGGAGCCTGAGTGCCTTGAAGGCCAGGGATGGCTGAAAGAGGCCGCGCGCCGACCTCTCCCGATGGGAGAGGTGAACCAAGTTTGGCCGTTCCCGCCGCCGCAGCATTCTTCACGTCCTGCAACGTGACTACGCCACCGGCGCCCGTCGGTACAACTTTGGATAAATCCACTCCGGCCTTCCTTGCCATCGCGCGCACGGCTGGCACGGCCTTCACGCCGCCGACAGCAACGGTCTGCTCGCTCACGACGCGGTCGCTCGCTTCCATGGCGCCGACCACGGTGCCGGCATCCGCGCGCGGCTTTTCTTCATCGTCGGAAATTTCGCCGCCGTCATCCGATGCGATGACGCGGCCCGCGTCGTCGGGCGCCGGCGCGCCGGCGCCCTTGGCCGGTGCCGGCTTCGGCTTCGGCGCGTGGTGATGTCCGGTGGCTTCGGCTTCGGCGCGCTGCGGCATCTTCGGATCGATCTCGACCTCGACCAGTGGCGCGCCCGTGTCGATGACGTCGCCGGCCTTTCCGTGCAGCTTCACGACTTTGCCCGAATACGGCGATGGCACTTCGACGACAGCCTTCGCGGTCTCCATCGATACCAGCGGGCCGTCGAGTTTGACGACGTCGCCCTCCTTGACGAACCATTCGACGATCGTGCCGTCGGGCAGGCCTTCGCCGAGGTCGGGGAGGTGGAAGGTTTTTTTGTTGCTCATGTTCTAGCTTGCCTCGGCTGCTTGAGCCCCTCTCCCATCGGGAGAGGGGTTGGGGTGAGGGTCGGGGCCTGCATCGACATTGATAGATGTCCCGACCCTCATCTGACCGCCACGGATGGCGGAAATGCCGAAAACGCAGGAGCATTTTTCGGCCGGCGCTTCGCGCCACCTTCTCCCGGTGGGAGAAGGGAAAATCAAATCAACTCGCCGCCAGCGTCCGCTTCGCCGCCGCCAAAATCCGCTCCACACCCGGCATGTACTTGATCTCCAGCCGGTACAGCGGAATGTGCGTGTCGTAGCCTGTGACGCGTTCGACCGGCGCAACAAGATCGTACATGGCATGTTCGGCCAGACGCGCCGCGATCTCGGCACCGAAACCGGCAGTGCGCGGGGCCTCGTGCACGATCACGCAGCGGCCGGTCTTGCGCACCGAGTCGTGGATCGTGTCGAAGTCGAGCGGCTTCAGCGTCGCGACGTCGATGACTTCGGCGCTGATGCCTTCCTGCGCGAGCGCATCGGCGGCTTCCAGCGTCTCCTTGACCTGCGCACCCCAGGTGACCAGGGTCACGTCGTTGCCGTCGCGCAGCACGAAGCAGACGTCGAGGGGCAGCGCTTCGCCGTCGTCGGCAACCTCTTCCTTGTACTGGCGATAGATGCGCTTGGGTTCGAAGAAGATTACCGGGTCGGGATCGCGAATGGCCGCCAGCAGCAGGCCGTAGGCGCGGCCCGGCGACGAGGGCAGCACGACGCGCAGCCCTGGTATATTTGTAAACAAGTGCTCATTCGCCTCGGAATGGTGCTCCGGTGCGCGGATGCCGCCACCCCACGGCGCGCGGAACACGGCCGGGCAGGACAGGCGCCCGCGCGTGCGATGGCGCATGCGCGCGGCGTGGCAGGCAATCTGCTCCATCATCGGATAGATGAAGCCTTCGAACTGCGCCTCGGCGATTGCCTTCATGCCTTGCGCGGCAAGGCCGACGGTAAGACCGGCAATCGAGGTTTCGTCAAGCGGCGTGTCGATGACGCGGCCCGCACCGAAGCGCTGCTGCAGGCCGGCAGTCGCGCGGAACACGCCGCCGTTCACGCCGACATCCTCGCCGAGGACGACGACCGACGGGTCGTGCGTCATCTCCCAGGCCAGCGCTTGGGTGACGCCTTCGATGAGTGTGATCTGCGGCATCTGAGTCAGCTTCCGTCGGACGATCGCGAAGAGAAAATCCGGGTGGATCGCTCTGCAGCCCCTCCCCCTCGATGGGGGAGGGGTTGGGGAGAGGGTGAACGCCTGCGCAAGCAGGCGCCTGCGGCGCCTCCCCCTCTCCCGCCGCGCTGCGCGCGGCGACCTCTCCCACGAGGGGAGAGGTACGTGACCGCGTCAGCCATTGCGCTTCTCCCACTCCAGCGCGCTGGATCGTTGGCGCTCGAGATCGAGCGGCAGTTCCGCATACGTGTAATCGAACATGGCTTCAGTCGGCTGCGATTTCGTTTCAAGGTACGCGTTGACCTCGGCGTCCACTTTTTCGGCGCATTCCACTTTCCAGGCTTCCTCGTCCTTTTCACTCCATGCTTTTTG
>DASRTK010000497.1:0-3774 GCA_035655975.1 Rudaea sp.
GGCAGGTCGCAATAAGCCGCCAGGCCGCATTACGTGTTGCTTTAGCCCCTCTCCCTCCGGGAGAGGGCTTGGTGTGAGGGTTGGGTCTTGCAACGACGTCGAATAATGTCCCGACACGCATCCCCCCACCTGCATGCTGCGCATGCAGGCGGAGACCTTCTCCCGGTGGGAGAAGGGAAAACAGTACGTGGATCCAAAAATCCGTTCGACCTGAGCGTAGGCCTGAGGCCTACGCGGAAGGCCTGTAGACCTTCTCCCCAGGCAGAAGGGAAGAAGCGGCTCCCCGCCGCACTTGGGCTTGATCCGCGTCAAGGCGCCCGCTGTCCGCTTGGCGCACATTGCACGCATGGCCACCCCACTTCCGTTCGTTGCGGACAGCACGCTATCGGGCAGCGATGCCCATGGCTATCTGGCGCCGCTGTTTCTCGGTAGCGCCGGGGAGAACTCCGGTGCGTTCGAGCGCGCGCTGCTCGGCGTCGTGCGCGAACACATGCGCTGGCGGCGCGGATTTCATCCGGAAGATCCACCCTCGATCACGTCGGCGGACCAGAGCGAGCCTTCGTTCTCGGCGGCGATGCAGCGCATGGAGCGCGGCCTGCGCGACCTGTCGGCGCGGCTGCAGCGCTCGGCGCCGATGTTTTCGCCGCGCTACGTCGGCCACATGGCCTCGGACCTGCTGCTCCCGGGCCTGCTCGCGCATCTGGCGACGACGCTCTACAACCCGAACAACGTCAGCGCGGAGACTGCGCCAGTCACCGCTGGGATGGAAATCGAAGTCGGCCAGCAGCTCGCGCGCATGTTCGGCTTCAATACCGATCCGGCATTCGGACCGGCCGCTTATGGCCACCTGACTTCCGGCGGCACGGTCGCCAACTACGAAGCGCTGTGGCTGCACCGCGCGCTGCGTTTCTGGCCGCTGGCGTTGGCCGATGCGCTCGGTGGCGATGCACAGATAGCGGCGCTGCTCGCGAGTGCGACCGATGGTGGGGCGCAGAACAGCTGGCGCCTGGTCAATCTCGAATTGAGCGCAATCCTCGACCTGCACGCGAACGTCGAAGCCGCGCTCGACAAGCGCACCGACGGCGCCAAGCTGCGCGTGCGGCTTGCCGCGGCGCGGTTCGAACGGCTCGGCATGGCGGATTTTCTCGGTCGGCATCAGCTTGCGCCGCCGGTCGTGATCTGTCCGCGCACGGCGCACTATTCGTGGCCGAAAGCCATGCAGTTGCTCGGCCTCGGCGATGCGCAATTGTGGTACGCGGATGTCGACGCGCACATGCGTATTTCGCCGGAGTCTGTCGGCCTCATGCTCGAACGGGCATTTCGCGAAGAGATACCGGTGCTCGCCGTGGTCGGCGTCCTCGGCACGACCGAATTCGGCACGATCGATCCCGTGCACGAACTCGTCGCCCTGCGTGATGCCTGCGCGCCGCGTGGCCAGGCGTTTGCCGTGCACATCGACGCGGCCTGGGGCGGCTATCTGGCGACGTTGTTCCGCGACGCCGACGGCAAACAGATCGCGCATGCGCGCGTGTGCGAGCGCTTTTGTTACTTTCCGTCGGCGCGCGTCTATCGGGCATTCACGAGCATGAGACGCGTCGACTCGGTGACGGTCGATCCGCACAAGCTCGGCTATCTGCCATACGGCGCCGGCGGCTTCGTCGGACGCGACCGGCGCATGACGCAGTTCGTCGGTCAGCAGCCGGTATACATTTACGACAAGGCCGACCGGCATCCCGACTCGGACCGGCTGGCGCAGTTGGGCGACTATATCCTCGAAGGTTCGAAGGCTGGCGCGTCCGCGGCGGCGGTATATGTCAGCCACCAGGTCTTGCCGCTCGATGCCGAACACTTCGGCCGCGTCTGTGGCCACACGATTCGCGCTACCGAGTACCTGTTCGAACGGCTGCAGGACATGGCCAAGCGCCTGGCGGGTTCGTGCAAGATCGTGATGCCGGTCGAGCCGGATACGAACCTCGTCTGCATCGCCGTCAATCCGGCCGGCAACAATTCGCTGGCCCGCATGAACCGGTTTGGCCGCGCGCTGTTCCATCATTTCGCACTCGATCCGGCCGAGCCGCAGGCGTGCGAGTTCATCGGCTCGCACACGTCACTACTGCGCAAGAACCTCTCGCCGGTCGCCGCGCGCAAACTCGCCCGCCGCCTCGGTTTCGATCCGAACTCGTTCGTGGCCGCCGTGCACGACACTGCCGACGAGGCCGATCATGTATTCCTGCTGCGCCACACGCTGATGAACCCGTGGCTGACCGACGACGGCCAGGGCAACAGCTTCGTCGATCGCTACTGCGAATTCCTCGAGCGTTCGATCGCGCAGACGCTGGAAGGCGACTGGTGAGGCCGGCGCCGCCGCGCGAATGGACCGCCGAGGCGGTGCGCCGCATCGAGGCCGATCGTGCCCGGTCCGCCGATACGCATCTGTTGCGTATGCACTTCGCCGGTTTCCCCGGCGTCGACATCTACTTCAAGGACGAATCGACGCACCCGACCGGCAGCCTGAAGCATCGGCTCGCCCGATCGCTGTTCCTGTGCGCGCTGTGCGACGGGCGGCTCGGGCCGGGGCAGGTCGTCATCGACGCGTCGTCCGGCAGCACGGCGATTTCCGAAGCGTACTTCGCACGCCTCCTGGAACTGCCGTATATCGCCGTGATGCCACGTGACACCGCGCCGGCGAAGGTGCGCGAAATCGAAGCGCTCGGCGGCCGCTGCGACTTCGTCGACGACGGCTGCGAGGTCTATGCGCGCGCTGCAGCACTGATGGCCCAACTCGGCGGCGTCTATCTCGATCAGTTCAGCAACGCCGAACGCGCGACCGACTGGCGCGGCAACAACAACATCGCCGAATCGATCATCGAGCAGATGCGCCTGGAGCCGCACACGGTGCCGGACTGGATCGTCTGTGGCGCCGGCACCGGCGGCACGTCGGCGACGATCGGCCGCTACCTGCGCTATCGCAAGCTGTCGACACTGCTGTGCGTCGCCGAGTCGAGCGGCAGCGCGTTCGCCGCCGCGTGGCCGACGCGCACGCGCAACGTCGAGCATGCACACCCGTCATGCATCGAGGGCATCGGCCGCTCGCGCGTCGAGCCGTCGTTCGTATTCGAAGTCGTCGATGAGGTCATTGAAGTCGATGATGCCGCCTCGTGCGCCGGCGCCTGGCTGCTCGAGGAAATCAGCGGCCGCCGCTTCGGCGGATCATCCGGCACGAACCTCGTCGCCAGCCTGCTTCTCGCCGCCCGAATGCACACATCCGGCCGCCGCGGCAGCATTGTCACGCTGCTGTGCGACCGCGGCGAACGCTACGCCGACACGGTTTTCGATCGAAGCTGGCTCACTCGGCACGGATTGCACGTCGATCCGTGGCTCGATGCGCTGCGCGTGGCGAAGGATAGCGGTGTGTTCGCCGCGCCATGCAGTGAACCGCACATTCGCCGCACGGGCACTTGAAAGCCCTCCCCTTCAAGGGGAGGGTTGGGTGGGGATAGTGTTGAAGCCTCTCTCTATCAGGCGGCACGGGCAGCGGTGCGTTCTTTTCAGTTCGTCATTCCAGCGGAGGCTGGAATCCAGTTCCCCGAGCCGTTTGCTGAAGAAAAGAGCTGGATCGCGGCTTTCGCCGGGATGACGAGCATGGAAAATCCTGTCTGTGCGGCTACACCCGCTCCAGCGCCAACGCGAGCCCCTGTCCAACGCCGACGCAAAGACTGACGAGCGCGCGCCTCGACCCCGTGCGCTGCAACGACAACGCCGCCGTCATCGCCA
>DASRTK010000498.1:0-17607 GCA_035655975.1 Rudaea sp.
TGTCGCTGCTGCACGAATACGTTGAGCGCGCCGGCGGGAATTGCCAATTGGTGGAGATATCCTCCGCTCATGGCCACGACGCATTCCTCAAGGAGGAGGCCGCGGTCTCCGCGATTCTCGCCGCCGCACTGGAGTCCTCGCCATGACCCGCCGCATCGCCACGATCGCGGCGCGCGCCGGCGTCGACACCGATCCGGCGCAGGGCGCCGTGATGCCGCCGCTGTACCTGTCGAGCAACTACAGCTTCGCCGGGTTCGCGCAGAAGCGCCGTTACGACTACACGCGCTCGGGTAATCCGACGCGCGACGTGCTGGCCGGCGCGCTGGCCGAGCTCGAAGGCGGCGCCGGCGGCGTGGTCACCTCGTCCGGCATGTCGGCGATCACGCTGCTGACCGCGCAACTCAAGCCGGAAGACCTGCTGATCGCCCCGCACGATTGTTACGGCGGCTGCTACCGCCTGTTCAAGGCGCAGGCCGAGCGCGGCCTGTATCAAGTCGACTTCATCGACTTCACCGATCAGGCGGCGATCACGGCGGCGCTGGCGCGCAAGCCGAAGGTCGTCTGGATCGAGACGCCGAGCAATCCGCTGCTGCGCATCACCGACATCGCCGCTGTCGCGCGCCTCGCGCACGCGGTCGATGCGACCGTCGTCGTCGACAACACGTTCCTGTCGCCGGCGCTGCAGCAGCCGATCGCGCTCGGCGCCGACCTCGTCGTTCATTCGACGACGAAGTATCTCAACGGCCATTCCGATGTCGTCGGCGGCGCGGTCGTCTGGAAGGACGCTGCGTTCGGCGAACAGATCGCCTGGTGGTGCAACTGTCTCGGCGTCGGCGGAGCGCCGTTCGACAGCTATCTGACCCTGCGCGGCCTGCGCACGCTGCAGCCGCGGCTACGCGCGCATCAGGAAAATGCGAACGCGCTGGCCGACGTGCTGACGCGCCATCCAGCCGTGGAAAAAGTATACTTTCCTGCGTTGCCGACGCACCCGGGCCATGCGCTCGCGGCGCGCCAGCAGCGCGGCTTCGGCGCGATGCTGAGCTTCGACCTCGCCGGCGGCGAGAATGCGGTCGAGGCATTCGTGGACGGCCTGACCTGCTTTACTCTGGCCGAATCGCTCGGCGGCGTCGAGAGTCTCGTGGCGCATCCGGCGACAATGACACACGCGAGCATGGATGCGGCAGCTCGCCGCCGCGCCGGTATTGGCGATGGTCTGGTGCGTGTATCGGTAGGTATCGAGGCGACCGAGGATCTCGTTGCCGACTTCGAAGTTGCGCTGGATCTGGCACAGGCATCGACGGCGTCGCGGCGCGCGCAGGCAATCGGCTAGGGTGGGCCTTGGCCCACCTTTCCGTGGGCGCAAAATGAAGAGCGGTGGGCCAAGGCCCACCCTACGTCAGAACTTTTGCCGGTAACGCACGTAAAAGAACCGGCCAGGCATGTCGTATTCCGGAAAGAACGAATTCGCAAACGCCGAGTACGACACCGGTGGCGTGCGGTCCAGTGCGTTGCGCAGGCCAAACGTGAAATACGCATTCCACGGCGAATGCCAGGTTCCCTCGATGTCGGTGTAGGTGACGCTCGGCACGCGGTTTTCCGCAACCGGAAAGCCACCGATCAGGATTTCGTGGTCCGGGTTCGAGCACAGATTGCGCAACGACGGATCGTGGACGACGAGTGCCGTAAAGGTCACGTTGCCGCAGTCTTCGAGAATGCTGCTGTAGTAGCGCCCGGTGATCGACGCGCTCCACGAATCATTTTCCCAGGCGACTTGCAGCTGCGAGCGCCAGCGCCAGATCACGCCGAACAGGTTCGACACCGTCGGGCTGGACAATCCGGCCGTGTTGCCGAAGGCGATCGAGCCGTCCGCAAGCGTGCTGCCCGGTTGCGGCTGTCCGATCTCGCCGAAGTAGTCGACGTAGTTCGTGACCCAGTGCGCACTCAGGCGGCCGACAGGCATCTCGTGGCGCCAGTTGACCGTGAAGTCGTAGCCTTCGGTCTCGATGCCGCCACGCAGGTTCTGCTTGAGGTCGGTGACCTGGTGCAGCGTGCCGTTGACCGGGTCGCGCACGATGTACGCGCACGCGGCATCGGCATTGCGCATGTAGCAGTCGTCGACCACCGCCTGGGCGCCCGGATCGGCGATCGCATTGCGCACCTGGATCTGGTACCAGTCAATGCTGAGGTCCAGACCGGTCAGCTGCTGCGGCGTGTAGACGATGCCCAGGCCGCTGGAACGTGAGGTCTCCGGCTGCAGGTCCGGGTTGCCGCCGCTGAGCGTGGCGCCGCCGGCAGTCGACGAATCGACGTTGGGCGGCACGCCGAGTTTCGTGCAGCGCGCCAGCGTGGCGGGGGTAGGTGGAATGTCGGCGTTGATCTGATCGCAGGGATCCTCGGGCACGCCGGATACTTGCTCCGTACCCCCGAACAGTTCGGAGACAGCAGGCGCGCGGAAGCCCTCGGCGTAGTTGGCACGCAGGAGCAAGTCATCGACTGGTTTCCAGCGCATGCCGTATTGCGAGTTTGTCGTGGCGCCGAAATTCGTATAGCGCGAGTAACGCGTACCGACGATGAAGTCGAGTTTCTGCGCGAACGGCTTGTCCGCCAGCAGGGGCGCGTCGAATTCGAGGTAGGCCTCCTTCACCGAGTAGGAACCGGTAGTTGAGCCGTGCGAAGCGCCATTGCCGTTTTCGTTGCCGCTCGCGCGCAGCGGATCGATGATCTGGCTGCCGCTCTCGCGCCGGTACTGGATGCCGGCGGCAAAGCCGAGGCCGCCGGCCGGCAACTCGAACAGCTGGTTCGTCGTGGCATGCGCATCGACGACACGCGAATCGTTGCTGGTGCGATTGATCTCGTTGGCGTTGACGTAGTCGAGCATGGCCGGCGTCAGCGAGCCGGGCGGCCCGAACAGATTGATCGGCACGCAACCGGCGATCGTCGCGTCGGGTGTGCCGCAATGCGCGACGCCGGATGCGTCGAAGTACGAAGGTCCGACCGCCAGGGCAAGCTTCCGGTCATCGGCGTAAGTGCCGGTGAACTCGCGCGCGCGCACCTGGGTGGCGATCGCGTCCGCCCCCCAGGTGAAGTCGCGGGCGGCGAGCACAAACGCGCCGTCGAGTCCAACGTGCAACCGTCCGGTATCGGCGGTCTGGTCGAACACGCGCGGTCCGGATTCGGAGAAGCGGCGACGCGCCGTGATGATCGGTTCGCC
Source organism: Rudaea sp. (assembly GCA_035655975.1). GTDB lineage: Bacteria > Pseudomonadota > Gammaproteobacteria > Xanthomonadales > Rhodanobacteraceae > Rudaea. The sequence continues at coordinate 3,212 of DASRTK010000498.1, forward strand.
AAACGGGTTATAGGCGTTGTCCGCTGAAATGCCGAATCCATCCGGCACGCCGGGATTGTTGCTGCTGAAGCCCACGACGGGCTCCGCGAGTTGCTGCGCAGAGCTGCGCTGGTTCACCAGTACGTCGGCAGTGAGTGCCAGGTCGCTGCCGATTTCATAGCGTCCCTGGGCAAAAACGCTACGGCGTTGCTGCGGGGTCTCCATGTAATTGAGCGGCGCGTAGTTGTAAGCCTCCGCGAACGGAACGATCGGCCGGAAGTCGTCGATCGAAGTTCCGGGTCGGCCCGGACGCAACCGCAGCGGCGCAACCCGGCCAAGGCTTCGCCTCGACTTCGGTGTGAGCCACGAATAGGGGGTCGCGTTGGACCCCGTGGCGGCTGTCGGCAAGCCATATCTGGGCACGGAAGAAATCTCGCGGCTGCCTGCGAACACCGGGTCGTCGCGCCCGTATTCGATGCCGGCCGATGCGCTCCAGTGGTCGCCCTTGGCGCCGTAGCCCACGTCGTAGAGCGTGCGCTGGCCGTCGTCCTGATCGTACTGAGCGCCGTAGATGCCGAGTTCGCCGCCCTCGTAACCGCTGCGCGTGACGATGTTGATGACGCCGGCGATCGCGTCGGAGCCGTAGATCGCCGACGCGCTGTCGAGCAGCACGTCGATGTGGTCGACAATGCTGAAAGGGATGGCGCTGAGGTCGACGCCGCCGCCGATGTCGGTGACGAAACGCTGGCCGTTGAGCAGCACCAGCGTGCGGTTGAAGCCGAGGCTGCGCAGGTTTGCCAGCATCTCGCCGTTGCCGCCGTTGTTGATGTGCCGGTTCAGCGTCTCGCCGTTGAAGACGATGTTCTGGATGATGTCCGAGACGCTCGACAGGCCGGTCCGCAGAATTTCGGCGCGATCGACCGTGAAGACCGGATGCTGCGTCTCGACGTCCACGCGGCGGATGTGCGAGCCGAGCACTTCGACCGTCGTCAACTCGACGGCGCCCTGTGCCGCAGTCTGCGCGTCCGGGGTTTCCGGCGGTGCGGCGGCAGCGCCGGACCAGACGGGTGCGCTGCAGGCAAGCCCGAGGCACACCACGAGCCCGAATTTCCGGCGGCAAGTCGCTGCGCTCATCGCGTTGTCTCCGCACCGGCATCGGCGCGTTCCAGCGTGGCGGCATAGAACAGCGGCGCCTCGATGGGGCCGTCGGCGACGTCCAGGCGCAGGCCGCGCAAAGGACCCACGTTCGATGGCACATCGAGAGCGACCGCATATATCGGCGAGCCCGGCTCGGCTGGCCCGCCACTGCGCACCCCGCCGCTGTCGGCACCCATCCAGGCGATGTGCGCGCTGCGATCTGCATGGTTCGGGTTGCCGCTGACGATGTCGCGCACCGTGCGGATTTCCAGACGCGTCTCGCGCCCGTCAGCGCCGATCAGGACGACGTGGGCGAATGGCCGGGACGGCGTGCCGCGGGGCATCGGAGTCTGCATGGAGGCGAGCACGTGAACGCGCCTCGCCGTAACACCCGGTACGTCGACGACGGCGCTGCGATGCAGCTCCGGACCGAGCGCAAGTGCGGTCCCGCCGCCGCTAAGCTGCACGCCGCCGTCGATGCGGTAGTCGACGCCGAGGAAGCGTTGCAGGCCGGCTGCCAAAGTCGGCTTGTCGCCAGTTTCGTTTGGCTCCGACCAGACCTTGCCGACCAGCGGCACATTGATCGCAGGAGCAAGGTCGAGCGGGACGAAGCGCGGATCGATCTCGGCGCCGACGGCTAGCGCGAACAGGATCGGCTCGTTCGCGACACGGACGATGCCCGAACCCGACTGCGCCGCGCCGTGCAACTGTGCGCGCAAGGCGTCGAGGTCGGCATCCGGAAAACTCTCCGCCGGATTTGGATCGAGCACGCGCGCCAGTCGCGCGAGTGCACCGACGTCCCCCTCGGCGCGCGGAAACGCCCAGAGCAGCCAGCGGCCGTTGATCGTGCGTGCGAGCAGCCGTGCACCATCGGGTGAAAACGCCAGATCGGCGATCGCGTCGTCGCCGCCGATCGGCGCGGTCAGCGGCGCGGACAGGCGCCGGCCTTGGTGCGCGTCGAGCAGATGAACGGCGTTGCGCGTTGCCACTGCCGCGCGCGCGCCGTCCGCACTGAGCGCGAACTTGTACATTGCACCGGGAATCGCTTCGCCGAGCGAAGCGCGGCGGCGGCCATCGGCGCCGATCCGTATCAACGCCTCGTTGCCGCCGCGATGCACGATGACTTCGTCGCCGCGCGGCATCAGGACGGCGCTTTCCGGCAGCTGGATTCGCTCGGCCAGCGCGATCTCGCGGCAGGCATCGAAGTCCCAGTGTTGCAGCATCCGCGGCGAATCGGGCAGCGCAACGGAGAACCATGCGCTGTGCGAGTCCGCTGCAAGTGCGGGATACCACTGTTTTCCCAGATCGGGCGCACACGAGGTGACGCCGCTGTCGAGCGCCATTCTCAGCGGACCGGCGCCCGCATGCTTCACGCTGTCCCAGGTCGAGACGATGGCATAGCGGCCCTGCGGGTCGATTTCCAGATCGTTTAGCGAGTTGACCTGCGCGGCTGCGCCGCGCAGCGCGCCCTGGGTCAGGTCGATCCGATAAATCTGCTCGTGGAGGGCATCACCCTCGTAGTCCGCGGTGGTCACCACGAGCAGCGGCGCGGTCTCGGCGAATGCGAGTCGCAGCGGAGTCTGCGGCAGCAGGATCGGCGTGCCGCGAAGCTGCCAGTTGCCGGGATCGATGATGCGCACGGTGCGGCCGGCGATCGTCGCCAGTGCACGGCCGTCGGGAGATAGTTCGGCGAAGCGCACAGGCTCGGGGTGGCGCAATGGCGGCGACACGGCCGCGCCGGTTACCGCGTCCATGACACGCACGTCGTTGCCGTCGACGGCGACGATGCGCCTTCCGTCGAAGGTGAGGTTCGGCGCCGGCAGCGGTGCAGCGCGCGCCGTGAGTAGTGGCGATGGCGGCAGCTGCCATACCTCGATGAGATTGCCGAAGCCGGCCGTGACGAGGCGGTGCGTGTCCGTGGCAACGTCGAATGCGATGCCCCACTCGCCGCCACGCAGGCGCGCCGCGCCGCGAACGGCCTCGTTGTTGAATGGCGCGCGTGGCGCCAGCGTGGCGTAGGCCAGGTCGCCGCCGCCGTCGAAGGCGCCGCCGCCGTACAGCGTATCGCCGGCGAAACGGATGAGCGTCGCTTCGCTGCCGCCGCGCAGGAGGTTCAGCGGTGCGACGCGTGGCAGGCGGGTGGCGACATCCCAGGCCCACAATTGGCCGCTTTCGTCGACCGCGGCGAGAGTGCGATCGCCGGCGTCGAAGTCGACGCGCATCACGCGCGTTGTCGGACCCGAACTCAGTTCGGCGGCGCGGCCGCTGGACACCTCAACCAGAAGCACCGTGCCGTCGACGCCGCCGAGTGCGATCCGGTGTCCGTCATGGCTGAATCGCCAGGCACGGACCAGGCCCGATTCGGGCAGTTGCAGCTGCCAGATCGGCTCCAGCGCCGGAATCGTGTACAGAGCGAAATGCGCCGAGTCGCGCGTGCCGAGCCACGCGCTGCCGTCCGGCGCCGGCAGCCAGTTGTCGGCGGACAGCGTGGTCGCGCTCGTGTGCCGCGGACCGATCGCGCGCCAGCCGTCGATCTCGTAGAACTGCGCGGCATCGGGCCAGCGCAACGACCTGTCGGAACGGAAGCGGACCAGCGCGTGCCGCAGCGTATCGTCATAGACGATGTCGGCATGCTGTTCGGCCAGGCCTTCGGGCCAGAGGACGCGGCCATCGCGCGCATCGAAAGCGATCATGTCCGTATAGCGCGGCGCCGGCACCACGGGTTGCTCGATCAGCGACGTCAGCAGGAAACGGCCGTCGGCCGTGTAATGCAGGTTGCTGTGCGGAGCGCCGGCATCGCCGGCCGCCATCAGGAACGTGCGGTTGTCGGTGTTGACGGACCAGGTCTCGCGCAGCTCGCCGAGCTCGTACTGGTGAATGCGATGCGAACCGTGCTCGAGCTCCGTGGCAACGGCGACGTGGCGGCCGTCGGGTGCGATGGCGACCGAAGTCGCCCGCTCGCCGGGTCCGGCGCGGATCACATCGAGCAGCTGCGGCGCATTGGCCAGGATCGTGCCGATGCGCTGCCGTTCGATCGCCGCCGCTTCGGTGCGTCCGTCCGCTTCCATCTCCGCCAGGTTCGTGATCAGCGCGTGCAGGCCGCGGAAACCGTCGCCGCCCGCGAGCGCGGCGTGCGCTGTCTGTGCGCGCGTAGCCCACAGGTTCTCGCGCGCCGAACCGGCGTTCGCATCGGCCCGCCGCCATTGTTGCGTCGTCGCGGCGAGTCCGATCAGCAGCGCGGCAAACGCGGCGAGGACCGCTGCCGCCAGCTTCGGCTCGCGTTTCGTCCAGCGCAGCGCACGTTGCGCGGCATTGAGCGGCAGCGCACGCACGGCGCGGCCTTCGAGGAACCGAGCCAGATCGTCGCTGAGATCGCGCGCGCTGGCGTAGCGCTCCTCGACCCGGTAGGCCATGCACTTGAGGATGATCGCTTCCAGGTCGCGCGGCAGATCGGGGATGTAGCGGCGCGGATTGCGCAAGCTTCCTTCGACCACGAGCTTGAGCGTTTCCTGCGGCGAGTGCGCCAGAAACGGCGGCTCGCCGGTCACCAGTTCGTACAGGATTGCACCGAGGCCCCAGATGTCGGTCGCGCGCGTGATTCGCGACGCGCGCGGCGAGGCCTGTTCGGGTGCCATGTAGCTCGGCGTGCCGGACACCTCGTCGCTGTCCGCAGCCAGCGCGCTGTCGATGCGCCGGGCCAAACCGAAGTCGGCAACGTGCGGAATGCCGTTTTCGTCGATCAGGACATTGGCCGGCTTGAGATCCAGGTGCAGCACGCCGAGGCGGTGCGCGTAGTCGACTGCTTCGGCAATCGTGCGCAGCAGTTGTGCGGCACGTTGCGGCGACAGTTTCTTCTCGCGCTTGAGTTCGGCGGCCAGGCTCGGGCCGCCGATCAGACGCATGCTGAAGAAATGCAGGCCGTCGTGATCGCCGACTTCGTAGACCGGCACGATGTTCGGGTGCTGCATGCGCGCAGCGTTCTGCGCTTCGCGGCGAAAACGCTCGACGAATTCGGCCGACGCCCAGACGCCGGCGGCGAGCAATTTGATCGCGACCTCACGATCCAGGCTCAACTGGCGCGCGCGATAGACCACGCCCATGCCGCCTTCGCCGATCAGTTCGACCAGTTCGTAATCGCCGAACTGGCACTGGGCCGGATCGGACAGATCCAGTTCCAGCGATTCGATTGGCAGCAGCGCGAGGTGGCGGCCCTCCGCGACCGATGCGTCGCCGGCGCGCGCGAACGCGAGCTGGGCGATCATCGATACGTCGAGGCCACGCTGCGCAAGCGAATCGACTTTCTCGGGCGACGGCAGTGGAGTCAGCAGCGTGTGATTCACGGATTGGCCCCGCCGAGCACGGACAGCAGCGCGTCCTGTTCGCCGGCGAGATCTTCTTCCGTAGCCACCGTGTCGACGAGTTCCTCCGCGGCCAGTTCGCGGAAGCGCTGGCGCATGCGCTTGAGCGCCATGACCAAAGTCAGCGGGCGCACGCACAGGCGCGTGGCGATCGATTCGTATTCGCCGGGGGCGGGATCGCGCGCGAGGAACTGTTCGAGCCGCTCGAACATCGGCAAATGGCCGGTCTGCCGCGCCTCGTCGGTCAGCCGCCGTAGCGTGCGGTGCAGGATCTGCAGGGCGAACGCGCGCTGGTAGCTTTGCTCGGGTGACAGCTGGTCGAGATGATCGCGCTGGTAGCGCAGTTCCAGGTCGTTCGGCCTCTCCAGGCCATCCATGGCCTCCGCGGGCCGCTCTCGGCCATCCGTGGCCTCCGCGGCACTTGCGCTCCTGCCCGGCGCACTTGGGCTCCTGCCCGGCGGCATCGCTGGCTCGGTCGCCGGACTGCCTTCGTCCACGGGGCCGGCCGCAAGGAACGTGTGCAGGCGCGAAAGCAGGTAGCTGCGGTAATGCCCCTGCGAGGGTTGGGCGCTACGATCGTCCACCTCGCGCAACAACTGCTGCAGGAAGCGGCGGGCGATATTGCCGGCGGCCTCCGGCGCGTGGCCGCAGCGCCGCACATAGATATAGACCGGATACCAGTAACGGCCGGCCAGTTCGCCCAGTGCATCGCGTGCGCTGGCCGATTCGGTTGCGCCACGGCGCATGACCATCGACCAGCGCGTCGTCGCAAATCGGTCATGCAGTCGTTCAGGTCGCGAGTTCACGTTTCCCCTTTCGTGCAGCTGCAGTGTCTCACCTGCTAGATACGGAATCCGCCGGACAGGATTACCTCAACTTGTGTCCATCACCGTGGCCAGCGACTTGCGCAACTGGTCGAGCTCCGCGCTGAGGCCGTCCTTGTCGACGGCAGTGTCGGCAAGCTCGTCCTGCACGAGTTCGCGCAGGCGCTGGCGCAGGCGATGCACGGCCACGGCGACGGTATTGCGCCGCATCTTCAGCGCTTCGGCGACGCGCTCGTAGTCGGCCTCGCTCGGACGCTCGGCCAGGAACTCGCACATCTGGTCGAACAATTCAGACCTCCCGGCCGCGGCGGTCTCCGCCCGCAGCCGGCGCATGGCCGCGCGCAACGCGGCTTTGGCCCATGCGCGTTCGAACGCCTGCTCGGGCGTGTCGCGCTCGGCCACGTTCTGCGCTTCGCTTTCGTCGCCGTCCATCGCGTCGAGCGACTGGAACTGGACGTTGCCGCCGCGCTTCTGCGCGTGAGCGCGTTCGGCGGCGTCGTTGAGGAAGCGCTTGAGCGCAGTGAGCAGGAACGCGCGAAAGCTTCCTCGGGCCGGATCGGCCTGCGCGTGATATGCGCCTTCAATGAAGCGCGCGAAGAATGCCTGGCCGAGGTCTTCGGCCTCATCCGCATTACGGCCGCGACCGCGGACATAGGCGATCACCGGCGACCGATAGGTCCGGCACAACTCCTCGAGTGCGGCGCGGGCTCCCGCGGTTTCCCTGCCCGCATGCAGCACGATGCTCCAGCGCGTCGTCTGAAAGCGATTCACGGTCTTGGTTCCCCTTGTCCCGCCGCGTCATGTTGCCACAAATGAACAGGGCGGGGAGGCTGCACCGATGCGCAATACGTCACACAACGCCACCGCTGCATCGAAGGTCGCTCTCGGCACGACCAAGAGGGCAACCGGAATCTGGCCGGCTCGGACGGCGGCCGCGCGATCTCGCGCGACACGCATCGTCGCATGCAGGATGGCGGCCGCGCCGCTGCCGCAACCGCGGCGACCAGGAGTGCAAACCGGTGTTGGATCGGCGACAATGCCTCGGGGCGGGAAATCGCGATCGATTTCCCTCGAGATTGCGGTTTTACCGGGGTAGTTGTTCGAAGATGCAGTCCACGGCTTCAGGCGGAATCTCGTTCCATCATCCAATTGCGTTCTGGGTCGGTTGCGCGCTACTGATTGCCGGCGTGCTGTCGCACGGGCCGATGCTGGCCATGGGCGCGCACACGCACTACCACCTTGCCGGCATGCCCATGGACCCGGTCATGCTGGCCGGCATGGCGATTATCCCACTGGGCCTGCTGCTGTCGATGTACGGCCTGATGCCACGTCTGGAACAGATGCGCCAGGTGCTTCAGCGCGCGCGCGACCACGCCTCGTTTCATGTGGCCGACAGCGTGCCGCTGAATGCCGAGCACTGGACGCTCGTGATCGTGCTGATCGTCGCGCTCGCGATCGACGTGATGAAGCCGGCGACGCTCGGCTTCGTCATGCCCGGCATGACCGCCGAGTACGCAATCAGCAAGCAGAGTGGCGGACTCCTGGCGCTCGTCGCGCTGATTGGAACGACGGTCGGCTCGATCGTCTGGGGCCGCGTCGGCGACGTGTTCGGCCGGCGCGCCGCGATCCTGCTGTCGGCGCTGATGTTCATGGCGACCGCGATCTGCGGGGCGATGCCAACTTATGGCTGGAATCTCGCCATGTGCTTTCTGATGGGCATGGCCGCCGGCGGCATGCTGCCGATCGCATTCACCTTGATGGCCGAGACCGTGCCGGCCGCGCATCGCGGCTGGCTGCTGGTCATGCTCGGCGGCGTTGGCACATCGGCCGGCTATCTGCTGGCGGCATGGGCCGCGACGCTGCTCGAACCGACATTCAGCTGGCGCGCGTTGTGGCTGCTGAACTTGCCGACCGGCGCGATCATCCTGCTGTTGAATCGCTGGATTCCCGAGTCGCCGCGTTTCCTCTCCAGCGTCGGCCTCGAAAACGAAGCGCGCGCGGTGCTGATGAAGTTCTCGGGCGCGCACTGCCTCGGGGAAGCGCCGCAAGTCATCGAACGCGACGACGAGCAGACTCTCGCCGCGGCCGTGCTCGACGAGCAACATCCGGTCACCGGCATGCGCCAGCTGTTGCGCGGCCGGCATGCGCGCATCACGTGGGGGCTGGTGTTGTGCGGCGTGGCCTGGGGCTTGGTGAACTTCGGTTTCCTGCTGTGGCTGCCGACGAATCTCGTCGATCTCGGCATCGAGGCCAAGGGCACGGCGGCGCTGCTCGCCAAGTCGGCGATCCTCGCGCTGCCCGGCATCGCCGTCGTCGTATGGCTGTATCACCGCTGGAGTTCGTTCAAGTCGCTCGTCCTGTTCATCGCATTGACGACCTGTGCCCTGCTCGCGTTCTGCCTGATGGCCTGGCTCGGTGTCCGTTCGGCCGGGGCGACGACGACCGCCGCCGTCGCGCTGCTCGTCAGCGTCAGCGGGGTCATCGCGATGCTGATTCCGTACGCCGCGGAAATCTATCCGGTGCAACTGCGCGGCACCGGCTCCGGCGTCATTGCCGCGAGCTCGAAGTTCGGCGGCATCCTCGGGGCGGCGCTCGGTGTCGTCGGCTTTTTCGAACACTTCGTGCTGTCGGCGCTGCTGATCGCCGTGCCGATGGCGATCTCCGGGGCGCTGCTGCTCGCCAGTGGCATCGAGACGCGAGGTTTTGCGCTCGAGGACATCCAGCAGAAACTCTCGCGCGCGCCGTCATCGGGCGGCTAAACGGATCGAAGATGCCGCGCCATGCCGCGGCCGGAACCTCGCTTCGCGATCCAGTCCCGTAGATTGGCCGCTAGCGCGGCGCGATGCTGAAGTTCTCGACCCAGACGATTTCGCAGGCGCCTGCGCCGCTGTCGCTGCGCGTCAGCGAACTGACGGCCTTGCGGCCGTCCGGCCAGTCGGCTTCGACCAGATAGCCGTCGAACGCGACGACATCGCCGACGCGCGTGCGCTTGATCGCGCGCGCCACCGCATCGTCGGCCGCGATCAGATGCATGTTCGCGCTCGACTCGATGATCTCGCGCTCCGGAATCGGCGGCTGCCTGACTCGCCAGATGTAGAACCGGCCGGACTGGGAAACGTGTACTTTGTCGAGCACGCCGCTGTCGGACATGCGGCCCCAGCCGAGCGCCAGATCGGTCGGCACGAGCGCGGCGAGGTCATCCCAGCGGTAGTCGGCGCGGCTCAGCACGCGCGCGGTCAGCGCGAACGTCGCCAGGGGCTTGATCACAACGTCGCCCTTGCGCAGCGCCACGGCTTCGTCCAGCGGCTGCTGCAGCGGTGCTTCCGCAACGAGCACGCCAGGCAAATGAGCGATCGGGCGCGAACCGTGCCAGTACCAGGCGAGCGCGAAAAGCAGCGCCAGCAACCACAGCCAGCGCGGTATCGCGCTCAATCGAAATCGGCGGCCAGCGCCGATCGCGACGCTTCGGTGAGCATGCTGCGCTCGAGATAGCGCGGATGATCCACGCGCAGCTCGACGGCGGCACCGCTCTTGAACGCGTCGACTTGCGCGGCATCCAGATCGAAGCGCAGGAAATGCACGGCCGAGGTTTTTTGCTCGGTGCTGCGATCCATGTCCTCGTCGGCGATCGCGAGCGCCGGCGGCTGGCCATCGATGTGCAGCGCAATGCCGTGCTCGATGCCGTGCAGCTCGAGCAGGCGCCGCGCGCGCTCTTCCGGGTCAGGGTACTCGATCAGCATCGTCGCCTTGAGGTTGCTTCCGTCCGGAATCAGCGGATTGTACGCATCGAGTTCGTCCTGTATGCCGGCGGCCTCGAAGATGCGCTCGACGCGCAGCATTTCCTGGATCTGGTACTGGATCGTGAGGCGGTCCTCGAACAGCAGCGTCACATGCGCGCCGATCGATACTTTGCGCGGCTCCTTGTGCGCGAGCACGCGGGCGCGAAACGCGGGACGCTCGCGGGCGTAGGCTTCGAGGGTGTAGAGGTCGGCTGGCTTGAGTTTGTTCATGGGGTTCTGGCAAGAGCTCTTTAACGCGGATGAACGCGGATAAAGCCAAAAGACGTGTTGAAGAGTGCTGGTCAGGCCTTCCGCCGATATCGGCGGAAGGCCTCGGCAACGAAAAATCAGATATTCCCTTATATTTGCTTTATCGGATTTTATCCGCGGAAATCCGCGTCATCCGCGTCCAAATTATGCGTTTCATATCCCGTAAGCCTGACGTAGCAGAGTTATAGGACTTTCGGCGCGCGGATTGTCGCCGAGGCCGTGCGCGATGTGACTGCCGGCCATCGGGCAATCGCTGGCGAAGTGCGCGGCCGCGATCTGCTGCACGCGCGTCTCAACCGGTTTGGCGATCTTGCGCGACAACGTGTAAGTCTTGACCTTCACGCCGTAGGTGCCGTCGTGCCCGGAGCAGCGCTCGATTGTCTGGATCTCGGTTCCCGGCACCAGCGCCAGCACGTCGCGCGTCTTGGGGCCAATGTTCTGCACGCGCTGGTGGCATGGCGCGTGATAGGCGATCTTGCCGAGAGCCTGCTTGAAGTCGGTCTTGAGCGAGCCGGCCTGATGCCGCAGCCACAGATACTCGAACGGGTCGAAGACATGGCGCTTGACCAGCTGCACGTCGGCGTCGTCCGGAAACATCAAGGGCAGTTCCTGCTTGAACATCAGCACGCACGACGGAATCGCCGCAGTGATGTCGTAGCCGTCGCGGATCGCGGCGGCGAGAACCGGGATATTCTGCTCTTTATACTTTGCAACACTGTCCAGGTCGCCGAGCTCGAGCTTCGGCATGCCGCAGCAGACCTCGCGCGCGACCAGGGTAACGCCGATGCCGTTGTGACGAAGGATCGCGGCCAGGTCCTCGACCGGTTCCGGCGTCGAATAATTGCAGTAGCAGGTCGCAAACAGCGCGACTTTGCCACGCGTGCGGCCAGCCACTTGCGTCTGCCCGGCGCCATCGAGGTTCTTCAGCCGCTTGCGCGCCGTCGGGTTTGCATACGCCGGCACGCGCGCGTCGCGGTGCACGCCGAGCGTCTTTTCGAGCAGCTTGCGTCCGGTCGGACTGCGGTTCAGCGCATTGACCGCCTCGACCACCACCGGAATCGTCGACAACTTTCCGACCGCGGTCGTCGAAGAAAGCACTTTCGCGCTGAACGGTGTCTCGCCGCGCTTGTGGGCGGCCGCCTTCGCCCGCAACATCAGGTGTGGAAAGTCGACGTTCCACTCATGCGGCGGGACGTACGGGCATTTGGTCTGGTAGCACAGGTCGCACAGGTAACACTGCTCGACGACCTTGGCGTAATCGGACTTCGCCACGCCATCGATTTCCATCGTCTTCGACTCGTCGACGAGATCGAACAGCGTCGGGAATGCCTGGCACAGGCTCACGCAGCGTCGGCAGCCGTGGCAAATGTGGAAGACACGCTCGAGTTCTGCATCGAGCGCAGCCTGGTCGTAGAAAAGTGGATTTTTCCAGTCCAGCGGATGCCGGGTCGGCGCATCGAGACTGCCTTCGCGGGGAGTGGTACTCGGTGGGACGCTCGACATTTACGTTGGTCTCGCCTGCGCTCGAACCCCCCTCCTACCGGGAGAGGGGCAGGGGTGAGAATACAGTTGATCAAGCGTCCGTCCATGGAGTTCACCTCCAGTCGGCGTCCGGCAACTGCTCCTGCGTTGCTCTACCTCCGGCATCCCTGCCGTCGCCTGCCTCCTACTCAGGTGCCGCACGCGATGCCATTACGCGCGACATCCCTGTCGCTTGCCCTTTCGGGCCAGCTCCGCTGTTCGCACCGGCATTCCTGCCGGTGCAGTCATGGCATCGCGTCAGCGCGGCACCTTCGACCTCATCCGGCGCTTCGCGCCACCTTCTACCGGAGGGAGAAGGTAAAGGCTCACTCACCCGATTTCGGTCAGCGCCTTCGTAAAGCGGTTCGCATGCGAACGCTCAGCCTTGGCCAACGTCTCGAACCAGTCGGCGATTTCGCCGAAGCCTTCATCGCGCGCGGCTTTGGCCATGCCCGGATACATGTCGGTGTATTCGTGCGTCTCCCCGGCGATCGCGGCCTTGAGGTTGTTCGACGTGCTGCCGATCGGCAGGCCGGTGGCCGGGTCGCCGACTGCCTCGAGATATTCCAGGTGGCCATGCGCGTGACCGGTTTCGCCTTCGGCAGTCGAGCGGAATACCGCGGCGACATCGTTGTAGCCTTCGACGTCGGCCTTCTGAGCGAAATACAGATAGCGGCGATTGGCCTGCGATTCGCCGGCAAACGCGGCCTTGAGATTGCCCTCGGTCTGGGAGCCCTTCAGATTGCTCATGACACACCTCTCATGTGGCGGAGGAAAAACTGTCCAAGCTGAAACGTGCTGATGCGCTGATCCAGCAATCGCACCGATCCAGCAATTCGGTCCGGCCGCAGCCGCGGCGGATGTGGGGAGGGTAGCGCGCCGCCGCGACAGAACGAAATTGATTGTAACGATCGTTCTGATAGACAGGGCCTATTGCAAATTCCGCGCCCCCTGCTGCGCAATCCGCCGTTGCTTCTCATGGATTGCTGCAGCGTGCCCGCCGGCCGCGACGGTGCGCGCATCGAGCAAGCCGGGCGGCAGCGTGCGCAGCACGGCGGCGAGCTTCTTCAGAAACGGCGCCATCGCCGAGCTCTTGCGCCAGATCATCGCGATTCGCCGGCTCGGCGCGTCGCCGCGAAATTGCAACAAGTGTACATTTTCCGATTGCGCCACGGGCGGCTGCACGGCAAGCATCGGCAACAGCGTGATGCCGACGTTCGCGGCGACCATCTGCCGCAGCGTCTCCAGGCTGGTCGCGCGGAAACCCGTCTTCTCGCCGGCGCCGGACAGATGGCAGACCTCGAGCGCCTGATCGCGCAGGCAGTGTCCGTCCTCGAGCAGCAGCAGGCTCTGGTCGGACAGGTCGGCGAGCTTGAGCCCCTTGCGTCGCGCCAGGTCATGCCCTTCTGGCACCGCGAGCACGAACGGTTCCTCGAACAGGAATTCGGCATGGAGCTGGTCGTCGTGGATCGGCAGGGCGAGCACGGCCGCATCGAGGCGGCCTTCACGCAGCTGGCGCAGCGCGACCTCGGTCTTCTCCTCGACCAGCAGCAGTTCGAGGCGCGGAAAGCGCTCGCGGATGCGCGGCACGACATGCGGCAGCAGGTAGGGGCCGAGCGTCGGAAAAATACCGAGCCGCACGGTGCCCGACTCCGGATCGATCGTGCGCCGCGCGATGGCCTTTATCTGGTCGATTTCGTTGAGCACGTCGCGCGCGCGCTGCGCGATCTCGCGTCCGACCTCGGTCAGCAGCACCTTGCGCGGCGTGCGCTCGACCAGCGCCACGCCAAGTTCTTCCTCGAGCTTCTTGATCTGCGTCGACAGCGTCGGCTGGCTAACGAAGCTCGCCGCCGCAGCGCGGCCGAAATGGCGGTGTTCGGCGAGGGCAACGAGGTAACGGAGGTCGCGCAGGTTCATGGCTAGGGGCTAGGGGCTAGGGAGTCATTCATGAATCTTATCGCAATCATATTATCAATCAATTTGAACGATGACCACTGAGTCCGCATCATTCACCCAAGCCCAGGCGGCTAGCGATTCCCGGCAGCGGTCGTTCACTGCCGCAACTTCAATTCTTCCTCATCTCACTGGAGTCATTCGATGCTTACCATTGGCGACAAGTTTCCGCAGTTCAACCTCAAGGCCACCGTTTCGACCGAGAGCGTCGAAAAGGCGTTTGCCCCGATCGACAACAACACCTACAAGGGCAAGTGGCTGCTCGTGTTCTTCTATCCGAAGGACTTCACGTTTGTGTGCCCGACCGAGATCAAGGGTTTTGGTGACCTCAACAGCCAGTTCGCCGATCGCGATTGCCAGGTGCTGGCCGCGAGCACCGACAGCGAGTTCGTGCACCTGGCCTGGCGCAAGGACCACAAGGATCTGCGCAACCTGCCGTTCCCGATGCTGGCCGACACGGCCAAGCGCTTGTCGAGCGCGCTCGGCATCCTCGATGCCGAAGAAGGCGTGGCCAAGCGCGCGACGTTCCTGGTCGACCCCGACGGCGTGATCCGCTTCGTCTACGTCACCGACGG
>DASRTK010000499.1:0-1709 GCA_035655975.1 Rudaea sp.
ATCGGCCCAGGCATAGGCTGCCGCCATGTCCTCGATGAACGGCTCGACCTGGGCGTTGCTTCCAGCACCCTCGTAGAGGCCTCGGGTTTTTTCAAAGTGTTTCGGACCAGACTGATGACGCACCTGCAGGGCGACGCCCGCGGGCAGGCGCTGCAGCACTTGCGGCAGCACGACATTGATCCCGTAGGCGCCCTGGCTGCCGCCGAGAACGAGCAGACGCAGATTGTCGCGCCGCTCCGCATAGCGTTCCTGCGGCGGGCCAAGTCCGGCGATCGCCGCCCGCACCGGATTGCCAAGCCACTCGCCGCCGGCGAAGGAATCGGCGAATCCACAAAGCCGCCTTTTGGCAAAATGCGCCAAAATTCGATTGGTCGTGCCGGGAATGCGGTTCTGCTCGTGCACGATCAACGGCACGCGGCGCAGCCAGGCGGCAACGCCGCCGGGACCCGCGGCGAATCCGCCGAACGCGATCGCCGCGCGCGGACGCACGCGGCCGAACAGCCGCAACGATGTCCACAATGCGCGCGCAATGCGCAAGGGCGCGGCCAGCAACGTCAGCATGCCCTTGCCGCGCACGCCGGAGATCGGGATCGTCTGGATGTCGAAGCCGGCTTGCGCCACGAGCCTTGTCTCCAGGCCGCCATCGCTGCCGAGCCAGACGACCGGCACGCCGCGATTGCGCAACTCCTGCGCGACCGCAATACCGGGAAATATGTGGCCGCCGGTTCCGCCGGCCATGATCATCACGGGCGCGTTTGACTGGCGCGACCGATTGCCGGTTTTTGCACCCGGCGCTGCCGAAGCCGCATGCCCCGGCGCCGTGCGCATGGCAACCGAACCGTTCATGCGGTCGCCTCCTCCGGCATGGCCAGCAGCCGGTTCTCGGCGCGGCTGACTTCGAAACTGATGCGCAGCAGCAGGCCAACCGCGGCGCACGTCATCAGCACGCTCGATCCACCGGAACTGATAAGCGGCAAGGTCAGGCCCTTGGTCGGCAGCACGCCGAGATTCACGCCGATCGAAACGAGTGTCTGCAGGCCAAGCCACAAACCGATGCCGAACGCACAGTAGCCGGCGAAGCGCTGACCGCGCTCGACGGCACGCAGGCCGAGCATCAGCGCGCGGCCGACCAGCGCCGCGAACAGAACGAGCACCAGGAGGATTCCGGCCAGGCCGAGTTCTTCGGCGATCACGGCGAGAATGAAATCGGTGTGCGCTTCAGGCAGATAGAACAGTTTCTGCACGCTGCCGCCGAGGCCAACGCCCAGCCATTCGCCGCGGCCGATCGCGATCAACGCCTGAGTCAGTTGGAACCCGTCGTCGAACGGATGCGCCCACGGATTCAGGAACGAGGTCAGGCGTTTGACGCGATAGTCCGACGTCATCGCCGCCCAGGCGATCGCCGGCATCGCCGGAATCGCCAGATAGAACAGGTTGCGCATACGGGCGCCGCCGAGCCAGACCATGCCGACCGTGACTGCGATGATCAGCGCGGCGCTGCCGAAGTCCGGCTGCATCAGCAGCAGGCCAACGAGAATCAGCGCCACGCCGAGCGGCTTGATCACGCCAAACATGCTCCTCTGCACGTTGTCGCGATGGCGCACGAGATAGCTGGCGAGGTAGACGATGAACATCAGCTTCACCGCCTCGACCGACTGGAAGCCGGCAAACCCGAGACGAATCCATCGGCGCGCGCCGTTGATGCGCAA
>DASRTK010000500.1:0-49454 GCA_035655975.1 Rudaea sp.
GATGATGCGCTCGGCTTCAGCTGCGGTCACCTGCTCGCAGACATCCAGCGTTTCGGCGTCGTTGATACGCGGCTTGCCATTGCATCCGCAGAGCACGAATGCAGAAAGCAAGGCCATCGCAAGGCAGTGTCCGGAATTGGCATTCACGTACAGCCTCCTGGGAGTTGATGTGACGCACGGCAATCGGGGTGCAGTTCGGCCGTGAGGATCTTCGTATGAACGCGTCTGCGCAACTCGCGGCGTCCGCATAATCAGCAAAAACGCAATACCGCGGCAATTCCGAACAAATTGCGTGGGGACTGGCGCGCCACTGCGCGCCGGCATCCGGGTGGCGCACATGGGCTTGTCCGAGGCATACGGACTATGCCCTGCCAAGAACCCCAACCAGCCGCCCCCAGGCGGCACAGCGGAAAAGCGGGGGCCTGATCACCTGCGCTTCGGAGAACCCCAGGCTATTTCTTTACGCTCTCGACCGCACGATCGAGCGCGGCGACGTCGATCTTGCGCATCTCCATCATCGCCGTGAACGCGCAGGTCGCGGTTTCGCCGCCGGCAGCCAGAAGCTGCATCAGGCGCTTCGGTGTGATCTGCCAGGACAATCCGAAGCGGTCCTTGCACCACCCGCATGCGCTTTCCTTGCCGCCGCCGTCCTGAATGATCGCCTTCCAATAACGGTCGGTCTCTTCCTGATCTTCCGTCGAGACCTGGAAGCTGACGGCTTCGTCGAACTTGAACTCGGGGCCGCCGTTGAGCAGCAGGAACTGCATTCCGAGAATTGTCATCTCGACTGTCAGCACGTCGCCTTTCTTGCCGGCGGGATAATCCCCGGGAGCGCGATGCACTGTGTCAATTCGACTGTTCGGGAAAATGTCGGCGTAGAACTGCGCCGCCTCTTCAGCGTTCTTGTTGAACCACAGACAGGGTTGGATCTTCGGTGTCATTGTTGCCTCCTCTTCGCCCCAGCGAGCATAAGCGCACGGAAACCCGGTCCAGAGTACAGTTCTCGACGCAACCTTGTCGAAGAATGCCGGCGCGTTGCTGAATTCAGCGCAAACATCGATACTGTTTCGCGCAACCAGTGACATGGGCGGGGTCAATTGCCGCTGCCTTGGCTGTGTCAGGGTGCCTGCTGCCGGCCAAGCAAAGGTCGCGAGGGGAGCTGTTTCGACAGCGGACTTTTTCCGAGCCGAAAGCCGTGCGCGTTCGTGTAATTTCCCTTGCGCGATCCGTAACCTGAGTACAAGCTGATACTGTTGCGTCAGTGAAGGGGTGTACCGTGTTGGAATCTTTGCCGGAACGTGACCCGTTGCCTGACGGCGGGAGCGAGCATCGCCGCGAAGGCGTTCGCCTGCTCCGGCGCCTCGTCATCTATCATGCGGTTCTTGCGGGCTGTCTGTTGCTGGCTGCGATATTGTTTCCGGATTTCGTCCATCATCTTCCGATCGGCGGCGTCAGGCAGCTGGTCGAGGGAGCGGGAGCGGCCGCGGGCAATCACGAACTGCCCATGAGTTCCGCCGAAGCGGATAACGGTGAGATCGTTCTCACGGTCACCAATTCGCTTGACCGCCTCGGCGCTGCGCGTCAGCTGATCGTTATCCTGATCGGGACCTGGTTGCTCATGTTGCCGATCTCCTGGGTGCATAAGGACATCCATCGCGCCAGTGCGCATGATCATTCGCTCGACGAGACCGTGCTGATTCTGCCGGGCATCGTTGCCGCCCTCGTACTGGTCGTCCAGCACAGCCTGGCATTGGCCTTCAGCCTGGCGGGCATCGTTGCCGGCGTCCAGTTCCGGCGTGCATTGCAGGACACGTTTGACGCGCTGTTCATCCTGGTGGCGATCGGCACCGGGATCGCGGCAGGAGTCCGGGCCCTGGAGATTGCTGCGGTGCTGACGGTTTTCTTCACCTACTCGACGCTCTACGTCCACTACTTCGGCGATGGCTTCGAGTCGGACTTCCTGGCGAAGAAAAAAGAAGTGAAAAAAGCGGAAAAGAAACTTCGCAAGCGTCTGGCAGAGGATCCGTCCGCGAAGGACGACGACGAGGATTGAGCCAGTCGCTTCACGTCATCCCCCATGGTCGACGGAGCCGCAAGCATGCAGGCAATGCCTAGATGTCACAAGGCGACGAGCGTCATGATGCTTGTCGCGCTGCTTTTTGTCGCGCATCCGGCGTGCGCCGCGCCGGCGGACGGCGATCAGGCCAAGTCGGCCAAGCTCTTTGCCACTGAAGCGCCGCTTGCGTTGACACTTACAGCGCCCTGGCACGAATTCGTGCGCAACAAGAGTGCCAAGAAGCGCTATCCCGGAACGATCGAATACGTCGATGACTCCAAGGCAAAGCACTCGGTTCCGGTGGTGTTCGAACCGCGCGGCCATAACCGGCTGAAGGTCTGCAAATTTGCCCCGATCAAGTTGATCTTCGACAAGGAGGCCATCAAGGACACGCTGTTTCGCGGCAACAAGTCGCTCAAGCTGTCGACGCATTGCGACAGCGATGAACGTTCGCAACAGTACGTCATCAAGGAGATCCTGGCTTACCACATCTATAACCTGGTCACCGAGCGCAGCTTCAGGGTGCGTGCGTTGTCGGTCACCTATGTCGACAATGGGGACAACTCGCACGAGGGGCCGCATTTCGGTTTTCTGGTCGAGGACGATTCCGAGATGGCCAAACGCAACCATCTTGAGAAGCTCGACATGGCCAAAGCCCCGCTGGAGCAATTGGAGCCGCTTGAGAGCAGCCGGTTCGCGCTGTTCGAGTACCTGATCGGCAACACGGACTTCGCTCAGCTCAGCGGCCCCACCGCCGACCGCTGTTGCCACAACAGCGTGTTGATCGGCGAGAACCCGAAATCGAAGTTGTTCACCGTGCCCTATGACTTCGACTCGTCCGGCCTGGTCGATGCGCACTATGCCGTGCCCAATCCGGTCTTGAAGATCGGCAGCAACCGCGAACGCGTGTTCCGCGGGTTCTGCGCCAACAACGCGACGCTCGAGACTGCGCGTGGCGAGTTCCTGCGCCTGAAACCGCAGATCCTGGAACTGGTCCACGCGGAAAGTCGCTTCGATGCCAAGAGCAAGGCCTGGGCCAACGACTATCTGTCGAAAGGGTTCGAAGACCTGCTCGACGACGGCAAGTTCGCCCGCGACATCACGGCGAAATGCCGCAAATAGGCACAGCGGCTGGGACTGTCCCGGAATCGGTTCCGCCTTGCGTGCCTTCTGTTGCCTTGTTCGTCTCGACGTCGCTGCCGTTCGCACGCTCAAGGGTCGACAGCTGCGTCTGCAGTCCCGCGTTGTCCGGTTGCAGCGCGATGACCTGTTTCAGGTAGTCCACGCGCCCGGCATCGTCGGAAGGCAACCGGATTTTCTTGCCTGATGCATAGCCGGCAAAGAGTCCGTCCTTGGTCTGTTCCAGCCACGCGACATGACCGCCGTAAACGCCGCTCATGCCAACATCCGCTTGGATCACCTGTCCGGAGTAGCGTGGCCAGATGGCGCCGTGGGTCGGCGTGTGCCCGATCACGAGATGGCGCGCATCGTGATGTTCCAGGATTGCCTTCACCGTTTCCGGTGCTGCCACTGGCTCGACGCCGGCCAGGCCGCGGTACCAGAGCGGGCCATTCTCATCGGTCAGCACGCTGGGTGCCGCCGGGTCGCTTTGGCCCAGCGCCGCGCGCGCCTTTTCGGTCAGCGATGCCAGCGTGTTCTGGCAATACGCGCCACTGATGCCGCCGTGCAGGAACACGAGGTCATTGATCTGTATCGCCACCTTGTCCTGTAGTGCCCACTCGTAGTACTCGCCTTTCGGATTCCACTTCGGATTCCAGCCGCGCTGGTGTTCGACCCAGCCAAGCGGATGGCTGGCATTCCAGGTCTCGCGGAAATCGGCCGGCAGCGACGCAAACTTTTCCGGGTCGCGCGCCTTGATGTCGGCGAGCACCTTTTCGTAATAGGCGTCGCGCCATTTGTTCGAGTCGCGACCGGCGAACGCGGCGAATTCGCCCGCAGTGACATAGCGCAGATCGCCGAGGGTGTTCATTGCCTCGTGGTTGCCGAGCAGCGTATGCACCCAGCCGCCTTTCGTGCGCGCCTCGACAGCCAGCTTTTTGAGATGCGCGATGATCTTCAGCGTATCGTCGCCCCGATCCGGAACATCACCGAGCTGGACGAGGTGCGTCTCCCCGCCGATCCATTGGCCACGCCCATCGACGATTCCCGCGCCCTCCAGCGATTTCAGGTAATGCCCGTAGTCGCCGTGCACATCGCCAATCGCAACGATGCGATCGACCTTTTCCCAGCGGTAATCGTCGATCTGATGGGGCGACGCCCAAAGACTCGGGCACGCCAGCAACGCGCATGGCAGCAGGGCGAACAGGCATTGCCGAACTTCAGGCATCCGGATCGAGGTTGTGGAAAGCACGCGCAAGCACAAATGGCGAACGGTCATGGGGCCTCTCAAGCGTCTTCAATGCGCCGAATCCTGCGAATCGCCCTGCCATGATACGGATAACGTGGTCGATGCGCCTTGTCCGGCTTCGGAGCCGGCTTGGGATGTCGCAGACGGCCCGCGCGTCGCGCAACTGCTGCTCTTCGCTATCCGCCGGGCAGCGCCGGGCAGCCGTCGAAACCGCCGTTGAACACTATATCGGCATGATTGACCTCGTACGCACCGATATCGGCGACGAGGTTCGACACGCGCGGGTAAGGGTAGGGCATGGGCGCGGCCTCCAGCCCGCGCTGGTCCTGCAGAAGGCCTCGGGCGTTGTCTCCGTGATCGATGGCGACGCTGCCGCTCAGCAGCGCATGGGTCAGAGTCGTTCCGCCGTTGTCGCGCAATGGGCCGAGCAGCGGGCAGGCGCCGCTCAACGTATCGCCGGGCAGCTGGCTGGCTGGCGGGTCGCCGACGACGAAGGTGCGGATGAAGTTGTTCGCAGCGCCGGCGTTGAACGTGATCGCGTGGGGCGGCGCAGAGTTCGCCGTCGACAAGTCGAACTCGATTCCTGCGCCGTACGAGTTGTTGGATAGAAGATTGCTCGACAGGGTGACTGCCATCGGGCCGATAAGCGAATTCAGTATCAGGCCCGGAGCGTACGCGCTGCCATGCGCAAATGCGTCTGTCGCCCGGTTGAACGCGACCGTCGAGTTGTAGAGTTTCGTTTGTGCGGCATTCGTGGCGATGCCGCCGCCGATCGACGCCGCGACGTTGCCGGTGACGGTGCTTGCAATCATGTAGAACTGGTTGGTGTTCGCGCCGGAAAGAAACAGCGAAGCAATGCCACCGATTGCCGCGCTGCTGTAGTTGTTGGCGATCGTCGACTTTCGCAGTTCCACGTCGCCCTTGGCGTAGATCGCGCCGCCGGCGCCGTAACCGGACGAGCCCAGCAACGAATTGCCGCTGATCGTGCTGTAGTGGGCGATCACATCTGTCGAGTAGATGCCGCCGCCCCAGGCGCCGTCCAACGATTTCGCCGTGTTCCCGGTGACTGAACTGTAGTTCAGCTGGATCGATGCACCCGCGGTTCCACCGCCATACACAACAAAGGCTTTGCTGTAGTTGTTGCTGATCACCGCGTGCGTGGCAATGAGATTATCGGAAGAAATTCCGCCGCCGCTGCTGAAAACAGCGGCGGTGAGCGAGTTGCCCGAGACCGTGCTGTTGGTCAGCGTAACGGTTCCCTGGGCGTGGATACCTCCGCCGTATGCCCGGAAGTTGGCCGACGTGGCTGAACTTCCCGCCACGGTGCTGTTGGTCAGCGTGATGCCCTGGGGTGAATCGAGGGCGCCGCCGAACGCGAATTTGCCGCCGGCTGCGGCTTTGCTGGTCGCGCTGCACGCCGAAACCACGCTGTCGGTCAGTTCGATGGTGCCGCTCGAACGCACGCATCCGCCGCGCGCCTCGACGTTCAGGTGATAAACGTGGCCGCCGGTCAAATTGACGTTCTGGATACGCAGCGTGGACGTTCCCTTGTGCGTAAAGATGCGGCTGTCGTCGGTATTCGTCTCGCCGCTTGGCAGCGCCGAAGCATCGATCGTGACCGGCGTTCCCGATTTTTTGATGGTCAGGTCGTTCTGCAGAATCGTAATCGACGTGTGGTCCGCAGCCAGCGTGATCGTGCTGCAGGCGAGGCTGTCCAACATGTCCAGGCTGACGATGTCGCCGGAGAGAGTCGTGGGTGTGCTGATCGTTGCGCGCAGCGTGCCTGGACCGGTGTCACCGCATGCCGTCACGTTCCAGGTATTGCCGACTGCCAGTGCGTTTGAAGCGGACAGCCCGCACAGAGCGGCAATGCAGGCAGCTAGCGGTTTGCAGCGCAGGCGTTCGGGCGCCGCGGACAAAAAGGTCATCGAGACGCTCCGTCATGATCGAAAAGTGACGGAGTCGATGCTAAGTGTTCCCGCCCAATGCTGCAACGCGCCTGTTTTTTTGCCAAGAAAATATGTGGACACCGTCACGTCGACGTTGCGCATGATCGTGCATGCGCGACGATCTCGATTCATCCGACGAACCCGAACGCGGAACGGGCTGCCCTTCGGCAGCCCGTGTGTCGTTTTCCGCAACAGCTGATCAGGCTGCTTTGTCTTTGCCGCTGACACCGGCTTCGCGACCAGTGGCTATGTCCTTGGCACCGGCGCGATCCATGACGTCCTTGGCAGCGTCGCGCTGCTTGGAGTCCTCGGTGTGCACCGAGATCAGGATGTTGCCCTCTCGAACCTTGGCGTCATAACGCTTGGCTTCGAACTCGGGAATGCCCATGCCTACCAGCGCACCGACGATGCCGCCGGCCGTGCCGCCGACCGCTGCGCCGCCGAGCGCGGCCATGATCGGTCCGGCTGCGATGAACGGGCCGAGGCCAGGGATCGCGAGAGCTCCGATGCCGGCCAGCCAGCCAACCGCAGCGCCGACGCCCAGGCCGGCGACGCCGCCGGTCGTGGCACCTTCGGGTGCCTTGGTGCTGTGCTCATGCGCAAAATCCTTGGTGCCGCGCTTGTCCGGCAGCAATACGGAAATGTCGTTGTTCGAGAAGCCGACGTTGCGCAACTGCGCCACGATCTGCTCGGCAAGGATCTCGTTCGGGACGATGCAATAAACGGATGCTTTCATGGTGTAACTCCTATTGGGATTTTGCCTCGGATTCGAGCTCGTTCTTCACGGCCGTCACGCCGTGCACGTTCTTGGCGAGCTGCTCGATACGTTTCTTCTCGTCCGCGTTGTGCACCGGACCGCGCAAGGTAACGACGCCGCCGCTTGCGAGGACTTTGACGTTGTGCGCCTGAACGGACAACGACTTGTCATCGACGATCGCCTTGCGTACGTCGGCCGCCGTGCGGATGTCCGGCTGCTGGTTGGATTGGTTATCCGCGGTAGGCAGGGCGCTGTCGTTCGCGTCGCGCTTGTTGACGCGAGTATTGGCCGGGTCGGTGTTGGCGGAATCAGCGGGCATGCTCGCCGTGGCTGGCGGGCTCGTGCTTGCTGGCGGATTTGCCGCGTAGGCGCCGAGGCTGGCGCCCAGCAGAGCCGCCAGCAGCCACGGCCGTGAATGATCAAGGTTGCTCATGTGCTTTCCTCTTCTTTGGGTCGGACAGAATTTCTGGTGCGTCATATCGCATCGAAATAGATGAGCAACACATATGCCACGCGCCGATCGCCCGTCGGGGCGCTTGACGGCGCAAAGACCGTTCGCTTTGCCCGGTCCAGCAATTCAGGATCGCGTAATCTGCGGCATATGCCCGACCTCGCCTCTGGCAGTGCGCCCGCAATCGTTGCAGAATGACGGTGCAACACCGCGATTTGCGCAGGCGCTGCCATGGCGAGGTTCGATCCGGCACGAAGACGCGCGATCCGCTCGCTGGCGGCAGCGAGCGCGGGCGTGTTGGCGTGGCGCGCGATACCGGCGATGGCCGAGCGCGCCAGGATTCTGACGCGGGCCATACCGCGCTCGGGCGAAGCGCTGCCCGTCATTGGGCTTGGCACTTCGCAGACGTTCGACTTCGACGTTCACGGCGACGCGGATACGCGCAAGGCGGCAGCCGATACGCTGCGCGCGTTCTTCGACGCTGGCCTGACCGTCATCGACACCTCGCCGATGTACGGTAGGGCCGAAGCGGTACTCGGCGAACTGCTCGCCGAAACCGATCCGCAGCATCGCGCGTTCATTGCAACAAAGGTATGGACAACCGGCGCCGACGCCGGGCGAAAGCAGATCGACGACTCATTCCGCATATTGCGTCGCGATCGCATCGACCTGATCCAGGTGCACAACCTGGTCGACGTCGACACGCAGCTGGCCACCCTGCAGCAGATGAAGCGAGATGGCCGGATTCGCTATGTTGGCGTTACGTCATCGAGGGATTCGGCCCACCCCGACCTGGTGAAGCAGATCGAGCGCGGCACGCTCGATTTCGTCCAGGTCAATTATTCGCTGACGGAGCGCGCAGCGGAAAACACCGTGCTGCCGGCCGCGGCGGCGAATCGAGTCGCCGTGCTGGTCAATCGTCCGTACTCGAAGGCCGGGCTGTTCGACCGCGTGAAAGGCCGGCCGCTGCCGGCGATCGCGGCCGAAATCGGTGCGACGACGTGGGCGCAGTTCGCGCTCAAGTGGATCGTCGCGCACCCGGCGGTGACCTGCGCGATTCCCGGTACCAACGATCCGAAGCACATGCTGGACAACATCGAGGCCGGCATCGGCATCATGCCGGACGCCGCGCTGCGCGCGAAGATGGTCAAGGAGTTCGAAAGCATCTGACGCGCCCGAAGGCCGCGCCTGAAAGCGCACTCGCTGACGGCGCGGCCAAGCGCTCACTGGAACGCCTCGAAATTGCTGGCGAAGATCGTGTCGTCGACGTAGGTAACGCACGGCGAAAATTCCGACGTATTGCCGTTGGCGTCGATCGCGATTGCCGTGATCGTGGTCAGGGGTGGCAAAAAGTTGCTATTGAGTGGCAGCTGGAATGCGATCGAACCCTGGCCCTGCACGGTGATGTTCGGGATCGTGAACTGCATGTAGCCGGCATTGAGTTCGCCTTGGCCGTAACCGGATGCGTCGCACGCCGGCGAGGTGTAGGCCTCGATCGTGTAGGTACCGGGCGTGCTCGTCAGCGTGCCATTGAGCGTGCCCTTCTGGTGACCGCCGATGGCGCTGGTGATCAGCGGAAAGTTCTGCCCCCGGTTGGGCAGCGCACCGCCGAGCGAGTCGTTGTCATTCGCGCTGACGCCGTCTCCACCGAGGTCGATACCGAGGCCACCGTTGTCGAAGAACTGGTTGCCGAACACGTAATTGTCCAGGCTGGTGTCGAGAATCTGCACGCCTGCGCCGATGTTGTTGAAGATCGAGTTGTAGTCGATCTCGTTGCTCGCCGCGCCGTTGTCGGCTTGCACGCCGACGCCGTTTCCGGCGTCGGGACGACCGGACTCGTAGCCGATGAAGTTGTCCGACGCGAAATTGCCGTGCGCATCGGCGCCGGTGAAACGAATGCCGTGCGTGGCGTTGAAGTCGATGTAGTTGCGTTCGATGTCGGTGTTGTAGCCGGCGACGTAAATGCCGTTGGCGCCGTTGCCGCGGTTGAACGTGTTCTGGCTGCCGCTGAAGCCGATGCCGATATAGTTGTCGATGATCGCGTTGTCGTGCGCCGCGCCGGTGGAGTTGCCGGCGCCATCGATGTGGATGCCGTCGTTGAGCGCCTCGCCTATGATGTTGCGCAGCGCGTAGTTGGTATAGTCGCCGCCGATCGTGACGCCGTGTACGCCCGGCCCGAGCACGATGCCGTAGCCGACCGGATCGAGCGTCACGCCGTTGACCTGGCCGCCAATGTGGATGCCCGCGACCACATGGTCGCTGCCGCCGCGCAGGTTGATCGCGGCGTGGGTGAAGCCGCTGAAGCCCAAGCCGATCGCCGAGATCGTCACGCCGGGGGCGGCGCTCGCCGGCACGGTCAGGCCGTCGCTGATGGAAAGGCTCGAGCCGTCCAGGATCACGCAGATGTTGGCGTCGTTGCCAACTTCGAGATCGTTCGGCGATGCGCCCGGCTGGCTGTATCCCAGGATGTGCGTTTCCCGCGTGATGTCGGGTAGGGGCGTGATCAGCGTGATCACCTGCGGTCCACAGCTGGCGCCGATCGAGAAGGTGATGATCGTTCCGCCGGTGTTGCCGTTCGCCGCGTCGATCGCCGCGCGCAGCGAACCGGGGCCGGAATTGGCGGTGCTGGTGACGGGCTGGAACACACTGGCCTGTGCCGCGCCCGGCAGCATGGCTGCCAGCAGCAGTGTGGCGAGGAGACTGCAACAGTCGGTGGCGATTGCATTGAGGAGCAGCTTGGTACGCGGTGACGAATTCATGGTGGTACCTCACGATCGGCAAAAGTCGCCCCTTTCACCCAGCAGTCACGCGGGAAGGCGCAAAAAGGTGGCCCGCCGGGTTGAGAACGGCGCATTCCGCCAACCTCGGCAGAAAAAGCCATAGCAGTGAGGCGTGCTGTGCAAGGGCCGGAGCAACTGACGGATTTGCTGAACGCGGCACAATCCGGCGACCGGGACGCGTCGCAGAGGGCGTATGAACTTGTCTACGCCGAGCTCAAGCGCACGGCGCGCAATTCACTGCGCCGGGCATTCAGCGCCGAAACACTGACTCCGACCGTGCTGGTCCATGAGGTCTACCTTCGCTTCAACGGCGCCGGCGCCAAGCCGGTGCGCGATCGCGCGCATTTTTATGCCCTGGCGGCCCGAGCCATGCGTCAGATACTCGTCGACCACGCGCGTCGGCGCGGAGCCGGCAAGCGCGGTGGCGGCGCGCATGTCACCGATCTGGATCGCGCGCTGACTCTCGAGGCGAGCGATTCGATGCGTGCGCTCGAGCTCGATGCCGCATTGCGCGCACTCGAAGCCTGCGACGGTGAACTTGCGCAACTTGTCGAGTGGCACTTTTTCGCTGGACTGGATTTCGAGGAGATCGCCAAGGAAACCCATCGCCACAAACGCACGGTATTCAGCCATTGGGAACTGGCTCGCGCGTTTTTGCAGCGCGAACTGGGCGCCGCCGTGCCATGAATCGTGGAGCGGACTGGCCGCGGGTCAAGCGGTTGTTCACGCAAGCCCTCGATGTGCCGACAGAGCAGCGTGAAGCGTGGATGGAACAGGCCTGTGCCGGCGATGCGGCGACACTTGCGGAGCTGCGCTCGCTGTTCGCCGCGCGCGAGGCGCCGGACCTCGTTGGCGATGGCGTTGCGGAATTGTTGTCGCCGCTGTTCGCTGAAGAAGAAGGAAAGTCTTGCGCCGGAACTCAGATTGGCGCGTACCGGTTGCTGCGCGAACTCGGCGTAGGCGGCATGGGCCGCGTGTTTCTGGCCGAACGTGCCGACGGGCAGTTCACCCACCAGGTCGCACTGAAGCTCATTCGCAGCGAGTTGGCCGTGCCGGAACTCGTCCAGCGCTTCCTGCGCGAACGCGACACTCTGGCCCGCCTGGCGCATCCGAATATCGCGCAGTTGCACGACGGCGGCATGACTCCGGATGGCTCGCCCTATTTCACTCTTGAATACGTGCCCGGCGAGCCGATCACGACCTGGTGCGATGCGCAGCGTCTTCCTGTTCGCGCACGGGTGCAGTTGCTGTTGAAGGTATGCGACGCCGTGGAGCACGCGCACCGCAACCTGATCGTTCATCGCGACATCAAGCCGTCGAACATCCTGGTAACGCCGGATGGCGAACCCAAGTTGCTCGACTTCGGAATCGCCAAACCGCTCGCCGAGGTACCGGGAGCCGAGCTCACCGGCACGATGATGCGACCGATGACCCGCGAATTCGCGGCGCCGGAGCAGGTGCTCGGCGAGCCGGTGACGACCGCGACCGACGTCTATTCGCTCGGTGTGTTGACTTACCTGCTCCTGTCCGGCCGCATGCCTTACCGGCGCGCGGCGCTGGGCCAGAGCGGATGGACCAAAGCGATCCTGGAAGAGCAACCGGAGCCGCTGGATCGCGCGATCACGCGCACTGTCGTTCAGGAGACCGCGGCAAACGACGATGGCCTTGCGGCGCATCCGAGCAGCATGATCGAGATCGGCACGCTGGCGATCGCGCGCTCGACGACGCTGCACGCGCTCAAGCGCAGCCTTCACGGCGATCTCGACCGCATCATCCAGCGCGCAATCGCGAAGTCGCCGAATGCGCGCTATTCGACCGTTTCCGCACTCGCCCAGGATCTGCGCGCGTATATCGATGGACGCGCAATCAGCGGCGGTACGCGCACTTATCGGCTGCGCAAGTTCGCGCGCAGATACTGGTTGCCGCTTGCCGCTGCTGCTGTTCTGCTGCTCGTGATCGTTGGTGGATCCCTGATCGTCGCCGCGGATGCACGCAAGATTGCCCATGAGGCGACGACCAAACTCGCGGTGAGGGATTTTCTGCTCGGGTTGTTTGCCGCCGTGGACCCGCACGAAGCCAAGGGCAAAAACATCACGGCACGTGAATTGCTCGATCGCGGTGTGCAGAGCATCGAATACGACCGCGTGCTCGACAGCGCGCAGAAAGCGGAGATCGATGCCACGCTCGGCCGCATCTACTATCAACTGGGCCTTTTCGATCAGGCCAGCGCGCTGCAGAAGACCGCGATTCAGGCGATTTCCGCGGATCCCGGCCAGGCTTTGCTGCTGGCAGAAACCGAAGCAGAGCATGCGCAAACGTTGACCGACATGGGAGACGCAAAGAGCGCCGCGGCGCTTGTTGCCGATGCGATGGAGAAGCTCGACGCGATCCCGCGGGTGACGGCGATCGAGCGCGCCCGAGTGCTTTCGGTACAGTCCTCGGTTGCATCGGAAATGCGCGACTTCGGCGCGATGAAACGCTACGCAGACGCGGAACTCGCATTGATTCGCGGCACCGACGTCGATCCCAGGTTGCTGTTCACCGCTCTGACGATGGCCGGCGCCGCAAGCTGGGGTCTGCACGATCCGAAGCAGGCGATGTCCTACTTTCGCGAATCGCTGGAGGTTGCGTCACGCAAGGCCGGAGCGCACGAGTTGAATGTGGGGACCGCCCAGACCAACATCGCCCTGGTGTTGCGCTACGAATCGCGTTTTCCCGAAGCTGTCGAGTTCGACGAGCAGGCGCTGGCCACGTTGCTGAAGGTTCTGGGCCCGGACCATGCGAAGGTAATGAACGTCAGGCGCGATCTGGCCCTGTCTCAATATCACCTCGGCGAATATGCCAAGGCACGCGCTGGGTTCGAGCAAGTGCTGGCATCGCAGCGGGCCAGTCTCGGCAGCCGGCATCCGTCCGTCGCCGGGACGGAAATAAACCTCGGACTGGTCTTGACCGACAGTGGGGATATTGCCGCCGCGGAGGAGGTATTGACCGAGGCAGTGTCGATATTCACCGAGAGATTTGGCCCGGAGCATGAAGGTGTGCGCTCGGCGAGCGGCGATCTTGCGGCCGTGCACGCGCTGCAAGGTCATCTGGATCTTGCCGAATCCGAACTCCTGAAAATTCGCGCCGTGCAACAGAAGATCGATCCAAACTCGCACGGGGATTCTTCGTTGCTGAGCCGCCTGGGCGAAGTCGCGCGCCTGCGCGGCAACGCAAAAGAAGCGGTGAACCTGCAACGCGAAGCATTGGTCCTTGCGCAAAAGGAGCGCGGCGAGAGCAGCCGCTTCACGGCCCTGAACCATCACTTCACAGCGCTTGCGCTGCGCGACGCCGGCGACATGGCCGGAGCGATCGGCGAACTGCGCGCCGCCCTGACGTCGTTCGCCGGCTACCTGCCGAAGGCGAGGCATCCGCTGGCCGCGACGACGCGCATGGAACTCGCGGCGCTTCTCGCGCGCGATCCGGCGACGCTTGCCGAAGCAATCGCGCTCGCCACCGAGGCGCTGTCGATCCGGCGCGATTTCCTCGGTGCCGACGACAGACGCACACGCGAGTCCCAGGATTTTCTCGACGGCTTGCAGACGGCCCGTTGAGACCAACTTGCAACAATAAGCGGGACCCATAACAATCGGGCACGTTCACTTTCTCTGCCTGCAAAGATGGTGCTGCAATGTTCGGCAGAACGTTCGCCCGGAGACCCCTCGAATGACTGATGCAGAATGGTGGCAGGATTTCTGGAACGGCATATCAGCCGTAGCCACTGCCGGCGCGACCGGTGTAGCACTCTACTTCGGCATCCGCGCTTCCCGTCGAGAGGCTGCTGACAAAGACGCGAAGCGGAAGCAAATTGCGCGCGCCGCCAACATCCTGCTGAAAGATGCCGTCGATGCAGTTGACGTTCTCCTGGCGAAGATTCGGGTCGGGCCAATACCGTTCTTTCCCACACTCGAGGTTGCCTTTGCCAAAGAGAAGATCGAAGAGCTGCCTGCAAAGCTCCGGCGCTTCGATGCGGAATGGGTGGTACTGCCGGCCGAAAAATTCAACGCGCTGCTTCTCATCGAGCGCGGCCTCATGGAGATCAACGGCAGATTGGCGGAGGCGTACAACAAGGCGGCATCATCGGGACCCGCCGACGCACTGCCCGCGCTCAAGAAGGAGCGCGACGCCATCGTTTCCGCGGCATCGAAAATGAGTATCAATCTTTCGGAGCTGCGAGCGTAGCGGACCCGGGATTAGGGTGTCTCCGACTGGCAGCAGTGTGTTCCAGTTCCCGGGTACGTTCATGCCCGGTGCCGGTCCGCCGTGTGACGATAAGACATGCAATCGCTCCCCCTAGCCTCGTTAGGCGCATGGCTGCAAGACCTCGTCCTGACCTTGTCGCTGGTCGACGTGCTCTGTGTCCTCGGCGCCATGTTGATCATCTATGTCAGCCGCTACGCCGGCATGTGGATTTACGCGTTGACCGCGCTGCCCGGTACGCTGGCTCACGAACTGGCGCACTTCGTCGTCGCCTTTGTGCTGGGCGCGCGGCCTGCGTTTCCGTCGCTGCTGCCGGTTCGCACGCTGCGAGGCTGGCGGTTGGGTTCGGTCCAATTCCGGGTCGGCCACGCCCGAGCGCTGCCGATTGCGATGGCGCCTTTGCTGCTTGCGCCCCTGGCATTGTGGTGGGCATCTGCATTGCTGCACCCGGCGCCGACTCCAATGTATCTCCTGCATGTCTGGATCGTCGCGGCGCTGGTCACGGCGAGCCTGCCTTCAACGACGGATTTCAAACTCGCCTTGCCGGCACTTGGCGTCGTTGCGCTGCTCGCCGCGATCGCTGCCGTCGCCTGGTTCGTATTGCGACAGCATTGAATCGACGCTAGCTGTTTTCGACAGAGACCGGTCGCGCACTTCATGCGCGCCGTTGTGGATTGCGCTGCTTGCGTCGGGTGAAGTGCGCGCGAGCTCTCAGGTCGAGTGCTCGCCGGCTGTAGACGGCTTGCTGTAGGAATTGCCGGTCGGGTACGGGTCCTCCAGGGCGATCGAGCCGGTCTCCAGCAGGGACTTGAGGTTGGCGATGACCTTCGGCCATCCGCCGGACACGGCCTCTATGAATTTCGAGGGCTCGCGCCCGATGGAGTGGGTGATCGAGAGCTTGACCGCTGTTCCGCTGGGTTCGAGTTCCATCGTGCACAGCGAGTCGCCTTCGGCCTTGAGCTCGGGCTTGTTCTGGTGTTGCCAACGGATCACCAATCGCCGTGGCGGGTCGGCCTCGACGATCGCGCCAGAGTCGTAGAGCTGACCGTCCCCGGACACCAGCTTCCATGGCGATCCCGCCGTGAATCCGCTCTCGCAGTGCATGCCGAACCAGTACTGCTCTATGAACCGCGCGTCGGTCAGCGCTGACCACAGCTTTTCCGGCGTCGTGCGTATGTAGGTCACGTAAACATAGGTCGATTTAGGCATTGGATTTCTCCAGTCGTCGTTTCAGATTAGAAAGCGCCTTCAGGCGCGGTCTTTCGAACTTGGCGATCCAGCGCTCGTAGATCGCCTGCAGCGGCACCGGATTGAGGAAGTGCAGTTTCTCGCGGCCGCTGCGGACCGTGGCGACGAGGTTCGCCGCCTCCAGCAAGTCCAGGTGCTGAGTGACGCCTTGCCGTGTCATGTCCAGGTATTCGCACAACTCGTTGAGCGTGCGGCCGTCGTGCGCGTGCAGCAGGTCGAGCAGCTTGCGCCGGCTCGGATCGGCCAGCGCCTTGAACAGGACGTCGGTGTCGTGGCGTTGCGCCATGTCTTTATTCGCTAGTAATTACTTGCCTGAATAATAGGCAAGTGAAAACTTGCATGTCAAGAGCAGGCCAGTAGCCACAAGGCGCGCACCAAGTGGGCGGATTCCTTGTCCGCCGCCTTGCCGGCCGGGTCCAAAACCTTGATTTCCCCTCATGAGCGCCTAAGATCTCATTGAGATACTCTAGTGTCGGCTCTACCGCACTCATTCGAATGTCGGACTTTACAGTCAAGCGATTGCTCGACACGGGCACGATCGTAATTCGCGATGTCCATTGCCGCGGTACGTGTCGGCATCGCAGCGCAGAGGAATGCGCTGCATCGACGCATCTGGTATTTCCGTATCGCGGGGTCTACACGCGCCATATCGGCGGCGATCAAGCCGTTGCGGACGCCAACCATGTGCTTTTCTTCAATGCCGGCGAAGGCTATCGGGTCAGCCACCCGCTGGAAGGCGGTGACGCAAGTTTCACGCTCGCAGTGTCGGAGCCGTTGTTGCATGAACTGGCGCCGGCATCGCTTATGCGTCGCCGCGAGCCGTTGGGATTCCGCCGACAGCACTTGCGCATCGATCCGCGCGCCCAGGCGCTGGTTGCGTTGCTCAGGCACAGCCTGGAAAACGGAACGATCGAGCCGCTGGAAGCAGAGAGTCTGTCGTTGACCCTGGTATGCCGCAGTCTTGGGCCACGCACGTCGCACGGGACCGCGGCATCTCATGCGCTTCGCCGCTTGGCCGATCGCGTGAAAGTGCTGTTGGCCAGTGATATTTCCAGGCGCTGGTCGCTTGCTGAAATTGCGGCAGAGGTCGGCGGCTCGCCGGTCTACCTGACCCAGGTGTTCCAGAAGGCCGAAGGCATCCCCTTGTACCGCTATCACCTGCGCCTGCGCCTTGCGCGAGCACTGGACTTGATCGAGCAGTACGACGATCTGTCGGCGTTGGCTGCGGAATTGGGCTTTTCCAGTCACAGCCATTTCAGCGCCGCATTCGGTCATGCATACGGCCGATCCCCGACGGCGTTCAAGCAATCTGCGCATCGCGCATAGATCGCTAAAGATTTTGACAGCGGTCGCCGGCCACAAATGGTCTCCTGCGCATGCCCGATCGACGGGCTAACCACGGAGACCACGTCATGAACGAGAAAACCTGTGCAGCGTGCGATTGCCCGCTCGATGCCTCTGCCATCAAGGTAAAAATCGGCACACGCGTCGTTGAAGTCTGCTGCGAAGAGTGTGCACAAAAGCTGCGTGAAGCCAACACCAAGCAGAAGTCATGAGCGGCAAGGAGTTCTTCGCGCACAGCCGCCAGATCGAAACGCCATCGGGGGCGATCGGTTACGTCGAACAGGGCGAAGGCCCGGCAGCATTGTTCGTGCATGGCGTGCTCCTCAATGGCTATTTGTGGAGACACCAACTTGCGCAGCTGAGTGACGTGAGGCGTTGCATCGCCGTGGACTTGCTGGCGCATGGGAATACCGAGGTATCCGCTACTCAGGATGTCTCGGTGACGGCGAATGCCCACATGCTGGCACAGTTCCTGGATGCGATGGGAATCGATCAGGTGGATCTGGTCGGCAACGACAGTGGCGGCGGCGTCTGTCAGATATTTGCCGCGCTGTACCCAGAGCGGCTTCGCAGTCTTGCGTTGACCAACTGCGATGCGCATGACAACTGGCCACCCGAGGCGTTCAAGCCGTTCGTCGCCATGGTCGCGGCGGGCGGTTTGGCCGGGGCCTTGAACAACATGCTGTCCGACAAGAGCGTTTATCGATCGGCGCTGGCGCCGGCATACGAACGGGCGGAGGATGTCGCCGACGATACGATCGAAACCTATTTACGGCCGTTGCTTCGGTCGAATGAGCGCACGCGCGACATGGAGCGATTCGTCAACGCGTTCGATTGCCGGCACACGGTCCAGATCGAGAAGCAGCTCAGGCTCGTTCAGGCGCCTACACTCATTGCCTGGGGCACGGATGACATCTACTTCAACGTAAAGTGGTCTCACTGGCTCGCCGATGCCATTCCTGGCACGAGGAAGCGCGTGGAATTTCCCTCGGCTCGCATCTTCTTTCCGGAAGAACGGCCAGGGGAATTCAACGCGGAAGTGCGCGCGCATTGGGCTGCGAGTCCAAACGCATGACACAGCCCGCTTTTTCCACGGCGCGAAACCGCACGATAGCCGTATACGGCGCCTACGGGCACACCGGACACTTCGTGGTCGCCGAATTGTGCAAGCGCGGATGGACTCTGATTCTTTGCGGGCGCGCCGGCCAGGCGCGCCGCGTCGGCGGGCCTGGCCAAAGGCGATCGACGCCCGCTCGACTTCGCGCGAGTACCACGCGTCGAGGTGATTTCGTGCCTACCGGCACCGGCGGCCTTGATGACGGGTAACGCCGTCGGAACGGAATCTGCGACATCTGCCGGACTCGTCGTGGACGCAATGCGCGCGGCACAGCCCGACTAAACCAAACGCATCGGAGGCGCATCCAAGCAGGGAATCATCCCCAAGCGACAGCCCGCCATGTCCAGCCTGCTTCGCGCTCTGCGTTCGCTCGTCCGGACTCCCGGATTCGCCGTCGTCGCCATCGTTACGCTCGCACTGGCGATCGCTTCGATCGGCACGCTTTTCGCGGTCGTCAACGCCGTGCTGCTCAAGCCGCTGCCGTTCCCGGCTGCGGAGCGCATCATTCGCATCGTCCGGGTCCAGGGATCGTGCGAGGACTGTCCGATCTCCCGGCCGGCGTTGTTCGACTGGCAGCAGCAGTCCTCGACTGTCTTCGAGGCGCTCGGCTCGTTCAACT
The DNA here is from genome assembly GCA_035655975.1 of Rudaea sp. Classification (GTDB taxonomy): domain Bacteria; phylum Pseudomonadota; class Gammaproteobacteria; order Xanthomonadales; family Rhodanobacteraceae; genus Rudaea. The sequence goes on from DASRTK010000500.1 coordinate 18,929, forward strand.
CGGTCAACGTGACCCTGACTGGCGATGGCGACGCCGAGCAACTGTCCGCGAATCGCGTGACGCCGGAATTATGGGACGTCATGAAAGTCCCGCCGGTCATCGGCCGCACGTTCACGGCGGAGGAAGACAAGGAAAATCGCGCACTCGCCGTGATTTCGCACGGCTTCTGGCAGCGCCGCTTCGGCGGCGATCTCTCGGTGCTCGGAAAGAAAGTCATGTTGAACGGCGAGGTGCATGAGATCGTTGGCGTCATGCCGGCGCACTTCACCTATCCGGCGGCGGACATTTGGTTGCCCGCCCAGCTGGCGAGCGCCACGACCAATCGCGGCAGCAACTACCTGTCGGTGGTTGCGCGCCTGCGCGCCACCGCGACGCTCGATCAGGCGCGCGAAGTGATGGCCGTGATCACCAAGCGCGAAGCGGTGGACTTCCCCGAGGAACACGAGGCGCTTGCAGCGAAACTGATCCCGTTGCAGGAACGCGTTACGGGCACGGTGAAGCCGGCATTGTCGGTGATGTTCGCGGCGTCGGCGATGGTGCTGCTGATCGCGTGCGCGAATCTTGCGAACCTGATGCTCGCGCGCGCACAAGCCCGGCGTCGTGAACTCGCGATGCGCGCCGCACTTGGCGCAAGCCGCGCGCGCCTGCTCTGGAACCTGACCGCGGAATCGGCGGTCATCGCGTGCGTCGGTACGGCGCTCGGACTGGGGCTCGCACTGGTCGCGATCACCGTGCTGCCGAAACTCGCTCCGGACCTGCTGCCGGCCTACAACCCGCTTGTGATCGACGCGAATGTGGTTGCGTTCGTCGCGGCGGTCGCGATCGCCGCGTTGCTCGCGTTCGGGCTCGGGCCGGCGTGGCGCTACGCGCGCTCGGATCCGGCAACCGCTCTGCACGACGAAGCGCGCGCCGGCTCCGGAGGACGCGTCAGCGCACGCGCGCGCGCCGTGCTGGTCGTCGCCGAAGTCGCGTTGTCGCTCGTGCTGCTCGCCGGCGCCGCGCTGCTGATCGAAAGCTCGCGCCGTCTGGCGAATGTCGACCCGACGATCGACGTCGAGCACGTCCTGACCGCGAGCATTTCACTGCCGGCCACGCCGAACCGGCCCGGCGAGTCCTCGACCGACTGGCTGGTCCGCAATTTCGCGGCGGCGACGCCGCGTGTCGACGCACTGCTCGAACGCCTGCGGGCGATGCCGGAGCTCGAGCACGTCGCACTCACGGACGCGCTGCCGCTGTCCGGGCGCAGCAACACGAACTCGACGGTCAAGGTGATCGGCCGCGACTATCCCGGCGGCGATGCGGCAACTCCACTGACCGAATGGCGCTTCGTCAGCGCGGACTACTTCCGCACCCTCGGGCTCGGCGTGCTGCGTGGCCGCGCATTCACGGCCGAAGACAGCCACGCATCCGGCGTTGGGACCGAAGTGCTGGTCAACGATGCGTTCGTGCGCACGTTCCTCCAGGGCGTCGACCCGATCGGCCAGCAGGTCAAGGCCTACGACGACGTGCCCAAGACGATCATCGGCGTCGTTGCGAGTGCGCGGCAATGGGGACTGGACCGCGAGCCTTCCCCCGAACTGTACTTCCCGATCTACGATTCATTCGTCACGGATCTCGATATCGTCGCCAGAACGCGTATCGCGCCCGCATTGGCGGCAGAGCCGTTGCGCCGCCTGTTGCGCGAAGCGGCGCCGGACTTGCCCGTCACCGCCGTGCGGACGATGGAGCAGGTTGTCCGGCAGGGCAACACCATGCGCCGCTTCTTCTCGACGCTGATGATCACGTTCAGCGCGGTCGCGCTCGTGCTTGCGATGGTCGGGCTGTACGGACTGATCGCGTACTCCGTCGCGCAACGGCGAATGGAGATCGGCGTGCGCATGTCGCTCGGCGCCGATCGTGCGCGCGTGCTGAAGATGATCTTGCGCCAGGGCCTGGCGCTCGTCGCTGTCGGGTTGATGCTCGGCGTCGCCGCTTCGCTGGCGCTGTCGAGCGTTCTCGGCGCGCTGCTCTACGGCGTCGCGCCGCGCGATCCGCTGGTGCTTGCCGCGGTTGCGCTCGTCCTGTTCCTCACCGGCGCACTGGCCAGCGCGGTGCCGGCATTGCGCGCGTCACGCGTCGCGCCGGTTGAGGCGCTGCGGCACGATTGAAGAACTGGGAATGATGCTGATCCGCGCCTGGTCGACGGCGCGGAAAACGTAACCAGCTCCGATTTACGGCTGCAAATCAGGACGACCTGCAGTCCTGCGCGCTATTCCGTGAACTCGATCGGAGCGTCCATGTCCTTGCAGAAATTCTGGTGGGACGCCGGGCTCCATTCTCCGTCAGCGAATTTGGCGCGAATCCACTCTTCGCAAGGTTCGTCGTTGGTCGATTCGTCCCAGACGAACGTCTCCGTTTCGCCCGCCTTGACGCCGTCGCCCACGTCGAATTTTCCCCAGGTTTTCTTGTCGACCGACACTTGCAAGGTCGTGATGTCGGAGCTGGTCTTGTTGGCGACCTTGAAATGGTATTCCTGGGCGGCCAGTGCCTGACCGGCGAACACCAGGCACACCGGAACTACGAACGAAGCGAACTTCCTCACGTGCATGGCGTGGTCTCCCCTGTGGTTGAGGAAGCAGGATACTGGAAGCCAAGGGGGGCGAAAAGGGCAAGGGGAGAGCATGCGAAAGAACGAATAGGCTGATTTCAACGGAAACAGGGCAGGAGGCAACCAAAGTCAGCCTCGATTACCTGGTTCCCCTCAGGCTCCCTCGAAGCCATTTGCAAATATCCGATCAACAATCAGGCACGAAGGCGAAACCGTGTTGGTCAGATTGGTCACGCTGACATTGCTCGCGCCGTTGGTGAAATTCACCGGCTGCTGACTGCAGTCCGCGTTCAACTGGCCGGGCGCGTTCGTGACGTTCACGGTGACGGTGCACGACGAAGCCCCGGCAGACACCTGAAGGTTGAAAATGGATATTGTGGTCCCGCCACTGTTGGCGATGGTGGCCGCCGCAGCGTTGACACAGGTTCCTCCGACCGATGGTGCCGGTGCAATTCGCAGCCCGGCCGGCAATGTGTCCACGACTCCGAGATCACTTCGCGACATGGCGCCGTCGCTGTTGGTAACCGTAAATCGCAGCTGCGTGATGCCGCCCGGACCAATTACATCCGGAGTGAACGCTTTTTGCAGCGTGACGCTCATCGCCCATGCGGGAATGCCGCAAAGGATTGTACCCAACAAGCCTGGCAGCAAAATTCCGGTGCCGGCCGCGAGCGATTTCGAGCGCCTTGCGATCATGCGTGGAACCTGCTGAATCCCGCCCGGAGTCAGAGTGCGAAAAGTGTACTCCTCATCGGGCCGTGCGGGGATGATTTTCACTGCTCTGTTGCTCGATCACGCGTGCGGATGACAAGCGCCCGGTCTGGCGTACTCAGCGCTACTACGTTGCGGGCTGGCTGCGTACGCACGCCATGAGTGCAGGTGCACCCGTGAACGCGCGACCGTCCGATATCGAACAGCAGGTGGCCCGAATCGAACACTAGAAACCCTGACCCGCCACCCTCGAGAGCGCCAAGACGTTGTTTTGCCGGGCCATCTCCATTGCCGATCGAATGGCACGCAGCGTGCAATTCGCCGTCCCTGGCGTTGTTCGCGCCTATTCGCAATGGAGAATCGCCCCGATGACCGGTTTGCTGAACGATTTCAGGCTCGCGCTGCGCAGCGTGCGCAAGGCGCCGGCATTCGCCGCGGCGGCCATCATCGTCCTCGCGCTCGGGATCGGCGCGAACACGGCGATCTTCAGCATCGTCAACGGCGTATTGCTGCGGCCGCTGCCGTATGCCGAGCCGGAGCGGCTCGTGCAGCTGTGGCATACGCCGCCACCGAAGCAGTTTCCCGGGATGGACAAGTTCTCGCTGTCGGCGGCGAACTATCTGGATTGGCAACAACGCAATGACGTGTTCGAGAAGTCGGCAATCTACAGCGCCGCGAATTTCCGCCTGACCGGCTCGGGCGAGCCGCAGGAACTGCAGGCGGCGCGTGTCGAACCGACGTATTTCGACGTGATCCGCGGCCACGTGAAGCTTGGCCGCGCGATCAGCGAAAGTGACGGTGTCTCGCAGAGTTCGCACGTCGTCGTTCTGAGCGACAAGCTATGGCAGTCGCGCTTCGCCGGCGATCCGCAGATCGTCGGCAAGACCGTGTCGCTCGACAACGAGACCTACACGGTCGTCGGCGTCATGGACGCGGATTTCCAGAAGCCAACCTATGCGCAATTGTGGACCCCGCTGATCTGGGAACCGGCCGAGAAGGCGGTGCGCGGAGAGCACCATTTCAGCGGCGTCGCGCGCCTGAAGGGCGGCGTCAGCGTCGCGCAGGCACAGGCCCAGCTCGATTCGATCGCGGCGAATCTCGCGCAGCAATATCCGGCGGACGATGCCGGCTGGGGCGCGTTGGTCGTGCCGCTGCTCGAGGCACACGTCGGCCCGGTGCGCCAGTCGCTGCTCGTGCTGCTCGGCGCCGTTGCGTTCGTGCTGCTGATCGCCTGCGCGAATGTCGCCAACCTGATCCTCGCCAAGACGCTCGACCGGCGCAAGGAGATTGCGATCCGCACCGCGCTCGGCGCCGACCGGCTGCGCATCATGCGCCAGGTGCTCAGTGAGGCGGTCCTGCTGTCGGTTATCGGCGGACTTGCCGGGCTCGCAGTTGCGCACTTCGCGACGAAACTCGTCGTCGCGGTTCTCGGCGCGAGCCTGCCGCGCTTGAACGAGATCCATCTCGACCCTGTGGTGCTCGGCTTCACGTTCGCGATCGCGGTGCTGACTGGTATCGTCGCCGGCATCGTACCGGCGTGGCGGCTGTCGAGGGCCGATCCGCAGGATGCGCTGAAGCAGGGCGGCCGCAGCGGCTCGGCCGGAGCCAGCGGCAAGACACGCAGCGTACTCGTGGTCGTCGAAGTTGCGCTGTCTCTCGTGTTGTTGGTCGCGGCCGGACTGATGATTCGCACACTGTGGAACCTGCGCGACGTGAATCCCGGCTTCGATGCGTCGAACCTGCTGACCGCGCGGCTCGCTGTCGGCGCGAAGGACTTCGCCACGCCGCAACTTGAAATCGCGTTCGTCGACCATTTGCTGCAGTCCATTCGCGCGCTCCCCGGCGTGCAGTCAGCCGGCGCGACCGACAGCCTGCCGCTGCAGGACGGTTCGACGCAGCCGGTCGCCGTCGAGGGCTCGGCGGAACAGGACATGTCGCACCAGCCCGAAGTGTCCGTGCGCATGCTCACTTCCGGTGTGATGGAGTCGATGCGGATATCGCTGCTGCGCGGGCGCACCATCGCCGACAGCGACACGGCGACTTCGCAGCCGGTCGTGCTGGTCAGCGAAACCATGGCGAAGCAGTTCTGGCCGAACGAAGACCCGGTCGGCAAGCGCCTGAAGCTGACGTTCTTTCCCGATGTCGTGCGCGAAGTCGTCGGAGTCGTCGGTGACGTCAAGGATCGTGGTCTGGATCAGAACGATCCGGTGTCGACGCTGTACTGGCCGATGTCGCAACTGGTGTATCCGGAAAGTATGGGCAAGTTTCACGGGCTTTCGCTGAACCTTGCGCTGCGCACGGCGACGGATCCGGCGAGCGCCACATCGGCGCTGCGCGCCACGTTGCGCGACCTGGCGCCCGAAATTCCCCTGCTCGAGATCCGGCCGATGCAGGACATCGTCGCCGAATCGATGTCGCCGCAACGCTTCAACATGTTCCTGCTCGCAGCGTTCGCGGCGCTCGCGCTGCTGCTGGCCGCCGTCGGCATCTACAGCGTGCTCGCCTACTCGGTGCGCCAGCGTTCGCGCGAGATCGGTCTGCGCGTGGCGCTTGGGGCGCGCATGTCCGACGTGCTGCGCCGCGTGGTTGTCGATGGCATGAAGCCGACCTTCCTCGGTATTGCGATCGGAATCGCAGCGTCGCTGGCGCTTGCTCGTGTCCTGAGCACGCTGGTGTTCGGCGTACGCGCTGCCGACGTGACGACATTCGTCGCGGTGTCGGCGCTGCTGACCGTGGTCGGTCTTCTCGCGAGCGTCCTGCCGGCGTGGCGGGCGACGCGCGTCGATCCGCTGAGCGTGTTGCGTGACGAATAGAGGCGGGTCAAAAAATGCCCGCCGAAGTGGCGGGCCAATAGTCATCGCCCCGAGTTGCGTCGGTGACAATAGCTATGTTGCATGACCGCGATGTGACCTGATTGCAGCCACTGTCGATTGCCGAACGCGCGCGGTTGCGGTCAGGGCATCGGAAAGAGTGTCGATTCCATCGCAGTTTGAGGAATCAGCGTGGAACCTCGTGAACCACGGCAGTTTCCCGGTGCACTCAGGCATATGGCAGCGGCTGATGCTGCCGACTTCCAGCGTGAGCCACCCAGGGGGAACCAATGAGACTGATCGCGCCGGTAAAAGCACCGCTCCTGAATCTTGTCGACATCTACGGCGAGCGTGTCACGGTCGGCGGACCGCGCCGGCGCACGCTGCTGTGTTTTTTTCGGGATGCGGCCTGTCCGTTCTGCAATTTCCGCATCTACGAACTGACTCAACATTGGGCGGCGCTGTCGGCGCTGGGCCTGGACATTGTCGCAGTGTTCACTTCGTCACCTGATGACGTGCGGCGCTTCGTGGCTCGTCAGAAGCGTCCCTTTCGCGTCGTCGCCGATCCGACGTCGCGCGCGCACGCCATCTACCGGATTGAACGATCATTCTGGCGCAAGCTGAAAGGCATCGTTACGCGCGTGCCGACGCTGATCAAAGGATTGCGCATCGTCGGCCTGGCGGGTCTGAACACGACGAACATGATGCCGGCCGATTTCCTGATCGACGAGAGTGGCAATATCGTCGAGGCGTATTACGGCAGCGATGCCGGCGATCACATCGCGTTTGAGCGCGTCGAACTTTTCCTCGCGCGTGGTCTGATTGCGCGGGCGAGCGTGCCGCTGGCCGCTCCGAGCGGAGAAGAACGGGCGCGTCGATTGGTTCACCGCTGACGCCCGGAACTGCGTGCGGGTTTGCCCGCAAGTAGCCTTGCCGCGCGCGGGCACCCCGCCAAGCAAGTCGTTTGCCTGCCGCTCAGGATGCTAAACGGATCATGGGCACCCCGGCGCTCGCCGCCTGCAGGAAACTGCCCGTGACCACGCGTTGGAATAGCAAGCACAAGTTCTGGACGATCATCCTGACCGTGCTTATCACGATCATCGGCGTGGCCGTGGCGATGAATTTCGCCATTCCGGAGAAACGCCTCGAGCACAAGGTCGAGCACAGGTACGCGATTGCCGACGCGCAATTTCGCCGCGAAATGGGCGCGTTGCTGGGGCCGGCAATCCAGCCCGGCAACCGCGTCACGGACCTGGAGAACGGTGACGAGATTTTTCCCGCGATGCTCGACGCAATCCGCTCGGCGCAGCAAACCATCACGTTCGAGACCTATATCTACTGGTCCGGCGAAATCGGCAAGCGCTTTGCCGACGCGCTTTGCGAGCGCGCCAAGGCCGGTGTCCAGGTCGCCGTCACGATCGATGCCGTCGGCGGCTCGGATATCGACGCCGGGCTCATGCCGCAAATGAAAGCGGCTGGCATCCTGGTCGAACAGTACCGTCCGTTGCGCTGGTACACGGTGAGCCGGCTCAACAATCGCACGCATCGGAAACTTCTGGTCATCGATGGCAAGCTCGCGTTTACCGGCGGAGTCGGCATCGGGACGCCGTGGGAAGGCCACGCGCAAGACCCTGAGCACTGGCGCGACATCCATTTCCGCATCGAAGGACCGGTGGTCGCGCAATTGCAGGCGGCGTTCAACGACAACTGGATCAAGATGACCGGCAGGATACTCAATGGCGACACGTATTTCCCGGCCATCGAAGCGGCCGGTCCGATGGACGCCAACATGTTCATGAGTTCGCCGTCGGGCGGCAGCGAAAGCATGCACCTGATGTACCTGACCGTCATCGCCGCTGCCGAGCAGAGGATCGACCTCGCGGCCGCGTACTTCATCCCCGATCCGCTGATGCTCGAGGCGCTGCTCGCGGCGCGCCAGCGTGGCGTGCAGGTGCGCATCCTGATGCCGGGGGCGAACACCGATTCAGGCGCCGTCCGGCTCGCATCGAAGGCCGACTGGGAATCGCTGTTGCAGGCCGGCGTGCAGATGTACGAATACGATCCGACGATGCTGCACAACAAATTGCTGATTGCCGACGGTGAACTGGTGTCGGTCGGATCGACCAACTTCGACCAGCGCTCATTCGAACTCAACGATGAGGCGACACTGAATGTCTACGACCGTTCGTTCGCCGCACGCATGACGCAAGTGTTCGAGGACGATCTGAAGCACGCGCATCCGTATACCCTGGAAATGTGGCGCAACCGCTCGCTGTCGGAACGCCTTGCGGAAAAAGTCGTTCGCCCGATCAAGTCCCAGTTGTAATAGCCCTGAAACCGTCAGTCCTTCGAGAATAACCTTTCAGAGCGACGACGCAGCCAGCGTGGTAATGCTGGCCGCTTTTCTCTCACTGCTCGAACCCGTTCGCGAACAGCACAGTCTGCTCGTACGCGCCTTTGTCGCATCGGCCATCCAAACGCGGAAAGCCCGCACCGCGCTGGTCGTTCGCGAGCGGCAGGCCGTCGGGCGCGTAGCAGCCGGCGGGATCGCCGGTGTCGTGGGCGGGGCTCGTGAACGGCAGCGCGTGGGTCGGCGTCGGGCCGCCGTTGTTGGCGAGTTGCGGGTCGAGCAATGGATCGGTGCCAACGACGTCGCCGGTGCCGGCGAACGTGCAACCGTTCGGGTTCTGTACGTGATTGTGGTGCGAGTCGATCGTGCCGCCGGTGAACGTGTAGATGAGGCAATCGTCGGCAATATTGCCCGCGATGATGTTGTTGAACAGCCCGTAGTTGAAGCTGCTGAGGAGATAGAGGCCGCCACCGAGGTTCGTGTACGGATCGTTGCCGGCCCGGTTGAACGCCACGGTCGTGCTCGACATCACGAACGGTCCGTTGTTCACCTGGATGCCGCCGCCATACTGACTCACGTGGTTGCCGCTGAACGTGCTGTTGGTGATTCGCAGGTTGCCGTTTGTCTGGATGGCGCCGCCCGTCTCGCCGCCGTCGTTGGCGTCGAACGTGCTCGACTCGATCTCGAACGGGCGATTCTGCGGGTTGAACAGCAGAGCTCCGCCGGCGGCCGCGCCGGCGACGTTCAGCGTGAAGCGGCTTTCGCGGATCGTACCCGAGCCCGCCGTGTCGAGGCCGCCGCCGGTCTGCGCCGCGTGATTGTTGACCAGCGCGACACGCTCGAGGCCGATGAAGCTGGGCGTCAGGGGATTGTTGTTGATCGCGCCACCACGGGATACCGCGTCCGTGGCGTTGCCGTGCGTCAGCGTAAGATCGCCGAGGATCAGCGTGTTCGCGTCCTGCGCGGGGGTTACGACGTTGATCACGCGGTCGATGCTGTTCGCGTCGATGATGGTCTGGTCCATGCCGGTGCCATAGATGGCCATGTCGTTGCGTATGTCGAGATCCCCGGTCGCGTTGTCGGTCTCGCCGGTGCCGGTGCGCGTCAGCACGTAGTGGCCCGCCGGCACGATCACGGCGCCAGCCTCGCCGTTGGTCGTCGCGACGTTGGCCGCCTCGATCGCCTCGCGCAACGAGCAGTCGGCGTCGCAGGTGCCGTCGAACGTGTCGTCGGTCTTCGTTACGTTGTACTGATGCGCCGCCGTCACGGTGAAATCGACGCCCAGGCCGATCTGCGTGGACGATTGTGCCGAGAGCAGGATCGAGTACGCGGTATTTGCGGCGAGCCGCACGCCGGCGAGTTGTGCATTATTCGGAAAACCTCCGGCCCGCGCGCACGCGCCGGGCGCCAGCCGGAATGCGCCGGGGCTGCCCGTATACACTGCCAGCACCGTTCCGATGTCGAAATTCTTGACGCGCAGCGTCAGGATTTCGGGCGTCGCGCCCGTCGTGTAGCCAAACCAGATCGTGCCAGTCGAGGACTCGCTCTGGTCTTGGCACGGCGGCACAGGATCGGATGCGTCGACCGTTGCGCTATTGAGCGCCGTTACATCTTCGAACGGCAGCGTCGTGATCGGCGTGCGGCTGGCCCAGTCGTCGTTGGCCAGCGCCTGCGCGCCGGTGGCGGCTACCAGTAACAGTGACGCCACTATGCAGCGAATCGAACTACGCATGTCTCTCCTCTACGCGATTATGGGGTCAGGTTCATTTTTCTTTGGATAGAGAGGAGGACCTGCTGATTTGGAATCCCCTTCCTGGCGCCGTGACTGCGGGCCCCTGTTCGAGACTGTATCACCGTATTCTCACGGGCGGCGACGATTGGAACACGCTTCAGTCAATTGCCGAGGCGAAAAAGTCCGATTAATTATCCCGGCGTAATTTCGATGCGAGGAGGTCACGCCTAAATGCCGCGGACCGCGTGGTGGCTCCGATCAGCTCACGGCTTTATCGCGCAGACCGCATTTGCGCGCGCGCTGACGCTTATCGGTCCGTCGGCGGCGCGAAGACGCCGCCGAACGTTGGCCTTCAACAGTTCGCGCCTTTCGGCATCCATGACGTCGAACATCGGCCGCAGCGACTTGCTCGGTTCGGCGCTCTTCCAATAGTCGTCGAAACTTTCAAAGGCGCGCTGCACGGTGATCTGGCATGTGCGCACGTGACGCAGTCCGGCCGCTTGCCACAACGCAGTCGACGCTTCGATCGTGGATGCATCGACACTCGGCGGCATGCGCGACGGGACCCCGAGCGCGAGCATCTCGGCAGCGATGTCGGCCAATGGAAAGCCGCCGCCGGAGACATCCCAGTGGTAAGCCGCCACGACGCCGCCTGGGCGCACCGCACGGCACATTTCCGCTACACCCATTGCGGGTTCGGGCACGAAGAACAGCACGAGCGCCATTACCGCCGCATCGCAGGACGCGTCCCCCAGCGGAAGTCGCATCGCGTCGCCTTCGGTCCACGTCACCGGAGCGCCCGCAGGCAGGCGAGTGCGCGCATAGGCAAGCTGCTCGGCCGATGTGTCGAACGCCTGGACATCGGCAGGCTTGCAGCGCTCGACCAGCAATTGGGTGAATGCACCGCTGCCGCAGCCGACATCGAGCCAACGCGCTCCATCCGGCACGGCGATCCAGTCGATGAATCGCGCGCCGACGAGCACGCTCCAGCGGCCCATCATCAACTCGTAGCTGGCGCCGCTGTCCAAGCGGCTCATGGCGTCGTTCACGGCTTCTCCAGGCTATTCGGTATCAATGCGCCGGTCAGAGTACACTTTCTCCCGCTGCGAACGAAAAAAGGGCGCTCATCGGCAATCGACGCCGCAACATGTCGTGATGGACCGGGGAGGTGACATGGGCAAGTGGCTTGGACGGATCGCGGCGGCGCTGATCGTGTTGGCCGTCGCTTTCGGCGCGGTCGTGTGGATCGGCAGTGAACTGGTGCTGCGCAAATCGTATGCCGGGATGCCGGCCGTCGCGCCATCCGTACGCGGCGACGTGGAGTCGGGAAAGCATTGGGCGGCAATCCTCGGCTGCACGTCCTGCCATGATCTGGCCCTGCAAGGCAGCATCATGGAGGAGGAAGAATTCTGGACGGGATTGCTGGCCGCGCCGAACGTCACCATCCAGCGCAAGCTCTATGACGATGCCGGCCTGGCACGGCTGCTCCGGCAGGGCGTCAAGCACGATGGGCGTGGCCTCGACACGATGCCGAGCAACGCCTTCCACTACGCGAACGACCAGACCGTTGCCGACGTCGTTGCGTTCGTGCGTTCCGTGCCGGACAGCGGCGACGTTCAGCCGAAATTGACGTACGGTCCGCTCGCGCGCTGGAATTTCCTGACCGGCGAATGGAAGCTCATGCCGGAGGAAATCAAGACGTCGCGCATCGGCGACCAAAACCTTCAAGACGCGCCCCTGGGCCGCTATATCGCCGTGCTCGCGTGCGGTGAATGCCACGGCCTCGACCAGAAGGGCGACCCGGGCGGCGGCATTCCGAACCTGGCGGTCGCGAAAGCGTACAGCCTCGAGGAATTCACGAACCTCATGCGCAACGGCGAGGCAAAGGGCGGTCGCAAGATCCGGCCGATGATGGCTCAGACCGCGCGTCGCCGATTCTCCGTTTTCAGCGATGCGGAAATTGCTGCGCTCAAGTCCTTTCTGGACGCGCGCGAACCCTGACAGCGAACCGCCATCGTGACGCGGATCATCCCGCGCCACGACGGTTTGCAGCAGTTGTGCTACTTGCCGAAACTCACGGTCAGCGAGCAGTCGGCCGTTATCGGGCCGGTCGTGATCTTGTTGTTCTTCACTGTTGCGTTGCAACCGCTCACCGATTTGGTCTTGTACGATGGAGCGGGATTTGCGGCGAAGGTCAGGATGGCCTGGTATCCGACAATTTGCGTTGTCGATGGCGTGATCGTGCCGTGCGGCCCCGCGACCGGCGTGACGCGATAACTCGCCGGGCCGAACGTCGCCGACACCGTGCAGTCGATCGAGATCGGGCCGGTCGTGTATACGTTTCCACTCAGCGTGCCGTCGCAGCCGCTTGCGCTGGCAACGGCGAAGCCGGCGTCCGGCGTCAGCGTGAAGCTCGTCATTGCGCCGTTGTCGATGATCTGCGCCGAGTTCGGGCTGATCGCGCCGTTGCTGCTGGCGCTCGGCGTCACGGTCCAGGTCTTCAACGTTGCCGAGCACGTCGCGGGCTGCCCGCCATTCGCACCGTTGCAGGCCCACGTGTACGGATGGCCATCGCCTGCCACGACACCCGCCACTCCAACGCTGCAAAGATTCGTCGGCGGTGCCAGCAATGTCGCGCCGTTGTCCGTGCCGCAGACTCCGTCGACCGGATTGGGCGCGAAGCTGACGCTGACGGCGCAGTCGGCTGTAACCGGACCGGTCGTGTAGATTCCAGTGGCGCCATCGAAGCTGCCACCCGCGCCGCACGTGTCGCTGGCAGCATCGAAGTGGTAGCCCGCGTCCGGCGTGAACGTGAAGCTCGTCGCTGTGTTGTAATCGACGCTATGGCTCGGCTGATCGACACTGCCGCCGCTGCCGGCGTTCGCGATCACCGTGAACGTGTCGAGTGCGAACGTGACACTGACGGAGCAGTTGGCCGTCACCGGACCGGTCGCGTAGACGCCGGTCGCCGCATCGAAGCTGCCGCCCGTGCCGCAGTTATCGCTCGTGCTCTTGAAGTGATGAGCGGCGTCCGGCGTGAACGTGAAAGCTGCCGATGCATTCTTCGAAACGGTGCGAATCGCCGGGCTCGCGCTGCCGCCATCGGCGGTGACCGGCGTGACGACGTAACCGAGCGTGACGACCTGGCCGTCGTGATCGGACGTGCGCACGGCCGTTGTTGGATCGAGCACGGCCGGCCCGGCCTCGGACACGTCGGAGTTGCCATGCGCGTTCGAGATCGCGATGAAGTCGTTCTGCGCTAAGCTCGACAACAGGATGTGATCGATCTCCTGCGCGTAGCCGCCGAAGTTGTATGAGTAGTGATCGGCGGGATTCGCCGCGCTGCCGCTGTCGAACAGCGGTGGCGCCGGCGCGACGTACGTGCCGGACTGATCCCAATACAGGTTCTCGGCCTGGACCGCCGTGCCGGAAATCATGCCGGTGACGTCGACGTAGCCGTCGGTGAACTCGTAGGCATTGAAATCGCCGACGACGACCAGTGGCAGCGACGGATTGCCGACGATGTCGAATGCGCCGGTCGTCACGAAGCCGCTCGCGTCCTGTCGCGCATTGCCGGCGCCGATGAGCGTGCCGCCGCTCTGCAGCGCGCGCGCGACCGAGGCGACCTGCACGGCCTGCTCGGTGCGCTTCGTGCCGACGTAGTCGAGCACGCCGAGGTTGATCAGCGAACGATCGTAGATCACGAGCAGGTTGAAGCGATAGCCGTTGTAGATCGCATCGAGCAACAGCGGCGGCCGGTCGTTCAGCAGACATGGCGGATTGCTGCTGCAACTGTTGGTCATCGAACCCTTGAACAGTTGCGTGACCGAATTGACGATGACGTCGCTGCGCACGAGCACGCCGAGGTTGATGCCGCCGGGATCGTTTCCGGGAATCGTGTACGGCTGGTAATGCGGACCGCCGTCGGCCAGGACGCGGTTCGCCAGATCGCTCAATACGCCATAGTTCTCGACTTCCTCGACGCCGAGAGCGACCGGCGCCTTGAGCACCTCGCGGATCTGCTTCGACATCTTCGCCAGGCGCGTCTGGTACTGCGCGGCGGTCGGGCACGAGTCGCTCGCACCGGTGCCGGCACAGTTGTCGGTGTACTGGCTCGTATCGGCGCCGTCGGCGACGTTGTTGAAGAAGTGCAGCATGTTCTGCGTGCCGATCGTCAGCGTGCCGTTGACCGAGTCCGCGACCGGGACCGGGTAGGGCGGCGCCGTTCCGATTGCGTCGAGGCTGAGCGGATAGATCTCGTACGTGCCCTTGAAATTCTGGATCACGCCGCTGATCGAGAAGTGCTGGCCGGCGTCGTAGATGTGGCCGGCCGGACTGAAGCCGAGTCCCGAATAGAAGACTTCGATGATTTGCGGCGCACCGCTCCAGGTCGGAATCGTGGCAACGCCGAGACCCGGATAGATCACTCCGGTTTCACGGAACGGCCGCGGCTCGCTGCCGAGCGTTGCGTAGAACCCGGATGGAGTTCCCGCATGGACGCCGTCGGCGCCGCTCGCGAACGTCGCGCCGGTGACCACGCCGTCATCGATCGCGACGAGCATGCCGTCGAGGCAGGCGAAGTTGCTCGCCTGATAGCCGTCGGCTGGCGGATCGACCGTCGAGCCATCGGCGAGGCAGATGCCCGTGGTCGGATCTGCGGTCGGTGCATTGAGGTCGAACAGGTAAGGTGCCGGCACCGGGTTGCCCGTGCTTAGTACGGTCACGACTGGCTTGTTCGTGATTTCAGTCGCGCCATTGAATTCCTGAACCTGGCCGGAGACCGACACGGCGTCGCCGACGTGCGCGGATGGAGCGCTGCTCGTGAAGACGAAAACGGCGTCGGACGTCGTAACGTCGCCATCGCCGGCCGAGTCCTGCATGTAGAACCCATTTTTTGCAACCGCGGTAACGATGTTCGTGTGGGCCGCATCGGGTGTAGTCACCAGCGCGCCGAGCGTGCCATTCGGACCCGCGTACGGCGACGCTGCGCCGTGCCCTTGTATCTGCATGATCGGCAGCGGCGGCAGACTGACCGACAACGCAATCGAAGTCGAACCGGTGCGTGCGAGCGCGTCGGTGATCGTAACCGGCAGTGATTTCGCGCCGCTCGCGGTACCCGCGGCGACCGTCGCGCCAAACGAGTAGACGCCGTCGCCAGCCGTTGCGTCGCCGTTGCTGCCGTCGTCGAAAAACGCCTGCGTCGAAGACCCGCCGATGGCCGACAGATCGGTTACGACGGACGAAATCGCGCTCGACGGATTCGTGCCTTGTGTCGTCGCGACTGTCAGCAGGGTCGTGCCGCCGGCGCTGACGCTCGCAGGATTGGCCGCACCGGTGCCGCTCGGCGGTGTCGGCGATACGACGCCGCACGCGTTGACCGGGGAGGCGCTGTTGCGCGGCGCAGGCACCGCGGTGGCGAAGTCGGCACTGTTGTTGTCCGTGTCGGTGCAGCCGTTGGCCGCGCGAAAGTCGGCGATCGTCGCGCTGATGGTCGGCGCAGCGGCGCTGCCTTCGAAGAAGTTCGCGCCGCCCGTTCCGGTTCCGTAGCCGACGAGGTCGACGATCTGCGCAAGCTGCGCGGCGCTGCACGGCGTGCTGCCGCCGTTGCAGGCCAGGCCCGTTGACACGTTGGCAACGATGACCTTGCCTGCGCTGCCCGACATGTTGATCGATCCGCTCGCGTCAGCGGCCGGCAGCACCGCGCCGGCGGCGCCGCCAGCGAGCTTGACGAGATAGTAGCCGCCCGCCGGGATAGACCCGGACAGCGCCACTGCACTGAAGTTGCCCGAGCCGCCCGCGCTCGCATACTGCACCGACCAACCGCTCACGCTGACCGGCGAGCCCGAGAGGTTGAACAATTCGATGTAGTCATTCTGCCAGGTCGCGCCGCTGTTGCCGCCCGCGCCGTAGATCTGGCTGACGACGATCGTCGAACTCGCAGCCGGCGCCGCCTGTGGCGCCAGCGCCGCGATGGCCAACATGGCGCATGCGAATGCGGCTTTCATGAATGCGGCGAAGCGATTCTTCGGAAAACATATGCTCCCGTGCGCGCTGGTGCGCGCAGACATGTTCAGTTCCATTCGTCAGTTCCTGGTCCGAGGGTTCGAGGTCGATTGTCATCGCTGCCGATGACAGTTCCAATTCAGTTTGCAAGGTTTTTCCAGCGCATGTCCCTAGTCCAGTGGATCGGCGCATGCTCTCGGGAAAAAACCAAGCCAAAGAATTGCTCAGTCGAATTCTTTCGCATGGCCCGGGTTCAAAGGTCAATGAAACGTGAAGAAGGGTGGCGGCCTGAAGCACGGGCGCGGTTGGCTTGACACGAATATACCGTTTGGAGTATATAAGCACTATGGAATCAACGTTCGCCATCATCGCCGAGCCGAGCCGCCGCGCCATCCTGAGTCTGCTCGCATCCTGCGAGCGATCCGTGGGCGATCTCGAGGACAGGTTGAATCTCACGCAGCCTTCGGTTTCGAAGCACCTGCGAGTGCTTCGAGAGGCCGGATTCGTCGAGTCGCGCGTCGACGCGCAGCGGCGCCTGTACCGGATCAATCCGCAGCCACTGATGGAGGTGGACGCCTGGCTCGCTCCGTTCCGGCGCTTCTGGTCGGCACACGTCGATGCGCTCGAACGCCACCTCGACCGGATGGATCCACCGACACCGAAGAAAGGAAAAGCAAGGAGGAAACGATGACCGGGCACGAATACACAGCGGGTCCTGCCAGAGGAGCCCGGGTAGTAAAGGACGGAGAAAAATGGACACTCATTCTCGTCCGCGAACTGCGCCATCCACCGGAGAAAGTATGGAGAGCGTTGACCGATCCTGCCAGTTTGAGCGAATGGGCTCCTTTCGATGCGGATGGAAACCTGGGCACGACCGGAAATACGGTGAGTCTCACCGCGGTGGGAGCGCCGAGGTTGCAGGTCTCCGAAACAACGGTGACGCGCGCCGACCCTCCGAACGTGCTCGAGTACAACTGGGGCTCCCAGGAGCTCCGGTGGGAATTGGAACCTTCGGGTGGCGGTACGCGCCTGACGCTATGGCATAACATCGATCGCCGCTTCATTTCGATGGGTGCGGCCGGATGGCACATTTGTCTGGATGTCCTGGATTACCTCCTGGGCGGCCGTCCGATCGGCCGTTTCGTTGCCGGCGCTGCGATGAAAGTCGGTTGGGCCCGGCTGAATGCCGAGTACGCGGCGCAATTCGGGGTCGAGGCACCCGACTGGCCGCCCAAGGCGTCTAGAGAGTCGTCAGCTCGTCAGTAAAGGAGGTCCAAGTGAACTGGAATACCTGGATCCGGCAGATTCACCGCTGGGTGGCCATCGCTTTTACGCTGACCGTCATTGCCAACTTCATCGTGCTGGCCAGAGGGACGCCGCCGCCATGGGTGACCTACTCGCCGCTGCTTCCGCTCGCCTTGCTCCTGTTCAGCGGTCTGTATTTATTCGCGCTGCCATACCTCGCCAATTGGCGCAGCTCGAGGAAAACATGAAAAAGCCCGACGTGAGCCCGGGCCAGTCGGCATCGGAGCTGATCTCGAAGAGAATCGCCGATCTCGGAGACTGGCGCGGCAGGACCTTGGCCAGAATGCGCAAGCTGATCAAGCAAGCAGACCCCGAAGTCGTCGAGGAATGGAAGTGGATGGGCACGCCGATCTGGTCGCACGACGGCATCATCTGCACAGGCGAATCCTACAAGAGCCACGTGAAGTTGACGTTTGCCAAGGGCGCGTCGCTGAAAGACCCGGCCCGACTGTTCAATTCCAGTCTCGAAGGAAACGTCCGCCGCGCGATCGACATCCATGAAGGCGAAGATGTCGATGAATCCGCTTTCAAGACGCTGGTTCGCGAGGCGGTCGCGCTCAACGGCACGAGCAAGGCGAAACGTTCGAAGAAAGCGAAAGCTTGAGCGGTACCGACAGGCCGCCGCCGCCACTGCGCGGAGACGGCGCATCGAACCTCCGGCAGCAGTCTTGGACCGTGTTTGCCGGGCGCATCAAGCCCGATGCTGGCTTTCAGGAGCGTATCTCCGATCCGCTGATACATATCGATGGCGATATCGCGATGGTGTGGGCGCCGTTCGTCGTCCGCATCGGCGGCAAGGTCAGCAATTGCGGATTCGATCATTTCGACCTGGTCCGCGAAAACGATGTCTGGAAAGTCATGAACCTGACGTTCTCCTCGCGCGTCACCGGCTGTCCGACTGCTTGAGGCTTTCCCGAACGTGCATTGGCGGATTTCCGCTCAGGCCTGGGTGAATGCCAATCGCTCGAGCAGGGCCGCCCAGCGCGGGTCGGTGTGCAGGGGGCGCAGAAACGGATCGGTGAGCACACGGGAAAGACCCGCGTCGCTTTGCGTGCAGGCACGGTCGAGCGCTGCGAACGCGGCATCGTGTTCGCCGCGCCAAGCGCGCGCTTCGGCAATCTGCGTCGAAAAGCCGTTGGCGTATTTCGCCTCGAGTTCGCTCAGTGCTTCGTTCGATTGCTGTTCGTGGCCGAGTGAATGTTCGGCCATGGCGATACCCGCCTCGCGAAAACCCACCCCGGCCTGCTGGTAGACCGCCAGCGCTGCCGCGGGGTTGCCTTCGAGAAGATCCTGTCCGCCGGATACGTAGCGGATGAAGCTGGCATCCGGATTCAGTTCGAGCGCGCGTTTCAACGCGGCGCGCGCTTCGGCCAACGTTGCGGCATCGCCGGACAGCGTGCCGAAATTGCGAAGCAGTCCGCCGTAGTAAAACCAGCCGAGCCAGGACAGCGGATCGTCTTCGACGACTTTCCGCGTGATCGAAACCACTTCAGGGCGGTTCAGGCAAAACAGTACGTACACATATTGCAGCCGTACGTCGCTCGACGACGGATCGAGCTCCAGGGCGCGGCTTAGGTCGGCCAGTGCGCCGGACCAGTTCCACAGCGTGCGGCAACGCAGCCGCCCACGCGCGGCATAGCCGTCGGACAGATCCGGCGCCAGCGCGATCGCGCGCTCGGCCGACGTCAGCGCGTCCATCTGCAACGCTTCACGCTGCTCGCTGTCCTGGACGAAGTCTGCCGACGAGTCCAGCGCATGGCCGAGGGCAGCATGGGCCGCGGCATAGCCCGGATCGATTTCGATTGCCCGCCGGAATGCGGCGACGGCATCGCGGTAGCCCTCGTTGCGCCCGCGCCGAAGAGCAGCCTTTCCGAGCAGGTACTGGTCGTGCGCCTTCGTGTCGGCAGTTCGATGCGGGTTGGTCAGTTGCTGCTGCGGCAGCAGCTTGACCTTCAGGGCCGCGACCACGGCCTGGGCGATTTCGTCCTGCACGGCGAACACGTCGGTGAGTTCGCGATTGTAGGTCTGCGACCACAGCTGCGACCGGTCCACGGCCCGGACCAACTGTGCGGTGATGCGCAGCATGTTGCCGCTCTTGCGCACGCTGCCTTCCAGAATGTTCGCGACGTGCAACGCGCGCCCGATCGTGGCGACATCGACGTCCTTGCCCTTGAACGCGAAGGACGACGTGCGCGCGATGACGCGCAGTTGCGGCAATTGCGCGAGCAGGTTCAGCAGTTCCTCGGCCAGGCCGTCGGAAAAGTATTCCTGGTCCTTGCCCTGGCTCATGTCGGCGAACGCCAGCACGGCGATCGACTGATCGGACGGCGGCGCCGCATCGGCCACATCGCCGGGCCATGTCGTTGCCGGCGCGGTCGCGCCATCGCCTTCGAGTTCGCGCCGCCACCCCGTGGAGGGGGACCACTCGTAGAACCAGGACAGCAATACCGCGATTGGAAAGCCGGCGACGCAAGCGACGATGACCAGGCGCACCGACCATGTCGGCATATCGAAATACGGCGCCACCTGCGTGGCGACCTGGACGAGCAGCCAGGCCGCCGCCGCATAAAACGCGGCTGTGCGGTAGACGTGGCGGCGTTTCAGCTCGCTGAAGACTGAGCGCATGGGATGTCCTGTTGGCAGTGCGCCAACTTTAACCGGCGAGGCAGCAAAAAAGATAACGCGGTCGGAATGGCGCGCCGGGAAAGCGGGTCAGCATTTCTCTGAGCGAACCAGAGAAAACAGCGTTGCCCCAGTACGATTTCCCCTGCGACAAAGCGCAACGCAGTGCCAGAAAGTGTGCTCTGACCCCTGATTCCGCTGACCCCTGATTCCGGCCTAAGTCTGCGCCTTCGCAGCCCGAGCGCCTTCCTGGATAAACGGCCGTCGCACCCACGACGCGTCCTTTCCGACGCGGCGGCAAGCGCGCTGCGCCGGGCCGTCCCTCAAGGCCGCGCGGAACAGCGGCGCGAGCATGCGCAGCGTGGCCGATGCCGTGCGTGCGCGCAGGCGCTGCGTGCGGCTGGGTTGCAGGCGATGGATCGCCCATCCTGGCAGCAGCGCCGTGCCGGCGCCGAGGAACACGTCGCGCGACAGACCCGGCAGCGGCACCGGCAATCGAATCTGCTGCAGGATCTGCAGCACCGTGCGCGAACGCTCGGTGAATGCGAGCCGCGGCTGCACGGCCGTGAAGTACGCGCCGACGTCGTCTTCACTGCGCGGCACGTCGCGTGCGCCGAGTGCCTCGGCGATGCGCCGCGTCTCGTCGAAGTAGCGATCGGCGTCCGCGCGCGGCACGGGACCGTATGCGCGGCGGTAACCTTCGAGGAAGCCGAACGCCTCGGTCACGTGCACCCAAGTCAGCAGTTGCGGATCTTCGGCATCGTAGGGTTCTCCGCTCTCGGTGACGCCGTGCACCCCTGCATGAATGCGGCGCACGCGCGCGATCAGTTCATGCGCCACGTCGGTGCCGGCGTAGGTCGTGCCGGCGACGAAGTTTGTCGTGCGGCGCAGGCGGCCGACGAGATCGTCGCGGAAATTGGAGTGATCCCAGACGCCGGCGAGCGCGGCCGGATGCAGTGTCTGCAGCATCAGCGCGCACAGCCCGCCGCTGAGCATGCCGGCAAAGTCGGCGTGAATCTGCCAGGTCGCGCTGTCGGGCCCGAACAGGCCCGTGTCGCCAGGCGGCCGTTCGTAGTCGATTCCGCCCGGATCGCGCGGAAACGCACGCAGCACCCAGGTGCGGAGTGCTCTGGAGAATATCGGCTTCATGTACGCAGTGTAGGCAAGGAGGCGTGACGCGAGTAGTACGCAGGCGCGACTCAGCGCCTGAAAATGTACCCGCTACTTCCTGGACAGGCCCTTCTTCAACGATACAGGGTCAGAGTGCGCTTTTTCTTATCCTGGTAGCCAGACCAGCCCCTCTGACCACACGCCACTTCTCGGAGCGTTCCGCGCGCGACGGCGCGGACGCACTCAGGCCGCTGCTGCAGCTTGCGCTGTGCCCATCGTCATGAACGTGATCGTGGTCTGCTCGTCGCTTGGCCGGGACTATCGATCATGCCAACTTGTCCTGCAGGGTCGGGTGTCACGGGACTGGAGCACACATGATCGGATCAGCATAGATCTTGTCACCCAATAGGAATTGCTGGATGCCGACATCGATGAAGCCCCACCTTTGGTAGAACGCGCGCGCGCGCAGGTTTCGATCATAGACGCCGAGCCAGATACCATCCGCTCGCAGCCTGCGGGCTTCGGCCTGGACTGCACGCATGAGTGAGGCGCCGTAGCCCTTGCCGATCACTTCACGACGCAGATAGATGCGCGCAAGCTCGACCGGCGAAAATCTGTTCACGCAGGGAGGCGGTACCGATCGCGTCACGAGCGCGTACCCGACGAGCTGTGCCCCGGCTATCGCGAGCAACAGACTGGAGGATGGATCGTCGACGTGTGGCAGGAAATAGTCCGATGTCAGCGCCGTCGTGACGTAGTCTTCCATGTCCTGAGGGTCGACAATCTCGCAGTATGTGTCCCGAAACGCTTCCGCGGCCATTTCGACGAGATCGGCAACGTCATGGTGCGCTGCGTTGCGGATGACGAGTCCGGTGTTTGTCACGGTAGCTCCAGGAGTGGCGTCGCGCGCTGACGCCGCGCGAGGCACAACGCCCACAGGCGCGGTGCCTAATCCGTGAAACGAACCTTGGCGTGGTTTTGCGACGCTGGGGCGGGCGGTTCGCAACAAGGCGGAATCAGAGTGCCGAGTCCAGTGTCTCGGTATTTGCGGCGGCGATGCGGTGGGCGGATCGACGCGCAACGCTCGAACTGGCGTCCTCGTTGATTCAGTCCGGGTCCCACCCAAGTCTGGCGACCAGCGGCAGATGATCGGATGCGCGCCGCGCGAGCCGGCTGCGATGCACGCGCACGCGCCGCAACAGCGACGCCGGCGAGGACCAGATGCGGTCGAGCGCCAGCAGCGGCAGCGGCGACGGGAACGTCGCATGCGCCGGCGATTCGCCGAAGTGCTCGTGCAGCCAGCGCAGCGGACGGCCTCGCAGGAGCCATTCGTTCAGATCGCCGAGAAGCACCGTCGGCAGCGAAGGCCCTGCGCGAACGGTGTCGAGTAGCCGCTTTACCTGATCCCGGCGTTCGGAAGGGCGCAGGCCGAGATGTGTAGCGATCACGCGCAGCGGCGCGCCCCCGCAGTCGACCAGCGCGTCGATCGCACCACGCGGCTCGCGGCGAGCCACATCGAGCGTGACCTGGGCGACCGAGACGATTGGAAAGCGCGAAAGCAGACCATTGCCGAAGTCACGATCGGTGCTGCGGATCGTCGGTCCGGCTATCGAGTGGAAGCCGGTTTCGCGCTGCAGGTAGGCGAGCATGTCGAAGCCGTTCGCACGCAGTTCGAGTTCCTGCAAGGCGATGATGTCGGCGCCGATTTCGGCGAGCACGCGCGCGATGCGGTCCGGCGCGAAGCGCCGGTCCATGCCGACGCCCCCGTGCGTGTTGTATGAAACGATGACAATGCTGTTGCGCATGCAGTCGGGATTACGCGTCCGCACCGGCACGGCGCAGGCGCCGGTGGACGGCGAAGGCGATGCCTGCTATGGCGGCGCCGACGAGCGCCAGCAGAGCCCAGGTCCACGGACCGGGGTGCACAAGGGCGGCGATCAGGCGATCGATCAGCAGCGCATTGAGAACGATGCCGGGCAGCATCCCGAGTCCCGTACCGATCAAGTACGGAACACGCGCGACGTGCGCCGCGCCTGCGATCACGTTGACAACACTGTAGGGCGCGACCGGGACGATGCGGATCAGCATGATCGCAAGAATACCCTGATGTGACATGCGCCCGGTCAGCAGGCGCAACGGCCGGTCGAGGCGGGCGCGCAATCTCGCCGCGGGCAACAGGCGGCCAATCTCGTATAGCACCCAGGCGTTCAGAAGCGAGCCGAGCAACGCGTAACAGATGCCGGCCAGTGGTCCGAAAACGACCATCGTCGCGCCAATCAGGATGTTGACCGGCGCGACCACGAGTCCGCCGGCAACGAACGCGGCAAGGACGGCGAGCGGCGCGAGCGGGCTGTCGCCGAGTTGGTGCGCGGCGGCGACGAGGCGCGGCACGTCGGCCCACTCGTGCAGGGGAGTGTCGAGCCAGAGCAGCGCAAGCGCAATCAACACGGCGCCGAACGCGACGATTCGAACGATGCGTCTGCGCATCGCGACGCGCCGTGCGGCCGCGGCGTGCAGGATAGCCTCGGCCGACTGCCAAGGCGGTTCGGTATCGATGGTCATGGCAGGCGGCAGCGCGGCATCGGTATTCATTCGACCCACTGAGGAGGAAGGCGGACCGAGCCAGTGTCGGAATCAGGAAAAACGCCGGCGTCAGGCTACCTCGACAGGGCTATTGTATGAGAACGCCTGTTCACCTGCGGATGCAGCGTCGACGGGCGACTACAGTCCCGGTCGCCTGCGAGTATGGAATTGGTACTTGATTTGGCGAATGCTACTGCAGCAGGTGGACACACCCGATTTTCCGGGGAAGCGCGGGCGGCCCATTTCCGATACGAACAAAAAGGGGCCAGGTTGACCTGGCCCCCTTCGGTTGCGAGTTGTTGTTGTGAGTCTGCCTGATTTGGCGGGCGATTATTCCCCAAGTCCCACGTTGACCTCGACGCGCCTGTTCTTCGCCCGGTTTTCAGGCGTGTCGTTGGGCACGACCGGATTGGTGAGCCCGTACCACAGAACCACGAGCCGGACGCTGTCGATACCTTGCTTTTCCTTGAGGTAGCCCGCGACCATGTCGGCGCGTTTGCGAGACAGGCCCTCGTTGTAGTCCTTGGTTCCGGCGTCGTCGGTATAGCCGGCGATGACGGCATAGGACTTGGGATGCGCCTTCATGAACGTCGCTACCTGGTCCAGTTCGGCCTTGTCCTTGTCGGCGAGCTCGGTTCCATTGAACGTGAAGTTCAAGTGGTCCGCCTTGAGCCCGATAATCTTGGTCTGGGTGGTCGTGACCACATGTTCCGTAACCTTCACGTCGAACAGCGCACCGGTCGTGTACTCGGGGTGGTCGATGAAGGTGGCAAGCGGAATCACGCGCGAGCACGAGTTGAGCGACGCGATCTCCTGGTTCAGACTGGGTTCGCGCTCCGGCTTTGCGGTGCTGATGATGTAGAAGCAGACGTCGTAGTTCTTCACGATGTTCCGGGCAATTCCGCCCGGCGGGTCGCCGGTGTATTCGCCGTCATAGAACAGGAACACGGCCGTCCTTCCCTTCAGAGGCTTGACGACGTCCTCGAGCTTCATCAAAGCGGACTTCAGAGGGGTCGGTCCCTTGCCCTTTACCGGGACCTTCTGCAGGGCCGCGGCGACGTTGGCACGGTTGTAAACCTGCACCGGATAGATGACCTCCCACGGTGTATAGGTGAAGATGCCCATCTGGTGCCCGATCTCCGGAAAGTAGCTGTTCCTCCCGTTGACGACCCTTGCCACAGCCTGGATATTGGTTTCCTTCGTGCCCCTGAATTCGTCGTTCATCGAGGACGATGTGTCGAGAAGGAAGATTGCGTTGTCGGCAACCTTGATCAGTTGCTCCTTCTTTACGACATTGTTGACGATATCGTCCTTGGTGATGATCTCGACGCCAAGCAAAGGCGACGCGACGAGAACGCCGAGAACCCCTACTAGAATCCCGTTCCACATTTTCGACTTCATTTTTCTTCTCCGAAGCGCGGGCCCGTGTCCGCAAGACTGCAACAGTGAGCCTACGCCTCTCGACGCGATGCGCGATTGGGCCTTGGTCCAATAGGTCGAGGGCGCGCAATGTCGCACCACTCTTCGAGAATCGCACAACGGTGTTTACTGGCAAATCGCTACCGCTGGCCGCCAAAAAGAAACCCCGCACTCGGCGGGGTTTCTCGAACCGCTGCTGTCGTTCGTCGGGCAGCTGTTGCGACCTCTGCTTGCCCAGGCGTGCGGCTATTCTCCAAGTCCCACGTTGATCTCGACGCGCCGGTTCTTCGCCCGGTTTTCGGGGGAGTCGTTCGGCACGATCGGGTTAGTGAGCCCGTACCAGAAAACGACGATCCGGGAGCTCTCGATGCCTTTTCCCTTCAGGTAACCTGAGACCATCTCGGCGCGTTTCTTGGAGAGGCCCTCGTTGTAGTCCTTGGTTCCGGCGTCATCGGTATACCCGGCGATGACGGCATAGGACTTGGGATGGTCCTTCATGAACCCGGCCACCTGGTCCAACTCGCCCTTGTCCTTGTCGGCAAGCTCGGTCCCATTGAACGTGAAGTTCATATGGTCCACCTTGAGCCCGGTGATCTTAGTGGTGGTGGTCGTGACCACATGTTCCGTAGCCTTCACCTCGAACAGTGCCCCGGTCGTGTATTCGGGATGGTTGAAGAAATCGGCGAGCGGAATCACGCGAGAGCAGTTGTTGAGGGCCGGGACGTTATGCATCATCTCGGTTTCCCTTTGCGGCTTTGCGCTGCTGATCACGTAGAAGCAGGCGTCGTACTTCTTGGCCAATGCCTTTGCCGTGGCGATCGGATCTGCTCCCGTGTATTCACCGTCCCAGAACACGAAGACCGCCGTCCGGCCCTTCAACGACTGGAGGACAGGGTCGAGTTTCTGCAGCCCGCTCTTGAGAGGCGTCGGTCCGCCGCCTTTGTCCGGGATAGTATCGAGCGCCGCCGAGACCTTTTCGCGGTTGAACAGTTGCACAGGCAGGTTTTCCTTCCAGCCCGTATAGGTGTAGATGCCGACGTTATGCCCGAGGTCCGGGAAGCCGGCAATCCGGTTCTTCAGCTCGGCTTTCATAACCTGGATGATGGATTTGCCCGTGCCCGCGTAATCGTCGTTCGTCGAGGACGACGTGTCGAGGAAGAGGATTGCGTTGTCCGCAACCTTGACCAGTTGTTCCTTCTTGACCACGTTGTTGACGATATCGTCCTTCGTGATGATCTCGACGGCAAGCAATGGCAACGCGATGAGGCAACCGAGAACTCCAAGAAGAATCCCCACTCTAGATTTTCGCTTCATGATTTCTCTCCACTTGTGCCCCTTGCTCAGCATGCTCCTGCTGCGAGCACGCTCCCGCAATTGGACCTAGGGCCATCTACCAAGGGCCTGATTGAGCAGCAGTTGTCATCGGCCTGTAACGTCCTCGGAGAGCGGGTGGGAAATCCAATGCCGTTTCTTGGTAAAACAAGCGGGAAAACAGGGTATGTTGTCAGGCAGGAGTGCTCCGCCCACCAGCGCCCCGGCTGCCAGAGGCCGCCCCTTAGTGGAGGATGAAGCGAAATGCCCATCGAACAGGATGCTGCCAACGATCGGATCGAACCGGCCGCGAAGCCGGCGATCGATCTGGCGACGATTCCCGAAGAGGAACTGCTCGGCCTGCGTCTGTCGGAACTGCCGGTGCGGATCGAAGGCACATGGCTGGAGGCGTGCATCGCTCAGCTGCACGATGAACTCAAGGCAAAAAATATCGCGTTCCAGCCGGGCTGTTATCTTGCCGACGAATGGCTGACGCCGGAGAACGAGCCGGTCATCGGCGTCCCGTTCTATCTGGCCCATCCGCGGCTGATCAAGCTGCAGAAGAAGATGCTGCTCGAGGCAGAAGGCGATACGCACGACTGGTGCATGAAGCTGCTGCGCCACGAGGCCGGGCACGCGCTCACTTATGCCTATGGCCTCAATCGCAAACGCAGCTGGCAGCGTGTATTCGGACATCCGTCAGAGACCTACGGAGACACGTATCGATTCCGTCCCTACAGCAAAAGCTTCGTTCGCCATCTCGACTACTATTACGCGCAATACCACCCGGACGAAGACTTCGTGGAGACCTTCGCAGTCTGGTTGACCCCGGGCCTGGACTGGCGCGGCAAATACGCCGGCTGGAAGGCGCTCGAAAAGTTGCTGTTCGTCGACAAGCTTATGGCAAGCATCGCCGGCAAGCCGCCGCTGCGCGCCACCGGCCGCCGGTTGTGGAAGATCGCGGCGATTCGCAGCACGCTCAAGCGCTACTATCAGAAGCGCCGGATCACCGAGGCCGAGGACTTCCCGGAATTCCACGATGCCAACCTGCGACGCATGTTCAGCGAGGGCGAGGCCAAGGGCGAGAAGCGGCGTCCGGTCGCGAAGTTGCTGCAGTCACACCGCAAGTCGCTGCTGACCACCGTGTCGAACTGGACCGGCGAGCGTCGCTTCATGGTCAACGAGGTGTACAAGGCAGTACTGCAGCGCACCCGCGCGCTGCGCCTGGTCACAGAGGATCCGGACACGGTTGCCGTGTTGCAGCTGGCGACGTATCTGACGACGCTGATGATGAACTATCGCTACACGACCCGCCTGAGAGGGGAGCTCTAGCTATGGCCACGCGTGTGCTGATGGTCTTCGACTTCCCGCGTGCGGTGAAGCCCGACTACGACTTCGCCGAGGAATTCGCCGATCCGGACGGCAGTTATACCGAGAACGATGTCTACCGGGCGCTGCTCGAATGCGGTTATGAGGTGCACCGTCTCAGCCTGTTCGATGACGTGCGTCCGCTGCTCGACGCGGTTCGCGACGTCAACCCGGATGTGATCTTCAACCTCTGCGACACGTTCAAGAATGTCACGCATTGGGACAAGAACATCCTCGCGACGATGGAGTTGCTCGCAATCCCCTGCACGGGTGCCAGTTCGAGCGCGTTGTTCCTGTGCAACGACAAGGGACTGTGCAAGAAGATCCTGCGCTTCCACCGCGTGCGTGTGCCGCGATTTCATGCGTTCTACCGCGGCCACAAGGTTTGGCTTCCGAAAACCCTGAAGCTGCCGTGCATCATCAAGCCGTTGACCGAGGAAGCCTCGCGCGGCATTTCGCAGGCGTCGATCGTCGACGACGAAGCAGGCTTCCTTGCCCGCGTGAAGATGATCCATGAACGCATGAATCTCGACGCGATTGCCGAGGAGTATATCGACGGGCGCGAACTGTACGTCAGCATCATCGGCGATCGCGCGCTGCGGATATTGCCTGCGCGCGAGATGACCTTCGGCCAGATGGACGAAGACGAACCCCGCATCGCAACCTACAAGGCCAAGTGGGACGACACCTATCGCAAGCGCTGGGGCATCAAGAACCATTTCGCGAAGACGCTTGAACCCGACCTGCAAGCGCACATCGACGATGTCTGCAAGCGCGCCTATCGCGCGCTCAATTTGCGCAGCTACGCGCGCTTCGATCTGCGGGTGACGGCATCCGGGCAGGTCTACGTCGTCGAACCCAACGTCAATCCGTGCATTGCGAAGGACGACGAGTTGGCGCAGTCGGCGCTGAAGGCCGGCATCAGCTATCCCAGCCTGATCCGCAAGGTGGTCAACCAGGCTCTGCGGCGAAAGGGTTAGGTCAAGGCGGGTGTGAGATGCCGCGGGCGTTAATTTTTGAAAATCTGCACCGCGTCGGGAAAAATCAGACGGGAGTTGGTGACAGTATGCTTCCCGTCGGGCGGATTCTGTCGACTGGTCTTCGAATTGCCTTCTCTGTACTTCCCCGAAGCGATACCGTTTGCTTTCTTTCGGACACGAATGAGGAACTGCCGATGACTCGCAAAACCGCCAAGGATTTTCATCCGCAAGCCCTGAAGCTGTTCGATCAGTATGTGCATGGCCTGTTGTCGCGACGCGACTTCCTGCAGAAGGCCGCGCAGTTCGCCGCAATCGGCGTTACCGGCGAAGCGCTGCTGACGGCGTTGAGTCCACGCTTTGCCGAGGCTCGGCAAGTCGCGGACGACGATCCGCGGATCAAGACGCGTTATGTGGAACTTCCATCGCCGAATGGCTACGGCAAGTTGCGCGGCTATGTGGCGCAGCCGGCCAAAGCGAAGGGCAAGCTGCCGACAGTACTCGTGGTGCACGAAAATCGCGGCCTCAATCCGCATATCGAGGACATCGCGCGGCGAGTGGCGCTCGACAATTTCATCGCGTTCGCTCCGGATGCATTGTTTCCTCTTGGCGGTTATCCGGGCGACGAAGACAAGGCGCGCGAACTGTTCGGCAAACTGGATCAGGCCAAGACGCGAGAGGATTTCGTCGCGGCGGAGGATTATCTGAAACACCTGCCCGAGGGCAATGGCAAGGTCGGCGTGGTCGGTTTCTGTTACGGCGGCGGCATCGCCAACTTCCTGGCGACGCGCGTTCCGGATCTCGCGGCAGCGGTTCCTTTCTATGGAGCCCAGCCCGCGGCCGACGATGCGGCGAAGATCAAGGCGCCGCTCCTGCTGCAGTACGCGGGGAAAGACGAACGCGTCAATTCAGGCTGGCCGGCATACGAGCAGGCCCTGAAAGCGGCGGGAGTCAAGTATCAGGTATACATTTATCCGGATGTCGAACACGGCTTCAACAACGACACCACGCCACGCTACGACGAAGCAGCCGCCAAGCTCGCCTGGAAACGGACGATCGAGTTTTTCAACAAGCACCTGCGCGCGTGAGGCACGATGGCTTAAGCCTCCTTTCCTGAGCAATTTGCCGATGCGCGTCGTTCATTCTCCTCTGCACGCCCGCCACGATGGCGGCATCGAACTGCATCGCGGTGAGCTGGTTCCGTCCTTCGAGATGCCGGCGCGCGTTGCGTACATCCTGCGTGCGCTCGAGCGCGCCGGGATGTCGGTCGAAGAGCCGCGTGAATTCGCGCCGCAAGCGCTGCTCCGCGTGCATGACGCGCGGTTCGTCGAGTTCCTGCGCAACGCTTATGCGCAATGGCGCGCGGCCGGCATGTCCGGCAGCATGTTGCCAAGCGGCTTTCCCGCGCGCGGACTTCGTCGCGACCGAATTCCCGCGGGTATCAACGGCAGGATGGGTTACTACGCGTTCGACGCCGGGACACCGATCGTGGAGGGCACCTGGGATGCGGTGCTGGCTTCGGCGCAATCGGCGCTGACAGCGGCTGCGCTCGTGGCCGAAGGCGAGCGCAGCACCTTTGCGCTTTGCCGCCCGCCCGGCCATCATGCCGGCCATTCGACCTATGGCGGCTATTGCTAC
>DASRTK010000501.1:0-12112 GCA_035655975.1 Rudaea sp.
CGGCGGCGATCGCAGCGAAGAATTCCACGTGCTCGCACAGTCCGGCGAGGATGCGCTGGCGGTCTCGGATTCGTCCGACTACGCGGCGAATCTCGAGGTAGCCGAGACCAAACCGCAGGTCGCGCGGCCCGCGGCGAACGCGCCGATGCAGAAGGTCACCACGCCGACGCAGAAGACCTGCGAAGACGTCGCTGCGCTGCTGAAGATTCCGCTTGCAACGACGGTCAAGCTGATCGTCGTCAAGGGCCGCGAGGGCGGCCTCGTCGCCGTTGCGCTGCGTGGCGATCACGCGCTGAACGCGGTCAAGGCCGGCAAGCAATCGCGCATCGCCGCGCCGATGACGCTGGCGAACGACGCGGAAATCCGCGAGGCATTCGGCTGCGAGCCGGGCTTCCTCGGCCCGACCGGCAACAAGGTGCCGGTCGTTGCCGATCATGCCGCCGCGGTACTGGCCGATTTCGTGGCCGGCGCTAACGAGGCAGGCTTTCACCTGACCGGCGTGAACTGGGGCCGCGACACGGCCGAGCCGGAGAGCGCCGACCTGCGCAACGTCGTCGACGGCGATCCGAGCCCCGACGGCCACGGCACGCTCAAGCTCATGCGCGGCATCGAAGTCGGGCACATTTTCCAGAATGGGCCTTTGTATACAAAAGCCATGGGCGTCAGCGTGCTCGACGAGGCCGGCAAGGAACTGATCCCGACCGCCGGCTGCTACGGCATCGGCGTCAGCCGCATCGTCGGCGCGATCATCGAGCAGTGCCATGACGAAGCCGGCATCGTCTGGCCGGAGGCCGTGTCGCCATGGCGCGTCGCGGTGTGCGTGATCAATCCGAAGAACGATGCGAAGGTCACGGAAACGGCCGAGGCGCTGTACGCCGAACTCATCGCATCAGGTATCGAGGCGGTGTTGGACGATCGCGGCCTGCGCCCCGGCGCGATGTTCGCCGACATCGAACTGATCGGCATTCCGCATCGCATCGTCGTATCGGAGCGCGGCATCGCCGCCGGCACGTTCGAATATCGCGGGCGCCGCGACAGCGAAGCGCGGCAGCTGAGCCGCGCGGACGTGTTGAAGCTGCTTGCGTAGGGTGGGCCTTGGCCCACCGGCTCTTTGGCATCAAAGAATAAAATGGTGGGCCAAGGCCCACCCTACTTTTTGACGAGGCCCTTCAGCTTGCCGAACCACGACACGGAGCCCCCCGTGTCGGCAGCCGGCGGCTTGTCTTCTTTCGTCACGAGCTTGGCCAGGCGTCCGGTGATGCTTTGCTCGCGCTTGATCTGGGCGAGCTCGTCCTGCTGCTGCTCATTGATCTTGTTCTCCCAGCGCCGCTTGATCTGGTCCTGCTGCACCTTCGTGCGCAGTTGCATGCGATACGCGTCGGGCAGCGCTTCGTTCAGCAGCGTATTCGGCTCGCGCGTCAGGAAGCGGCCGATGTCGTCGAACAGTTCGTCGTTGAGCTGGGCGCCGGTCGCGGTCTTGGCGACAGTGCCGAGTCCGTCGAAGTTCGTGAACATCATCTTCACGACCGCCGAGTCGGCCTCGCCGCTGAACGTCGCGCTCATCGTGATGCGACCCTTGGCGTTGAAACGCGCCGATACGATCTCGCCGCTCGCATCCTTCTTCGGATCGAGCATGCCGCCGAAGTGGTAGCGCTGGAACGCACCGGCGACGGTCTTGACCTTGCTGGCGCCCTGCACCTCGATCGTCGGGCATTCCTCGCCGGCGATTGCGCACGGGAACGACAACTTGATTTCCTTGTTGCCGGGCTGCGCGCTGATTTTCAGGTCGTATTCGTGTTCGATATAGCCGACGACCTCGCCGTATCCGTTGAGAATATAGCGTTGCTGTTTTTTCGGTTGGAGTACTTTCAGGCTCGCCGTGAGCTTCTGCAGGTATTCGTACAGCGCGCCGAGGCCGGGCTCGATCTGGGTAAGGAATGTCTGCTCGCGCTCGGCCTTGCGCTTGCCGGCGTCATCGGCCGTGGCCTTGCGCCGCTGGGCTTCCTGTTCGAGTTCGTCGAGCAATCCCACCGTGAACAACCCCCGCGCCAGATGCCGTGGACCATGCTCCGATGCGCCGCCGGCAGCCCGCGCGCGATCGATGCGGCTGCTGCCCCGGGCCCGGGCGAATATCGCCGACTAAGGTAGCCCCGGGGGGGACCCTGCGCAAGACTTGACGGCGCGTGAGGAACCTCTTTTGTCATTTCACCGCGGGAAAATGCGACACAGCGCACGCTCGCGTGCGCTTGCGCCGAGTGCGGTAGATGCGGCCAAGTTTATTTAGGCGCAATTCAATGCCATGCTAATTGCGGCCTTTCTTCTAAAATGCGCCGTTATTTTGTCCGGCGTTGAATCGAGGACTTTATGGCAATTGACCTGAAAAAACTCAATCAGACCCAGCTCAATGAATTGATTCAGCGTGCGCAGACGCGCAAGCAGGAAATCAACCGCGAAAATGCCGGCAAGGTTCGGGCAAAACTGACGGCCTTGGCCAAGGCCGAGGGTTTCACGATCGAGGAGTTGTTCGGCACCCGCGGCCGCCAAGGCAAGGGCACGCGCCGCAAGGCCAAGCCCAAATACCGCAACCCGGCCGATCAGGCACAGACCTGGTCCGGCCGCGGCAAACGCCCGCGCTGGTTCAACGCGGCGCTCAGCGCGGGCAAGAAGGAAAAGGATCTGCTGATCTGAGCAGCACGCGGCTGCGGTTGACGCAAGCGCCAGTGTCTTCTTTACTGCATGTCGCTATATGCGGAACGTCGCTCCAGGAGCCCAGGTAGCCTGCTCTTATACATCGTCATTCCCGCGCAAGCGGGAATCCATTTTGCTTTGAAACACAAGATCAAGATGGATTACACGCCGCTTCTCCGGCGTGCCCGGCGGACCAGCTTCGCTGTTCGCTCCGGCATCCCGCCTTCGCAGTCCCGCTTGCGCCGGAATGACGACACTATTTGAACTTGTTCAGGCCTTCCCTAGAGCGCGCGTCGCGGCGGTACCAGCAGGTCGCCGAAGAGGAGCCCGGCGACGAGCAATATCAGGATCGACAGCAGCGTGATCGCGCTGTTGACCCCGAGAAACACGTCGCGCTGCGCGATCTGCGACAGACTCAGGAAACCCACGCTGCCCGGCACGAGCAGGATGATGCCGGGGATGCGGACAAGCGCGCCAGGGCGACGATAGACGCGCGCGTAGACATTGCCCAGGGCACCCATGGTCATTCCAGCCAGGAACACGCCGAATTGCGGGTTGAACTGCTTGCCGCCGTAGTACGTGATCAAGTAGCCGAGCGCCGACGCAGACATCGCCAGCAGGATGTCGCGGCGGGCACTGCGAAAAAGGACCGCGAACGAGAAGCAGCCGAACGCCAGCGCGATCCACTGCGCCCACAGCGGAATTGGTTCCGGCGGGGCGTTTATCGGCACAAGCTGCAGACCCTGGCATATCTGACTCGCAACGACCGTGCCGAACGCGAGCTTGATCAGCGTTGCGATCGCGCCGCCGAGGCGCGCCACGCCTGATACCAGATGCTGGGTAGATAATTCGCGCACGGCCGTGGTCAGTTCCAGCCCTGGAAGCAACGCGATCAGGCTGGCGAGCACGACCGACCGCAACGTAAGCGGCGTTACGTAGATATCGACCACGATGGCGATGAACATCGCGATCATCGCCGACAGCGCCTCCACGCTGGGCTGCAACTGCGGCCGTGGTTCGCAGATCGCCGCTACAACGCCGACGACCACGCCAATGCCAAACGCGGCGGCGAGATCGACCCATCCGCAATTGAGGATTGCGGCCACCGCCGCGCCGGCGATGCCATAGGCGAGTATTTCGAGCGCGTGGCGCTGCGCGCTCGGCTGATCGCGGATTTCGTGCAGCCGGCGGAAGCCTTCGTCGATGTCGATCGCGCCATTGATCACGCACTCGGCAATCTCGTCCACGGCGCACAGGTCGGCCAGATCGTCGTGGCCGGGCGAGACGCGGATCACCTGGGTCAGTTCGGCCAGCGCGCCGCCGGTTGCGCGATCGGTGAATGAAAAGATGATCGACGTCGGTGTCGACAGCGCGTGGCAATTCAGCTGCAGGCGCGCGCTGACGCTGTCGATCGCATCCTCGAGCCGCGCCGCGGCCGTGCCGTACTGATGCAGGCGGCGCGCGATCTCGACGACGAACGCCATGCGCTTGCTGGCTGGCTCACTTGTTCTACTCAATGTGCGCGCCCCCTTGAGAAGTGCGGCCATGGATGGCCGCTTCTTGATCCTCGCGATCAAGGATGATCGCACTGGCAATGTTACGAAACGTCAAATTGATGCGTGGCTCAACGACCCGCGCACTCTTCGGCAAGTCATGCCTGTAGTTGCGCTGGGTCGCACCAGACATCAGGAGCAGGCTGCCGGATGCCAGTTCGAGTTCGAGCCGCCGCGCCGGGTCGCGCCGATGGCGCAGGCGAAAGCGCCGCGTTGCGCCGAGACTGAGCGAAGCGATGCACGGTTGGGGCCCGAGTTCGGGCTCGTCGTCGCTGTGCCAGCCCATCGAATCGCGACCGTCGCGGTACAGGTTGCACAATATGGAATTGTATCTTTGGCAACAAAGTACAGAAATTTTATCGCGCAATTCGCCGCAGCCCGGCGTCCATCCATGCGGCGTGAAGCGCGTGCCAGAGTACGTATAGACGGCGTCGGCGTCGCCGATCCAGCACGACAGCCGCGGCGAGTCGACTTCGCGGCCGAACAGGCGCAGGCGATGGCGTTCCCAGACCACCTCGTCGTGTAGGCGCTTGAACCATTCCCGCGCCAGCTCGGCGTCGCAGAACTGCATCAGGCGAACATCGGCGCCTGGCAGATCGAAGTTCGTCCACGCCTTCAGGGTCTGCGCCGCTTCGGGCGCCACCCTCACCCCGCCGTTGCCAGGCTCAGCTGCGCTTCGCCAAGCAACCCCGGCCCTCGCGCAAGGCGCTCGGACGCTCATGGGCGCGCAAGCCAATGGCTTGCAAGGAGAGCGGAAAGGAGCACGTCCGCTTCGGTCAGCGGTGAGCGGGAATCAGCTCGCTGCATCGGATCACCCGATCGGATAAGCGGGCGTGGCGTCGAGCGCTGCGGCGCAAACCTGGGCGAGTTCGAGCAGGCGCAGGTCCGACCCCGGTGGTCCCATGAACTGGAGTCCGACCGGCAGTCCGTCATCGGTGAGCCCCATCGGTATCGTCACAGCCGGGCAGCCCGAGAAATTCGCAAAGCACGTGAAGTCGCCCTGGTTGTCCGGCAGCTTCGCATCGAGCTCGAATGCCGCCTGCGGCGTGGTCGGCGATACCAGCACGTCGATCTCGCTGAACAGTCGCCGGGAAGCAATCACGGCCGCATCGAGCATGCGATCGGCCTTGGCGTAATCGGCCGCCGAGCGTCCACGCGCGTAGGCGAGCAGGCGATCGAGTTGCGGCGAGAGCGGATGCTGCGCATCGGCCAGCGCGTCGGCATGCGTGGCGAGCATCTCGGCTTCGATCAGGAAGAAGGCCGCGCGGCGCGCGCTTTGTATCGGGAAGTCGCCAAAATCCACAATGCGGCATTCGCCCAGTTCGGGCTTCAGTATGTCCATCGCCTTGGAGAAGACCGCCGCGACGGCGGGCTCCGTGCCGAATTTGGCCAGCTCGCCGAAGACGCCGGCGCGTAACTTGCCCGGCTCCCAGTCGGGCAGCGCGAGATCGACGTGGCGCCGGCGCGAGCGCGGATCGTCGGCGTCATAGCCGGCAAGCATATGCAGCAGCACGCCGAGATCGTCGACGCCGCGCGCGACCAATCCGATGCAGTCCAGCCGCCGCGCGGCTGGGACCATGCCGTGCGTGGAAATCTCGCCATGCGTCGGCTTCAGCGCGTAGACACCGCAATAGCTCGCCGGGATCCGGATCGAGCCGAGACTGTCGGTGCCGATCGCCACCGTGCACAGACCGGCCGCAACCGCAGCGGCCGCGCCGCCCGAGGATCCTCCGGCCTCGAGCCCGTACCGCCATGGATTGTGCGCGGCGCCGGTGTGCGGGTTCGTGCTCGATGCGTTCAGGCTGCCTTCCGGCACATGGGTCTTGCCGAGGATCACCGCGCCGGCATGGCGCAGGCGTTCGACGACGTGCGCATCGCGCGTCGCGGGTGCCGGCACTGCAGGCATGCCGACGCGCGTCGGCAAGCCGGCGACGTCGAGATTGTCCTTGATCGAAACCGGCACGCCGTCGAGACGTCCGCACGGACCGCTCGTGCGGCGCGTCTGCGTGGCTCGCGCTTCGTCGGCCGCGTGCGCGTTCGTTGCCACATAGGCATTGAGGCTGGCGTTTTCGCGCGCGATCGCGGCGAGGTAGGCATCACACAGCTCGCCGGCCGAGACCCGGCCGGCCGCGAGCCAATGCAGCGTCTGGCACAAGGTCGCGCCGCGCAGTTCCCTCTCCGCCAACGGCTTTGTTATGGTGTCCATCGTTCCGGATCCGAGGGTCTGTTGACATTAACTTAGACGGTCGCGACGCCGGCCCTTTGCCTGCAGCGCAAGGTGCCGCGAACGAAGTGTACCGTGTGTACATGAGCGAGCGGCGATGCGGCGATGCGGGCAAAGGGCCTAGTCCCGGAAGGTTGCCGTTGAGGGGCCGCATCCGGCGGCGCGCACCTTGGCCATAGAATGGCTATGGCCGGCGGCGTGCACCTTGTCTGGCAGCCCCTCAACGGCAACTCGATCCGCCTAAGTTAATGCCAACAGACCCACCGCGAGTTCCCATTATGACCGAACATCCGCGCGCTGCCGACGCGGGCCATGCCGAGGAACAGGGCCACCGCCCCGGCATGCGCTCTTCGCGCCGGCCGCGCTATCTCAAAATTGCCGAAACCTTGCGCGAGGAAATTCGGGTCGGTGTGCATGTCGTCGGCCGTCGCCTGCCGGGCGAAATGGACCTGTGCAAGCGCTTCAAGGCGAGCCGCTACACACTGCGCGAGGCGCTGCGGCACCTCGAGGAGGCCGGCCTGATCCTGCGCAGGCGCGGTTCCGGAACGCTGGTGCGCAGCGCCGAGGTGCAGGTCAGCTACGAGCAGCACATCCGCACAATCGACGACCTGTTGCAGTTCACGAACGCGACCGGCTTCCAGTACCTGCACACCGACCGCGTCCACGCCGATTCGACGTTGGCCGGCTGGCTCAACCTGCGTGTCGGCATCGAGTGCATCCATCTGCATGGCATCCGCTACCATCGCCGCACCACGTTGCCGTATTGCCTCGGCGAGGTCTATCGCCGCGCCAGCTGGCAGGGGTTGCCGCAGGGATTCGCTCGCATGGAGGATGCACTGCGCCACGTCATGGAAAAGGAATTCGAGCAGCGCATCGGCAAGATCGAACAGTCGCTGAGCGCCGTGGCGATGACCGAGGAACAGGCGCATGAGCTCAAGGTGCCGGTCGATACTCCAGGATTCCGCAGCGTGCGCCGCTATTTCGACCTGAAGGGCCGGCTCGCGCTGGTCGCAGTGACGCTGCATCCGGGACCGCAGTTCAGCTACTTCATCCGTTACGAGCGGAGGCAACCGGCCGCACTGGCGTAACTGGATTTGCCGCGACTGCGGCAAACCCGGACAATTGACCCGATCAGTGGAGTCAGCAGCCATGAACGAGTCCGGCACACCACGCGAGTCGATGGAATACGACGTTGTCACGGTCGGCGCCGGACCGGCCGGTCTGTCGTTCGCGATCCGCCTGAAGCAGCTCAAGCCCGACATCCGCGTGTGCGTGATCGAGAAGGCGTCGACGATCGGTGCGCAGATCCTGTCCGGCGCGGTCATCGAGCCGCAGCCGCTCAATGAACTGCTTCCGGAATGGGGCAGGAATCCGCCACCGATTTGCGTTGCGGTGACTAACGAAGAGTTCTGGTGGCTGCGCGACAAGACGCGCGCGATCAAGTCGCCGATCCTGCCGCCGCAGATGGACAATCACGGCAACTACATCGTGTCGCTCGGCGCGCTGTGCGCTTGGCTGGCGCCGCAGGCCGAGGCACTCGGCGTCGAGATCTATCCGGGTTTCGCGGCGGCCGAGCCGTTCTTCAACGACGATGGTTCCGTCGGCGGCGTGCGCATCGGCGACATGGGCGTCGCCAAGGACGGGTCGCACAAACCCGGCTACACGCAGGGCATCGACATCAAGGCGCCGATCACGGTGCTCGCCGAGGGCTGCCGCGGGCACCTGACCAAGCAGCTGATCGCCAAATTCCAACTCGATTCAAATTGCGATCCGCAGACCTACGGCATCGGCATCAAGGAGTTGTGGCAGCTGCCGCCCGGCCGCGCCGAACCCGGCAAGGTCGTCCACACGATCGGCTGGCCGATGGACAACCGCACCTATGGCGGCAGTTTCCTCTATCACATGGACAAGGATCGGCTCGCGATCGGTTTCGTCACGGGCCTGGATTACGAAGACCCGATGCTGTCGCCGTTCGAGGCGTTCCAGCAGGTCAAGCATCATCCGGTCATCAAACCGCTGCTCGAAGGCGGCACGATCGTCTCGGCCGGCGCGCGCGCAATCGTCGAAGGCGGCTATCAGTCGCTGCCGAATTGCGAGATGCCCGGCGCGATCCTGATCGGCGACACCGCCGGATTGCTCAACGTGCCGAAGATCAAGGGCACGCACCAGGCGATCCGCTCGGGCATGCTCGCCGCCGAGTTCGTCGCCTCGACGAACCATACGCAGGGCTGGGATGCGGCGCTGCGCGGCTCGGTGATCTTTTCGGAATTGAAGAAGGTGCGGAATATCCGCCCCGGTTTTCACAAGGGCTTCTGGCTCGGCCTCGCGAACGCCGGTTGGGAGACCGTTACCGCCGGTCATTCACCGTGGACATTGAAGAACCACGGCGACGCCACGGCGTTGCGCAAGGTCGACTCGTTCCAGCCTGAATTGCGCGATTACGTGGAACGCACGCTGCCGCCGCGCGATCGCCTGGCAGAAGTATACTTTGCCTCGACCCAGCACGACGAAGACCAGCCGATCCACCTGCACGTCGCCGACACGAACATCTGCGTCACGAAGTGCGCCGAGGAGTACAGGAACCCGTGCACACGCTTCTGCCCGGCCGGCGTCTACGAGATCGTCGGCGACTCCACCAGCGATAAGATCGGCGACAAGCGCCTGCAGATCAACTCGGCCAACTGCGTGCACTGCAAGACCTGCGACATCAAGGATCCCTACGGGATTATCAATTGGGTGACGCCGGAAGGTGGCTCGGGGCCGAACTACCAGAATCTTTGACGCGTTGCGGCCAAGCAAAAAAAAACGGGCGCCCGAAGGCGCCCGTATTCCCAAGATCGTTGCAGCCGGAGATCGTCAGCGGTGATCGCGATCCCAATGGCCCGCCTCGTACCGATAGCGGCCGTTGTGGTCGTGCCAGGTGGCGGCGACATAGTGATGGCCATGGCGACTATGGACGTAGTGGCCACTGACCCAGACGTGACGATGATTGCTCCAGGTCCAATAGCCGGGAGCCCAGACGTAGCCGACGCGTGCCTCGGGTACCACTTCGTAGCGCGGTGCCGGCGGCGCGACGTCGACTTCGACATAGGCGGCCGCGCTGGCAAGTCCAGGGGCAACGACAGCTCCAAGCGCCAGGCCGGCGCACAACATAGCGGTTCGAATTGACATGATCTGCTCCTTCCGTTGCAACGGTCGTGACGCCGGTTGCGCCAGTACCGCGATCCACGAAAGTTGTGGATGGCTGCAACGATAGAAAAAGCTGCGTGAATCAACTCCAAACCGGATGCCGCGAAGCACAACCGGCGTTAAACACTAGACATCGGTTCGCCGATGGACAGTTTCCGGACCGACCGCCAAAACCGTTTAGGCCGCCTTCACACCGATGGTAGCGTGGCCTTACCATAGCGACATCGCGCGGCGGCGTTGGCGCTGCGACGCTTCGCCTATGTCCTGCCAACGATCTCCATGCGGATACCTGCCTCCATGCCGCCGACAGACAACGCCCATCCGCGCTCTGCGCACATCGCATTGATCACTGCCGCGGCGGCACGCAACCTCGACGAGGACCTGCCTCCCCTGGAACAGGCGCTGCGCGCGCTGCCCGATGTACAAATCAGCATCGTGAACTGGGACGACCCCGAGGTGGACTGGTCGCGATTTGACGTGGCATTGTTGCGCTCGGCCTGGGATTACTCGCAACGGCTCGACGAGTTTCTGAGCTGGGCCGCGCGCGCAGCCGGACTCACGCGGCTGCTGAACCCACTGCCTGTCGTGCGCTGGAACACCGACAAGCACTATCTGCGCGACCTGGCGCGGGCCGGAATAACGACCGTGCCGAGTGAGTTCATCGAACCCGGCGAGGACGCGGCAGCCGCCCTCGATCTTTTCGTTGCCATGCATTGCTCCAATGGCGATTCGACTCATGGCGCGGGCAAGGAACCGGAATTCGTCGTCAAACCCGCGATCGGCGCGGGTTCGCGCGATGCGCAGCGCTACGGTCAGAGCGAGCGCGCCGCCGCCCAAGCGCATGTCGTGCGCTTGCTTGAGGCCCGGCGCAGCGTCCTGCTGCAACCGTACCTCGATCGCGTCGACGAGCACGGCGAGACGGCCCTGATCTTCTTTGCCGGACACTTCAGTCACGCGATCCGCAAGGGTCCGCTGCTGCGCCGTGGTGAAGGTCCGACGCGCGCGCTGTTCGCCGAGGAGCACATCACGGCGCGCAAGCCAAGCGACGATGAGCTTCGCGTCGCCACGCGCACGCTCGGCGCGATACCGTTCGCCAAACCGCTGCTCTACGCGCGCGTGGATCTGATCCACGATGCCGACGGAGCGCCACGCGTGCTGGAACTCGAACTGACCGAACCGTCGCTTTTTTTTGCCCACGCGGACGGGTCAGCGGCGCGGTTCGCCGAAGAGGTCCGCACGGTTGCGTCACGCGCGCCGGCTTAGACGCTGGAACTCCGGCAGCGGATTGGTAACGCCGCCATCATTGCGCGAACGCGGCGATACATTTCATTGTTCGCAGGAATGATGAGGCACGGGTCAACATGAACGACGAGCAGCGCCGACGAAGTCCCCGCTTTCGGGGGACCTGAGTTTGTTCCTGCCGTTCGGCCTCGATGTGCCTGGCCAAGCCCGCGGCTCAGCCTGGCACTCCTCCCGCCGCAACGACGCCGTCCGGGTCCTTTACACCGCGTTACGTTTCCTTTGCCCGCCTTTACCAGTTTGGCGCAACCCCCTGTCAACAGCCGCCGGGCTTCGGCGTTATTGTCGATGTGGCAATCGCCACGCTTACTGGAGAGGTTTATGTATCGCACCACCCGCCTTGCCGCGCTTGCGGCAATACCCGTGACGGCGCTGTCGCTCTGCGCCGTGGCGCAGCCGCCCAATCCGGGCGCCGCTTCGGGTACCCGGCCGGATTTCTTCGCGCACATGCTCGAACAGATGGACACGAACCGCGACGGCCGCATCTCGCTCGACGAATACGTCGCCGCCGCCGGCGCGCGCTTCAAGAGCATCGACGCGCAAAACAAGGGCAGCATCGACGCCGCCGATATCGCCAGTTCGCCCGCCGCCGTTGAACGCATCGACCACCGCGCCGAATCCATCGTCAAGCGCCTGGACACGGCAGGAAATGGCTACGTCACCAAGGATGAAGTCCTCGTCGCGGCGCAAAATCGCTTCGCCCGCATGGACACGAACGGCGACGGCAAGTTGACGCCGGATGAACTGTCATCCCGGCGCGAAAGCCAAGGCGACAAGCAAGGCAAGGGCGGCGGCGCCCACGCGGCATTCGGCCAGAAGCGCTTCGACAAGCTCGACGCCAATCACGACGGCGTGGTCAGCAAGGACGAGTTCCTGGCCGAGGCGGCGGCGAAGTTCGCGCAGTTCGACACGGCCGGCGACGGCAAGGTCACGGCTGCGGAGATCGAAGCCGCGCCGAAGACCCAGGAACGGGCCGTGCGCACCGCCGATCGTTTCATCAAACGCATGGATACCAATGGCGATGGCGTGGTCACGCAGGATGAGTTCGTTGCCGCCGCGAAGGCGCGCTTCACCAAGCTCGACAAGAATGCCGACGGTTACCTAGACGCCGCAGAGATGAAAAACGGGCGGCACTGGGCTGGAGAGAACCACGGCCCAG
>DASRTK010000502.1:0-3350 GCA_035655975.1 Rudaea sp.
ATCGAGCGCCTCGGCCTCACCGGGTTCCAGGGCCAGGCGTCGCCCGTGGTGTTCTGGGACCTGTTCGGCGTGCGCGGCCATCCGGTGCGCACGACGGTGTCGGAGATGGGACCGTTCCTGCTCGCGCGCCTGCTCGACCTCAACGAGGTGCAGACCGGCGTGCTGCAGGTCGCGTTCCGGCTGGCCGACGACGAGGGCCTGCTGCTGCTCGACCTCGACGACCTGCGTGCCGTGCTCGGCTACACGGCCGAGCATGCGAAGGAGATCTCCAGCCGCTACGGCCTGGTGAGCCCGCAGTCGGTCGCGGCGATCCAGCGCGCGCTGCTGGAGCTCGAGAACGAGGGCGCGCGGGAGTTCTTCGCCGAGCCGGCGCTCGACCTCGCCGATTTCATGAAGCAGGACATGTCCGGCCGCGGCATCGTCAACATCCTGTCGGCCGAGCGCCTGATCCTGAAGCCGAAGCTCTATGCGAGCTTCCTGCTGTGGCTGCTGTCCGAGCTGTTCGAGCGGCTGCCCGAGGCCGGCGACCTGGACAAGCCCAAGCTCGTGTTCTTCTTCGACGAAGCGCATTTGCTGTTCGACGACTGTCCGCCGTCGTTGCAGAAGCGCATCGAACAGGTCGTGCGCCTGATCCGCTCCAAGGGCGTCGGCGTGTACTTCTGCTCGCAAAACCCGGACGACGTGCCCGACGTGATCCTCGGCCAACTCGGCAACCGCGTACAGCATGCGCTGCGCGCGTTCACGCCGCGCGACCAGAAGGCCGTGCGCAGCGCCGCCGAAACGTTCGCGCCGAACCCGAAGCTCGGCAACGTCAGCGACCTCATCACCCAGCTTGGCGTCGGCGAAGCGCTGGTGTCGACCCTGCAGGATGGCGGCGTGCCGCTGCCGGTCGAACGCGCGATGATCGTGCCGCCGACCTCGCGCATCGGCGCGATCACCGATGCCGAGCGCGCGACGATCCGTTCGCGCTCGCCAGTCGGCACGCGCTATGACGCCGCGGTCGATCGCGACTCAGCCTACGAAATGCTGACCCGGCGTGCCGCCGACCCTTCCGCCGCGCCGGCTCCCGCAGGAGGATCTCACGCTCCAGCAGGTGCGCCCGCGGATGCCCCTGCCGCAGCGCAAGGATCCGGCTGGGGCAAGGCGATCAGCGACGCCGTGTTCGGCACGAGCCGCCGCCAGGGCATGATCGAAGCGATGGCCAAGTCGGCTGCGCGCAATGCCGGCAGCAAGCTCGGAAACAGCCTGCTGCGCGGCGTGCTTGGTTCGTTGCTGAAGAAATGAGTGTCGAGGCAAATCGCGAGCCGTTCTTCACCCCCTCGCTTGCGAAACGCGGGTGATCCGCTCCCGACTCGATTTTCGATCCGCGATTTGGCGCCGGCTATGGACGGAGTCCTGGACATCGTGACGAACTTACCGCAGCCATGACGACCGGGGCGACCTCCCGTGAAACGGCTCGCTCCCATCGCGAGCGCTGGCGCGAGATATTCGCCTATCCGCTGCAACCCGGCCCGCTGTC
The DNA here is from genome assembly GCA_035655975.1 of Rudaea sp. GTDB lineage: Bacteria > Pseudomonadota > Gammaproteobacteria > Xanthomonadales > Rhodanobacteraceae > Rudaea. The sequence continues at coordinate 1,520 of DASRTK010000502.1, forward strand.
GACGAACGTCGCGCTCGCGATTTCGCACCTGGTCGCGCATATCCCCGTCGGGTTCATCCTCGACCTGCTGGTCTGGACAGCGTTCTTCAAGTACGCCTTCGAAGTGTTGCGCTGGAGCGCCAACGGCCGCGAGCAGGCGCCGGAAATCAGTTTCACGGTAGGCGACGGAGTCGCGCGCTTCGCGATGCTGCTGCTGGTCCTGTCAGAAGTTGCGATCATCCTGCTCGCTTACGCGTACGGCAGCGGCCCGGCATTCGCGCTCGGCGTCGCACTGATGTTCGCAATGCCGGCGATCATCACGATCCTGGCGGTCGACGAGAACATGCTCGGCGCGCTGAATCCGTTCGCCTGGGTCGCGATGGCGATGCGCTTGCGCGGCACTTACCTGGTTCTCGTCGGCGTCTTCTGCGCGGCGCTGTTCGTGCAGAGCGTGGTTGCCGCCACACTCGCCAATGCGCTGCCGGGAATCCTGGTCACGCCGCTCGTGTTCTTCGTCGTCAACTACCTGATGATCGCGAACTTCCACCTGATCGGCTGGGTGATCCATGAGAATGCCGACGAACTTGGCTACAGCGGCCACCTGGAACTGCACGCGTTGCCGGCCGACGCCGGCCCCGACGAGCGCATCATCGACGCTGCGCGCAGACGGGCTGCCGAAGGCGACGTTCCAGGCGCGGCGGCCCTGCTGCGCGATGAGATCGGCGTGCGTCCCGAGGCACTCGCGCTGCATGCGGAGTTGCGCCACTGGTTGCGCGAGTCCGACGAGAAGTCCGAACTCGTCGGCCACGGCAGAAGGTACATTCCGCAATTGCTCGCGTTCAACCAGGACCACAGCGCGCTCGACGTCGCGCGCGATTGCCTGACAATTGACCCGACGTTCACGCTGGACAAGGCCGAGGATGTCACGCGCCTGGCCACGGCCGCCGCCGCAGCCGGCCGCTCCCAGCTTGCGCTGCAACTGCTGACCGGCTTCCACAAGCGTTTCCGCAATCATGCCGACATCGCCAGAAACTATCTGCTCGCGGCGAAGATCATGGCCGAGCGCCTGAACAAGGAAATGCAGGCGCGCGCCCTGCTCGAGCAGATCAAGATCGTGCTGCCGGAAGATCCGCTGATTCCCGAAGTCGATGCCTACATCGCGTTCCTCGACAAGCTCGCGACGACGCCGACCAAGCCACCGTCGGAGCTGCCTTCGGCATGAGCCGATGGCGCGCGCCGCAGGCGGCCTCGACCGCCGTCATCACCGCCGACGGCTATCGGCGGCTCAGGGTGGAGCTTGATCATCTGTGGCGCGAGTTGCGCCCGGAAGTCGTGCGGGCGCTGACCGCAGCTGCCGCGGAAGGCGACCGCTCCGAGAACGCCGAGTATATTTATCGCAAAAAGCAACTCGGCGAGATCGACCGCCGCGTGCGCTACCTGAGCAAGCGTCTGGAGTCGCTCAAGGTCATCGACACCAAGCCGACCGACCGCAACGCAATCTTCTTCGGCGCCTGGCTCGAACTGGAAGACGAAGACGGGCAAATCTTGCGCTACCGCATCGTCGGCCCGGACGAAACCGATCCCGGTCCCGGGTGGATCAGCATCGATTCTCCGATCGCACGCGCTGCGCTTAAAAAGCGCATCAACGACGAGTTCGAGGCAGAGCTGCCTGGCGGGCGGCGGAGGTTTGTGGTGGTGGCGGTGAGCTATGAGGAGGGACTGGGACTGGGATGAGGGGCTACGGGCTATAGGAGCTAGGGGCTAGGGGCTAGGGGCTAGGGATGAAGATAAGGCAAGAGGGATAAGAGACGGTGCTTGTCTCTATGCTCGTCATTCCGGCGAAAGCCGGAAT
>DASRTK010000503.1:0-2468 GCA_035655975.1 Rudaea sp.
GCTGGCCGGCGCCGATGCGTTGGATTGCGGGACCCTCCTCAGAGGTGCGGACCGGCGTGCAGCGATCGCGTGCGCCACGGACGCTACGACGTCCGGCAAAGCCTGGCGGCTCGCAGAGCAACTCGAAGGAACGGAATCGTCGATCTGGCAGGGCGGCGCGCGTGACAGCCAGGGCAAATTCCGGGTCGTGTTCTACGAACCCGACCTGGCCGGCGCACCCGGCTCGGGTCCGACCGTGAGCGTGCTGTTGTGCCGCGAGATCCTGTTCGCCGCCAAGGGCGGCGACGCGATGGAGTGCCAGCCGGTTCCGGGCGGACCGTAGCGCCCCGGCACTGCGAGCCCCTCACCTTCTGCCGCCACGCGTGCGACGCAGACGCAGGCGACCTGCCCTCCGTAACCCGGTAAACTACACCGCTGGCCGCCGGCAGAGCGGCCCTCAAGGGGTAGCACGCGCGCGCCGTGCCGGGACAAGCGAAGAAGCGAACATGCTCCAACTCAAACGCACGCCATTCCATGAACGCACCTCGAGCCTGTGTCTGCCGCAAAACTGGCGGCGCTGGGCCGGCTACATCGTTGCCGGCTCGTACGACCTCGTGCTCGACCGCGAGTACTGGGCGATCCGCGACGCCGCCGCGCTGATCGACATCACGCCGCTGATGAAATACATCATCGAGGGCCCCGATGCGGCAAAACTGCTGCATCGCATGACCCCGCGCGACATCCACAAGATGGCTGTCGGTCAGGTCGCCTACACCGGCTGGTGCGACGACGAAGGCCGCATGCTTGACGACGGCACCATCTCGCGCCTGGCCGACGACAAGTTCCGCATGACCTCGGCCGAGCCGTCGCTGCGCTGGCTCGGCATGAACGCGATCGGCATGGACGTGACAATCACCGAGGTCACCGACCAGATCGCCGCCCTGAGCCTGCAGGGCCCGAAGTCGCGCGCGATCCTCAACCGCGTCTGCAAGAAATCGTTGGACAAGCTCAAGTACTTCCGCCTCGCCGAGAACACGTTGGCCGGCGTGGCGGTCACCGTTTCGCGCACCGGCTACACCGGCGATCTCGGCTACGAAATCTGGATGGATGCCGGCGCGGCGCTCAAGGTCTGGGATGCGCTGATCGAAGCCGGCAATGACTACGGCATCGTGCCGTGCGGCATCCTCGCAATGGACATGGCGCGGGTCGAAGCCGGACTGTTCATGATCGACGTCGACTATACGGCGACGAACCACGCGTGGATTGCCGGACAGAAATCCACGCCGTTCGAACTTGGGCTGGGCTGGGCTGTCGCTCTCGACAAGCCCGGATATTTTGTCGGCCGCAAGGCGCTCGAACGCGAACACAGGGATGGCTCAGTCTGGAAAATGGTCGGGCTGGAAGTCGACTGGGTCGGCCTGGAAAAACTCTACGCAGCTGTCGGCCTGCCGCCGCAGATTCCGGGCATGGCAATGCGCGGCAGCCTGCCGATCATGAAAGATGGCAAGCAGGTCGGCTATGCGTCGACAAGCACGTGGTCGCCGGTGCTGAAGAAGTACATCGCGCTCGCGCATGTGCAGCGTCCGCATTTCGAACTCGGCACGCAGGTCGGGCTGGAAGTGACCGTCGAGCATCATCGCCGGCATGCGCCGGCGACGGTTGTGAAGCTGCCGTTCTATGAGCCGGAGTGGAAAAAGAAATGATGCCGATCGCGACAGATCGGCATGTGCCACCAAACAGCTGTCGTCATTCCCGCGAAAGCGGGAATCCATCTTGACCTTGTCTTGTCGCTAACTGCCAAAAGCAAAATGGATTCCCGCTTTCGCGGGAATGACGTCAAAAGAAAAGAACGCGGGCGGACGGGATAGCAAGCAGGCGAACGCTCGTCGGTCCGAAACCAGAGACAACGAATGAGTAGCAATCAATACGACGCGATCGTCATCGGTGCGGGCCACAACGGCCTGATTGCCGCTTCGTACCTGGCGCGCGCCGGCAAGAAGGTCGTCGTGCTCGAGCGGCGCGAAGTCGTCGGCGGCGCGGCGATGACCGAGGAAATCTTTCCGGGCTACCGCTTCACGGAGTTCTCGTACGTCGTCAGCCTGCTTCGGCCGGAGATCATCCGTGACCTCGAACTGCCGAAACATGGTCTGAAAATCCTGCCACTGCCGAGCACCGTCACGCCGTTCGAGAATGGCGACTACCTGGCCGGCTGGGACGACCACGACCTGACGCGCCAGGAGGTCTATCGCCACTCGCCGAAGGATGCCGAGGCGTACGACGAGTATTCGCGCGTCATGGCGCGCGCCGCGAAGGCGATCAAGCCGATCATCAGCATGGTGCCGCCGGACCCGTCGTCGCTGAGTCCGCGCGACCTGCTCGGCCTGCTCAAGCTCGGCAAGTACGCGCGCAGCCTGACCGAGAAGGAGCTCTATCGCATCGCCAAACTCGTGACGCAGTCTTCGGCCGACCTGCTCGACGAGTGGTTCGAG
>DASRTK010000504.1:0-5719 GCA_035655975.1 Rudaea sp.
GAGCTGACGCCGAGCCCGGCGACCACGAGCATCGGTCCGAGCGTGATCACCGCCCAATACCTGACCACGCGCGACGTCGTTCCGCGTCCGCGCGGCACGCGCCAGATGCGATTGAATGCATCCTCGATGCTGAGCATCAGAGCAACGCCGCTGGCCAGCAGAACGACGATGCCGACTGCCGTGGCCTTGCTGGCGTTCGTGGCGAATTGCGTGAGGTACCCCTGCACCGCTTCGCCGGTCGCCGGCACGAAGTTGCGAAACACGAATCCGGTGACCGCATCGCGCCAGTCGGTGAACACCGGGAACGCGGCCATGATGCCGAACACCGCGGTTACCAGCGGCACCAGCGCGAACAACGTCGTCAACGCCAGCGCGCCAGCCGCCTGCAGGCAACCTTCATCGAGAAAGCGGCTCAGCAGGAAGCGCGCGAACGCATCGATCTTGTGGCGGTTGATCGGCATGGGTGAATAGTAGCTGAGGAGCAGGGGCGAGGGACGAGGGGCGGGGGGCGAGTAAGAGCAGTACGGTCGCAACCCTTGACCGTGCCCATTGCTCGCAGCTCTGGACTGATGGCTCCACGCGTGATGTCACGGCAAGCTATGCTCTACCTCGTCTCGTCCCTCGTCCCTCGCCCTCTCCATGCCAGACATTCTCGTCCTCTACTACAGCCGCCACGGCGCCGTTGCCCAGCTCGCCCGTCATGTCGCCCGAGGCGTCGAGGAAGTCGACGGCGTGCGTGCGCGTGTGCGCAGCGTGCCGCCGGTAGCGGCGGTCACAAGTGTTGCCCAGCCTCCGGTTCCGGATGAGGGCGCTCCGTACGCCAGCATCGCGGATTTGCGCGAATGCTGCGGACTGATCCTCGGCAGCCCGACGCGATTCGGCAGCATCGCGGCGCCGCTGAAGCATTTCTTCGACGGCACGGCCGCCGAATGGGTGTCCGGCACGCTGGCTGGCAAGCCCGCCGGCGTCTTCACCTCAACCGGGACCATGCATGGCGGGCAGGAATCGACCTTGCTCTCGATGATGTTGCCGCTGCTGCACCACGGAATGCTTCTGGTCGGCATTCCTTACACCGAAGACGCGCTCAATGCGACGACCAGCGGCGGCACTCCATACGGCGCGAGTCATGTGGCCGGCCTCGATGACGAATGGCCGATCAGCGACGACGAGCGCACGCTGGCGCGAGCGCTCGGGCGGCGCGTCGCCGAGATCGCGGCGAAATTGGCGCGATGACTCCCCCGACGCCTCTCGCATTGCGCTTCGGCGCCGGGGCCCTGATCGCGCAGCTGCTCTTGCAGTTTGCCTGGCACGCCGTACTCGCCCCGGTGTCACGGCCCGCGCTCGCGCTCGCGGTGCTGCCGCTGCTGCCGGGCCTGTGGATCGGCATCAGAGATCTTCCGCGCGGCGTGCTGATCGGCGGAGTCGTCAGCCTGTTCTATTTCTGCCATGGTGTCGTTGAGTTGCTCGGCGCGAGCGCTTCGCACCTGCTTGCGGCGGCCGAAGTCACGCTTGCCGTCGCCGTGGTCGCCGCGCTTGGGTGGGCCACTCGCCGGCGCAACGACTCGACAAAAGAATAATCCTGCCGATCCGTTCACAATCCGCCTCGGATCAGAAGTTATAGAGTGGCGAGCTTGTCTTGGTTTCGCGCGGTCGGGGGGCCGTGCCGCTTCGAAGGATGGGGACTGATGAGCTTCGTGCAAGCGCCGCCGGTGCTGAACAACCAGTACCTCGACGACCGCGTCCTGCGCTCGTATCTGCGCCGCATACTGCCGGCGCCGACACTGGGGGCAATCGAATCGGACCTCACCGATCTTGGCGAATTTGCGATTGCGGCGTGGGCGCAGGCGCGACGCCGTGATCCCGCCGAGCCGCAGCTGACGCAGTGGAACGCCTGGGGCGAACGCGTCGACCGCATCGAACTGACGCCGGCCTGGCACGCGGCACAACCGGTCGCGGCGCGCTACGGCCTGGTCGCTGCCGGCCATGAGCCGGCGCACGGCACCGCTGCGCGCGTGCATCAATTTGCAATGGTGTACTTGTTCCATTGCGCCAGCGAATTCTATACCTGCCCGCTGGCGATGACCGACGGCGCCATCAGCGCGATCAAGGCTTCGGGCAATCAACGCCTGATCGAACGCGCGCTGCCGCATTTTCTCAGCCGCGACCCGGCGCAGCACTGGATCTGCGGGCAATGGATGACCGAGAACGCCGGCGGCTCCGACTTGTCGGCCACCGAAACGACGGCGAGGGAGGAAAACGGCCGCTGGCGCCTTCACGGACGCAAGTGGTTCACCTCGGCGATCAATGCGCAAGCCGCACTGGCGCTGGCGCGGCCGCACGACGCCCAGCCGGGCGCCGACAATCTCGCGTTGTTCTACATCGAGCCGCGCAAGCCCGACGGCCGCTGGCGAAATATCCAGGTCGATCGGCTCAAGCAGAAACTCGGCACGCGCGAGCTGCCGACGGCCGAAATCCACCTGCACGGCACGCCGGCCGAACTCGTCGGCGAAGCACGCCACGGCGTGCGCGCGATCGCACCGATGCTGAACATCACGCGCACGTGGAACGCCGTCGGCGCGCTTGCGACGATGCGCCGTGGCATCGCACTGGCTCGCGACTACGCGGATCGCCGCGTCGCCTTCGATCGCCCTCTGGCCGAACAGCCACTGCATCAGGACACGCTGGCGCGCATGCAGGCCGAGTTCGAGGCTGCGTTCCATCTGACGTTCTTCGCCACGGAGCTGCTCGGGCGCGTGCAGACCGGCCAGGCCGACGACACGCAGCAACACCTGCTGCGCCTGATCACGCCGTTGCTGAAATTGTGGACCGGCAGGCTGGCCGTCACGATCGCGTCGGACACCTGCGAATGTTTCGGCGGCGCCGGTTACCTCGAGGACAGCGGCATCCCGCAGCTGCTGCGCGACGCGCAGGTATGGTCGATCTGGGAAGGGACAAGCAACGTTCAGGCGCTGGATTTCCTGCGCGCGTTTCGCGCAACCGGCGGGCTGCAACCAATCCTGAGCGCGCAACGCGCAATCCTGTCGCAGGTGCAGGCGCCGGAACTCGAAGGCTGCGTGCGCATCGCGCGCGACGGCGCCACGCGCATCGGCGAATGGCTGCAGAAGGCCACGGTCGGCGAACGCGAGTCGCTCGAAGCCGGAGCGCTCGACGTAGCGATCAGCTTGGCACGCACGCTGGCGCTGACCCTGCTCACGCGCCACGCCGCCTGGGCACTGCGCGCCGAACGCGACCCGCGTCCGGCCGCCGCTGCGCGCCGCTTCGCCGAGCATGGTGTCGTGCGGCTCAAGGTCAATGGGCGGGAGGATACGAGAATGCTGGCGAGTGATTCGTATTGAGAAAGAGCAGGGGCGAGGGACGAGGGACGAGGGGCGAGGGACCAGCAAAAAAGCAATAGGCACTGAAGCGCTCACGCAAGTGGATCCGTCCGCTCTTCCTCTCGTCCCTCGCCCCTCGTCCCTCGCCCCTTGCTACACTCCGCGCTATGCGCCCTCGCGGACCTCTCCCATGCTCCAACACCTCACCATCGTCACGACCGGCGGCACGATCGACAAAATATACTTCGACGACAAGTCGAGTTTTCAAATCGGCGCGCCGCAGATCGGCGATATCCTGAAAGCGCTCGGCGTCGCATTCGAATTCGACGTCGTTGCACTGATGCGCAAGGACAGCCTGCACATGACGGACGACGATCGCGACCTGATCCGGCGCACGATCGCCGCGCAACCGCATCGCCACGTGCTAGTCACGCACGGCACCGACACGATGGTCGAGACCGCGCGCGTGCTGCAGGGACTGAAGGACAAGGTCATCGTGCTGACCGGCGCGCTGAATCCAGCGCGATTCCAGGGATCGGATGCGGTATTCAACATCGGCTGCGCCGTCGGCGCCGCGCAGGCATTGCCCGATGGCGTCTACATTGCGATGAACGGCCGCATCTGGGATCCGATACGAGTGCGCAAGAATCGCGACGCGAATCGCTTCGAGGATGCGGGTCCGTAGGGTGGGCCTCGGCCCACCGTTCTTTTCTTGAAATGACCGAACAGCCGGTGGGCCAAGGCCCACCCTACGCGCCATTCAGGCACTGCCGGACAGCGCCTGCATGCATTTTCGGGATGCATGCCCTTCACAGGGCGGCTGAAGAGCACAGCTCACTGGTGCCTAAAACGGTGTCCTTACAAAGACGAAGGCGAACCGGGTCCGTCCGGTTCGCCTCGCTACATCCGTGTCGACAAAAAGTCCCCGGCTTTATGCCGAATTCCATTCCTGTAATCCTCCCGCTCGAGCAGAGCGGGAGGAAGTAACGCACTACGGCGAAACCGTGCCCTTCAGGCTGACGCCCGAGTAGGCCGCATAGGCGCGCACGTTGACGTAGTAAGTACCCGCCGTCGGATTGCTGATTGTGCAGGTCTCGTTGTTGCCGGTCAGGTACGGACGGCAGGTGTAGCTCGTCGTCGTCGGCGCGCTTCCGAGCTTCACGTACAGGTCTGCGTCGCCCGTGCCGCCGGAGATCGTGAACACGACGCTGGTCTTGCCCGCGGGGACGACCATCGTGTAGTTCGGCGAGACCGTACCCGTCGCTTGCGAGGCCAGGGCAACCGCCACGCCGCTGCACAGCACCGTGCCTCCGCAGCTGGCAACGGAGACCGTCACCGAAGAGGTCTTCGAGCTGGTCGTGTTGTTGACGCTGTCGGTCACGGTTTCGGTGACGCTGTAGGTGCCGGCTGCGGCATAGGTGTGGCTGGGGCTCGTCGCGGTCGAGGTGCCGCCGTCGCCGAACGTCCACGAATGCGAGCCGATCGTGCCGCCCGAATCCGTCGAAGTGTCGGTGAACGTTGCCGTCAGTCCGCTGGTCGTGAACGTGAAGTTCGCGGTCGGCGTGCCGCCGCTGCCCGGCGCCGTGTAGCTGCCGGTCAGGGTGACGCCGGTGAAGCTGGCGTAGGCGTTCAGCATGACGTAGTACGTACCGGCCTGGATCGGCGACATCGTGCAGGTTTCGCTGTTGCCGCTGACATACGGACGGCAGTCATAGGTCGTCGTTGTCGGCGCCGCGCCGAACTTCACGTACATGTCTGCGTCGCCAGTGCCACCCGAAATCGTGAACTTCAGGTTTGTGGCGCCGGCCGGAACGGCCATCGTGTAGTTCAGCTTGTTGCCGGTCGTGGCAGCAAGACCCGTCACCGGTACGCCGTTCTGCAGGACATTGCTCGTCGTCGTCACGGTCACGGACTTGGTCACGCTGCCGGTCAGGCCGCCGTTGTCCGTCACCGTTTCCTTGACGCTGTACGTTCCGGCCGACGCATACGTGTGGCTCGGGTTCGTCGCCGTCGAGGTGCCGCCGTCGCCGAACGTCCACGAGCGCGAGGCGATCGTACCGTCGCTGTCGGACGAGGTATCGGTGAACGTCGCGGTCAGGCCGCTGGTCACGAAGTTGAAGTTCGCAGTCGGAGCGACATTGCCGCCACCACCACCGTGAGTGACGATCGGATGCGAGATCGCGCAGCTGCCCGTGTCGTTCGACCAGCTCGCCTGCTCGGTATAGGTGCCGTTGCCCATGACCACATTGGCCGCACCACCCTGCTGACCTGCTGCGATCCAGGCGCACTCGTCGGAGTTTTCCTGCCCGTTGTAGGAACTGCCGGTGTGATTGGTCCAGCCGCCAGCCGGGAACTGGTCCGACATCATCTCGTGCCACTCGTGG
>DASRTK010000505.1:0-8751 GCA_035655975.1 Rudaea sp.
GTCGGCGAAGGCATCGAGAAGAAGCAGGAAGATTTCGCCGGCGAGGTCATGAAGCAGGCAGGTCTGGCTCACTGATTCGGCAAGCCGGATCTGTATCGAAGAAAGCCGCGGAAAACCGCGGCTTTTTTTGTGGCCGTCCCCCAGCCACGCGGTTGTCTGACGAGGCTGCGCGCCGCCCTTCACCAGCCCGTGAGTCCCGCTGCCCGAGGCTTGCGTGTATCGTAGGCTCTACGCCGAGACCAGGACCAAGCTCGCGATGCCGCAACTGCCGGAGTCCGCACCCGACCAGCCACGGAATGACGCCACGTCGCGAATGCAAGCCGGTGCGGATCTGTTGGGCGAAGCACTGTGCGCCGGGTCCGCGCCGCAGGATATCCACGCCGATCCGCTGGCAGACTTCGCTTCGGCCCCTGCCGCTTCGCGCGCAGGCGAGCGCATCGGCGCGTATCGGTTGGCCCAGTTGATCGGGCGCGGCGGTATGGGTGCGGTGTACGCTGCCGCGCGCGTCGACGGTGACTTCGAGCAACGCGTTGCGCTGAAGGTGCTGCGCGCCGATCGCGCTGCTCCGCAGGCCATGGAGCGGTTCCGGCGCGAGCGCGCGATCCTCGCGAGCCTGAGACATCCGCACATTGCGGTACTGCTTGATGGCGGAATCACCGCGAGCGGTGAAGCCTGGTTTGCCATGGAACTGGTCGATGGCGTGCCGCTGATCGACTACGTGCAAGAGCACGGGTTGTCGCTAGCCATGCGCCTCGCGCTGTTTTGCCAGGTGTGCGAGGCGGTAGCATTCGCGCACCGCAACCTGGTGGTGCATCGCGATCTGAAACCGTCGAACATCATGGTCGACAGCGAAGGTCGCGCAAAGCTGCTCGATTTCGGCATCGCCAAACTGATCGCCCCCGAGATGGAACTCGGCGAACGCGCGCTGACCTTGGCCGACGAGCGCGTACTGACACCAGACTATGCCGCGCCGGAGCAGATTCTGGGCCAGCCCGTGACAACGGCGACGGACGTCCATGCGCTGGGGCTGCTGCTTTACGAGTTGCTCACCGGCCGGCAAGCGCAAACCCTGCGTGGACTGGCATGGGCCGACATGGCGAAATTGTGCAGCGCTGAATCGCCGGTGCCAAGCCGCGCGATCAAGCCGGCGGACGCGCAGGGCAGCGTGGCCGTTCGCGCCGAGTTGCTGCGCGGCGATCTCGACGCGATCGTGCTCAAGGCGCTGCGCAAGGAGCCCGAACATCGATACGTCGGAGTGCTCGCGCTGATCGATGATCTCGTACGCTACCAGAACCGTCGTCCGGTGCTCGCTCGCGCGGGCAACGCGGGTTATCGCTGGTCGCGATTCGTGCGCCGCAATCGGATCGCCGCCGCGGCTTCGGCGGCCGTGCTGTTCGCGCTCGCAGCCGGGCTCGGCGTTGCTCTGTGGCAGGCGCGCGAAGCGCGTTTGCAGGCGCAACGCTCCGATCAGGTGCGCGCGTTTCTCGTGCAGATGTTTCGCGGCATCGATCAGAATGCGACGGCAGGTCACGAAGTCACGGCGCGCGAACTGCTCGATGCCGGCGCTGCGCGCCTGAGCCGCGACCTTACCGACCAGCCCGACGTGCAGGCCGAGTTGTTCGCGACGCTCGGCGCGCTTTATTTTAAGCTCGGCCGCTTTGAACTGGCCGGTGAGATGCTGGACAAGTCGCTCGCACTGCTGCGCGCGCTGCCGGATGCGAATCCGAACATGCTGGCGCGCACGCTGCTCGACGCGGCGGAAACGCGCGCTGCCAACGGCCACCTCGAGGATATCCGGCCGTCGCTCGAGGAAGCCGAACGCCTGCTCATCGGCGGGCAGCCAGCCACGCTCGCACTGATGGCGCGCGTACTCGATATGCGCATCTCGCTCGATGGCCAAGACGACGATGCGATCAGGGGCGAGCAGGACGCCCGCGCGCTCGTCGCCTTCGAGGCGCGCCGCACTGGAATTCAAAGCGCGGAATACGGCATGGCGCTGATTCGCCTTGGCGGCGCGCTGACGACACTCGATCGATTCGAAGAAGCGGAGCGCTCTATCCGGCAGGGGCTCGATCTGCGCGCTCGTGCGTTGGGCGCTGATGCCCTGCGACGTCCGGACTACACGCGCCTGTTCTTGGTGCTGCAATTACGCGGACACTATCGCGAAGGGCTGGCCGAAGCCGAGCATGTGTACGAAGCCAGTCGCGCGCGCAATGGCGACATACATATCGAGACGTTGAGCGGCCGAATGCAGCGCGCAATCTACCTTGCTCAGGTCGGACGGAGCGCCGAGGCTGAAATGGACATGCGCGCCGCGCTCGCGGCATACGAAAGCAACGGTCTCGGCGCACGTTCCTTGATGCCCGCGGCGTACGCATTGCTTGGGCGTACGCTGGTTGACCAGGGCCGGCTCGGCGAAGGCGCCGAACTGATCCGCCGTCTGTTCGAGTATTCGCGATCCACGCGCGGACCGAACACACGCGGCACGCAGTACGTCGAACGCGACCTCGGCGCGGCCCTGATCGCACGCGGCGAACTGGATGAGGCGGAAATGTTGTTGCAACACGCCGCCGAAGTCGCTCGCGCCCACGGTGGCGAAGATTGCCTGCAGCTGGCGGAAGTCCGCGCGCGGCAAAGTGCGCTGGACCTCGCACTCGGCAACGCGGCGGCGGCCGAACGCCTCGCACGTCTGGCTCTGCCGGTCGTGGAAAAAGGCCTGGGTCCGGAACACGATGAAACCGCCCTCGCGCACCATGCGCTCGGCCGCGCGCTGCTCGTCCAGGGCAACGTCGCGGATGCCGAGCCGGAATTGCGCACCGCCGCCGAACGCTACGAACGTCTGTTCACCCTAACCGACGTGCGCACGCGCGAGTTCCGTTTTGACTGGGGCGAGTCGCTGGACGCGCTTAACGATGCGCGGTCGAATTCGATCCTGCGGACCGCGGCGGAAGAACTCGCGCAGGATGCCCGTTACCAGGGCGCGCTGCGCGCAAAAGCAGTCGCTTGGCTGGCGAAGCACGCTGGCGCGAATGAAGTACGCGCGCCGGCGGCGGCTGCGCTATCGACGGCGCGCGCGCGGTGAGCCGCTTCGAGACCACCCACTGGAGTACCGTGCTCAAGGCCGGCGGCGAAGGCGCGGAGGCGCGCACGGCACTCGAGGTCCTGTGTCAGCGCTATCGCGCACCGGTGTTGTCGTATCTGCAGCGTCACGGCCGCAGCGACAGCGATGCCCAAGATCTGACTCAGGCATTTTTCGAGCGTCTGATCCGGCTCAGGCTGCACAATCGCGCCGATCCCGCGCGCGGACGCTTCCGCAGCTTCCTGCTGACCGCGCTCGAAAACTTCGTGCGCGACGAACACCTGCGCGCGACGCGAATCAAACGCGGCGGCGCTACCGTAACGCACTCGCTCGACGCAACCGACAACACGGACGGCGACGCCAGTGATAGTGATACGCCGGAAGCCGATTTCGACCGGCAGTGGGCCTTCTCGGTCCTCGACGGTGCTGTCGCGCGCCTGGCAGCACAATGCGAACGCAACGGCAAAGGCGACGTCTTTCGCGCATTGAAAGCCTACGTGGTCGAACCAGCCGATCACGATTCCTACCGGGAACTGGCCGCGGAGCTGGGTTCTCGCCCGAACACGATTGCCGCCGCCGTGCAGCGGTTGCGCCAGAGTCTGCGCAATCACATCCGTGAGGAGCTTGCCGACACGGTGGAATCCAACCATGAAGTGGATGCCGAACTGGCCACGCTGCGCGAAGCGCTGGCGTTCGCCGCTGCCAGCCGCGCCTAGGCGATCCAGCGTCCCAGCGCCGTCATCGGCGATTTTCGCTCCTCACACCCGACGCTGGAAAGCAGGGCAGCGTGGCGGCCTGCCTCACCCATCCATTCCAACACGGTTTTTGCGCTGTCTGTCCGCAGCTTCGTCATCGTTTGCTTGCTTCGTCGTAAGTAGTGACGAGCACACAAACCACGCGGAGAAGCGAACATGTATCGTTGTCACAGGTCCATCGGGTCCCGGCCAGGGCTGTTTCGACTGGCTGCAGCGCTGGGAATGTTTGTTTTCGCCATGCCTCCGGGGCAGGCCGCAACTTGGCCGAGTCCGGGTTGCAACTCGACCCTGCAGGCGTGCATCGACGCGGCGCCCGCGGGCGACACGATAACGATCGGCTACAACGGCACGACGCCGTACGTAACCGCCATCGATGAAAACATCGTCATCGACAAGTCGCTGACCCTGAAGGCATCGCTGGACATCGACGCGGTGTTCACCGACGGCCATTCGATCATCGTCCAGTCGCCTTCCAGCGGCGCGGTCAACGTGACGGTGCAGCGGCTGACGTTGATTCGCGGTCACTTGCGCGTTAACCACTACAGCGACACGGCAAGCACGTATGCCTTGAGCCAACTGACCTTCAAGGAAACCGATGCTGGCATCGGCAGTTGCGCGATCGACTTTGTCGACCAAGGCAGCGGGTCGCCGTTTTTTCAGCTCGGGGACAGCCGGCTGGAAACGCGAATTGCGGGCAGCGCCAACGGGTTTTGCGCAACGGGAGAAGGTGGTCCGTGGAACGTGAACTTCTTTCGCAACCAGGTGCGCACCGAGAATGGGTCGCTGCTGCGCGCCATCGTTGTCGGAGGAACCAGCAGCGGCAACATCACGCTGGAAGGCAATCAGGTGTCGGGAAGCGGTTTCAGCTCCGGCATCGCCGTCTCGCAGAATGCCGGCAGCAGCAGCAACACGCTCTCCATGCAGAGCAATGCCGTCGTCGGCCAGCACGTTTCCGCGACTGACGAGTGGGCCATCCGGGTCTTTGTCACCAACACGAACCTGCACGTCGTCAACAACAGCGTCGTCAACAATGCGCGCGGCATTCGTGTCGCGCGCTTCGCTGCGGACAGCAGCAGCGGACGCGTTGCCAACAACCTGGTCGCTTTCAACGAGAGCGTCGGCATCGACCTCGCGGGCTTTGTCAGCAACGACTACAACCTGGTCTACGCCAACGGCAGCAACAGTTACACGCCGGGCGTACACGACGTCCTCGACAACCCGTTGCTGGCAAGCTCGCGGAACCCACGGCTGTCTGCACTTTCACCGGCGAGGGACGCAGGCAACAGTGCGGATGTGAGCGGATTTCTCGGTATCGCGTTCGACGCCGACGGCGAGCAGCGCGTTACCCAACTTGCGGTGGATATCGGTGCGTACGAGTTCAACCAGGACCTGGCCGCGGTGCAGATGTCGAGTGCTCTCAACACTGCCGGTAATGTCACTTACATCGACGCCCTGCCAGGTCTCGTTTACAGCGAAGCATTGCTCGTAACGCCGCAAGACAGCGGAACGGAACCCGGGGAGACGAGTGCGAATCTCGGCGTGTACTACACCGGCGCACTTTCGCCCTGGGCGATTTTTCGCGAAGCCGGGGGCGCGTTGTCCACGGGACGAAGCTATAGCGTGCTGGCACCGTACGATGGTCGCGCCCGTCACATATACACGAGCGTGCTTGCCGATGTGGTCAACGCGTTTACCCGCTTGGATTATTCCGAACTCAACGGGACGCCGACCGCGATCGCGTTTATCGAACACAACTGGAATCCGGGGGGCGTCGGCGGTACGTATCACGATCATCCGCTGGCGCTGTCCTACGCATCGTCGCATTGGTACATAGGCAACCAGGACTCCGTCGACATGCCGGTCGGGGTTTCATTCAATGTCGTGGTCGCGCCAGTCGGCTCGCCGAACGCATTCACCGTGCCGGTACCGGCGAGCGGGTACTGCTGCCTCACGCTTTACCATCCGTTGCTCGACAACAACGCCTGCGCGGCCCCGCAGGTCACACGCAACAACCTGGCTTCCGGCGTCACGGACAGCACGCCGTTCGCGGTCCACTACTCGCGCGGACACGGTGCTGGTGCGCCGGGCCATTGGGAGGTCCGCACGACCGTCCCGCTGGCGTCATTCGTTGCCGGCACGGCTTTCAATGTCATGGTCCAGGGCGCGCAAGCCAACGCGTGCCGCGACGACATCATTTTTGCCGATGGCTTGGAGAACTGATCCGGCCATCCATCGAACGCAGCCAAACTGCCGTCATCCGCCGCGCAACACCATAGGCGGATCGACGCGCGACGCGCGCGCGGGCCCGCATGCACTACGTGCGGGTGCGCCGTCGGCGCGCGACCGCTCTGCAGGGCGCATAGCTTGCCCCCTTGTGACGGCCGGTGAAGTGAAAGCTAAAGGATCGATGCTGCCTACGCGCGGCCAGAACCGGCGTCACGACGTCTACTTCAGCAACGCCTCGAACTTCGGATTGCCGCGCAACGGATCCCACAGCGGATCGAGCCGCAGCAGAGCCGTGGTGTAGAAGGTACCAGGAACGGAAAGGGTCGCCTTCAGGCCCTCGATCGCGCCTTCCGCATCTCCGCCCACCATCAATGCCTGGGCCAGCGCGAGTTGCGCTGTCGGGCGCATGTTCGCGTCATTGCCGAATAGTTCGAGCGCGAGCCGGGCCTGGTCCAGAGCAGCTGCACGATCGCCCGCCTCCGCATAAGCCTGCGCCAGGATGACCGGCGCAAGCGAGTCATCCACGTGCCGTGCCTTCGGCTGGAGTTGCGCGATCAGCCGTTCAAAGGTCGCCTGTGCCGCCGCAGCATCGCCGCTCGCGCGCTGCGCCATGCCGAGGTAAAGCTTTAGCAGAGGGCCGAAGCCGTTGAGGGCATCGTCGGGCCTTGTCAGTAGCGGAGCGATTTCGGTGAGGGCGACCGGGAAGCGCCGTTCGAGCAGACGCTGGTACGCGCGATAGCTGGCCAGACCCGGATCGATTCCGTCCGATTGCACTTTTTCCAGTATGCCGGCGGCTTCCTCGAGCTTTCCTTCGGCCTGAAATGCGCTGACTTTGTAGGACAACGCGAGTCCATTGTTCGGGACGATCGCCAGCGCGCGATCGAGCAGTTCATGGGCCTCCTTGAAGCGCCGCATGTTGAGCAGTGTTTCGCCGCCGACCGTGGTCAGCAGACCGGCGTTGAGAGGATCCAGAACCAAGGCCTGCTGCAGGTGCGCAAGCGCCTGGTCCCAATGACCTTGGCGCCGCTCGACCAGTCCAAGTATCTGCAGAGCCTCACGGTTATTCGGTGAATCCTGCAAAGCCTCTTCGAATGCCTTCTGGGCGCCAGCGAAATCGCGCTGGACCCGGTACAGGTAGCTGCCCTTTGCCAGCATCGCCTCGCTGAGCTTCGGCTGCAGCCGTAGTGCGGTGTCGGTTGCCTGCTTCAGTGATTCCGCAGTAATCGTGTCCGTATCGACATTGTTGAAGTACAGATAGCCTTCGGTCCTGGCGCGCTCCGCCCATGCCAGCGCGAATTGCGGGTCGAGGCGGACGGCTTCGGCATACGCAGCGACAACCTTGCGCGTCGTGGCGAAATCGTAGCCCTTGGTCTGTAGCGCGCGAGCGCGCAGGTAGGCCTCGTAAGCCGCGATGTTTTCGGTTGGCCGCTTCGCGACCGCCGCCTGTTCGGCTCCGCTCAGCTTCGCATTCAGCGCCTCGGCAATGGCGCCGGCCACTTCGCCCTCGACGCCGAAGATGTCGTCGAGCTTGCGGTTGTAAACCTCGGCCCAGAGGTGATCGTCGGTCGCGGCGCGAATAAGCTGCACGTTGATATGCACAGCGTCGCCGGCTTTCTGCACGCTGCCTTCGAGGATATTGGCCACGCCGAGCTGGCGCGCGATCTCGGGCAGGTTGCCCGGGTTGCTTGCGTAGTGCTGGGTCGAGGTGCGCGAGATCACTTTGAGCGCGCCGATCTTGGCAAGACGCGTGAGGATTTCATCCTGAATGCCTTCGGCAAAATAAGCGTTGGATTTTTCGTCCGACAGGTTCTCGAACGGCAGCACGGCGACCGATTTCTCGTTTATCGGCCCAGCGGCTACGGCCGCCTTGTTCGGCAGGACGTAGTGTTGAACGAGCAGGAACGCGACCGCCAGGATCAGCACCGCGATGATGACGATGTTCAGGCGTTGTCCGGTGCGCCCGGTGATCGATTGCTCCGGCGCGACCTCGGCGGTCCGCGCGATGCCTTCCGGAGTCACCTCGTAGACCCAGGACAGGACCAATGCGATCGGGAATCCGGCGACGACTGCCAGCACGATCAGGCGAAGCGCCAGCGCGGAAACTTCGAACAGCGGCAAGACCTGCGTGGCGACCTGGACCAGCAGCCAGCCGCCGACGGCGTACATGGCGCCGACCTTGTACACATTGCGGCGCTTGAGTTCGCGCAGGAACGAACGCATCCGGCTCCCCTGTCGTCGTCAATGTCGCGATCCGGAAAAGACGCGACGCGGTCATGATAGACGATCGGCACTGTCCACGGCTCGCCTCGAAGTGGCGTGGCGAGCGCGATCGCACGGCGCGGCCGAGCCCGATTCGGATACCGGACCCGGCTGAGGCTGGCCCGATAGGTCCAAGGTCCACCGGCGCAAGGGGCCGAGTCAGGCTAGAATACCGACGTTTTGCCCGTTGCCAGTCGAGACAGCCGCATGCCCGCCGACGCAAAATACAAACGTGTCCTCCTGAAGCTCAGCGGCGAGGCGTTGCTCGGCGACGCCGACTACGGCATCGATCCGAAAGTCCTCACGCGCCTGGCGCGCGAAATCATCGACGTGCAGCGCGGCGGCACCGAAGTCGGCGTGGTCATCGGCGGCGGCAACATCTTCCGTGGTGAAGGCCTGGCCGCGTCCGGCATGGACCGCGTCACCGGTGAT
>DASRTK010000506.1:0-11837 GCA_035655975.1 Rudaea sp.
AATTGCCGGTGCGGTCGACACTGACCAGCTCGCGGATATTGATCAGGCCTGCCAGGTCGGAAGGATCAGTGCCGGGCAGGTTCCAGGCAATTGCCCAGTGATTCAACCGGAAAGCGCCGCGGCCGGCCTGTTCCCGGACACCCGTGCAGAAGTTGCCGGTCGCCGGAAGCTGTCCGCCGGAATTGGTGATCTCGGTGCCGTCCGAGTGCCATTGCTGGAAACCCCAGTCGATACCGGTGACGCCGTCAGGCGCCGTCCATGCGAATCTCCAATAGCCTACGACTGCTCCGGCGTTGGCCGGAGCGTTGAAGTTCGGCGACGAAATCGCCGCAACGGCTCCCGGACGCTCCTGGGCGGCCCTGATGCCGCCGGCAAACTGCGCGAACGCATTCGCGCGCACGTTGCTCTGCGGCGCCGTTGCATTGAGCGCAGCGACGTCGCAGGCATTTGCCTGGGTCGAAACAACAGATCCTGTCAGCCCCATCGCGACCGTCACGGCCGCGGCCATCAAACGAGTACTCATCGACGTTCTCCTGTACGTGGGATGGATGCGCTCGCATGCCACGATTGTCGTGACATGCAGGCGCGTGGCCGCGCGAACCGTCGTCGACGAGTGCGGATGCGGATGATCTGCTCCGGACCGGCCGACCGATGCGCGCAAGAGCCTTGCTCTTCGCCACACCATCCACTTCAAAAGCAGCAGCGGGGAATTACAGAACCCGGGCGGAAGCCGGACCGCCGCGGGATTTACCGCGCCTGCTGGCGGACGACTTCGCGCGGCAGGCGCAGACCACGGCAACCCCTCCCTGAGGGAGAGGGCCTAGGAGTGCGGCCTTCAGGATGAAAATACAGCGGTGCATCCGCATCATTTGCGCCAGGTCGATTCGCCGGTCGATCTGGTTTCCATTAGCGAACTCGCCGGCGGCACATTCTCAGTGCTCGCGCAGCGGTCCAATCGGCCAGTCGGCTTTCCTCAAGTCAACGATCTTGAGGGCGTAGCGATCGGCCGCGTTGCGGTCGGCCCGGACGGCTTCGTATTGAGTCACGAGTGCATGGTCGGCGTTTGCCTTGACGAAATTCGGCAACGCATCGAACGGCCTGGCGACCTTGACCGATCCCTCTACCCCAAAAACGAGCACCCATTCAGACAGCATGTCGCGGATCGGTACCTGCACGCGCCGGAAAGACTTTGCGTTTTCGAACTTTAGCCTGACGCCGGCCCAGTGCGGCGCGATGCCGTCGCGCCACAAGCCGCCGCGCACGTCGCTGTCGTGCGCGGCGATAAACGCGTTGAGTTGTGCGAGAACGACATCGGTCTGCTGGTGGCCGAGTTTTTGTCGCATGCGTTCCGTTACGCGCCGCAGCAGATCCTCGAAATACAGCGTCGGCTCGCGTTCGTTGTGTTCACCATAGTCGGTGATGTTTTCATTGCGCACCCAGCCGCGGTAGGCGCCGTAGATCTGCGTCCAGATCATCGCCTCGAGTGGGCGATCCTCGCTCAGCTCGAGTTCGGCCATTTTCGCCATCGCCAGCAGGCGGCCGTGGCCGGCGGCGGTGCTGAGGAAGCGACGCGCCTGATCCGCGTCGCGATCGACGACATGCGGTTCGATCGAATCCCCACGGCGATATATGGAGCCGACGATGTATTGCGCATCGGCATCGCCGGAGAGGGCCGCCGTGCGCCAGCCTTCGAACAGCGAGCGGCGTTGATCGGCCGGCACGCCTGCATCCAGGAACCGCGCCAGATCGGCCAGATTCTGATTGGTCGCTGCAGCAGCGGCCAATGCCGTCGTCGAGGCCGGCAGGACTGCCGCAATCAGCACGAACAGTGTCTGGCAGACGACTCGCGCACAGGCATGCTGCGACATGACGATTCCTCCATGACTGCGTCGCCCCAAACTAATGGTTTCGCGCGGATCCGGGCAAGCTAAAAATTGTATAAGTTTGTAAAAGCTTGTCGACGCGTCCACGGACGACAGACGTCGCCGAATTTCAGGCGCGCGTGCGGTGCTCAGACACGAGGCGCTGCATCAGGCTGCCGACGATCATCGCCGGCAGGTGCACAAGCGCGTTGCTCACTCCGCCTTCGAGGCGACCGGTGCAGGTCCCGAGCAATATCCGGCCAGACCGTAGTCGACGCCGAAGTTGGCGCCGACCCAACGTTCACCGCGCCGACATCATCGCCAAGGTCATGTCGAGCATGCGATTGGAGAAACCCCACTCGTTGTCGTACCAGCTGAGCACCTTGACCAGCGTGCCGCCCATGACGCGCGTCTGCGTCGCATCGTAGATCGAAGACAGCGGGTTATGGTTGAAGTCGACCGAAACGAGCGGCTTGCTGTTCATGCCGAGGATGCCCTTGAGCCTGCCCTCGCTGGCCTCCTTGACGACGGCGTCGATCTCGGCATGCGTCGTGGCGCGCGCGGCCTGGAACACCAGGTCGACGACCGAGACATTGATCGTCGGCACGCGCATCGCGAAACCGTCGAGCTTGCCGTTCAATTCCGGCAGTACGAGGCCGACAGCGGCAGCCGCGCCGGTCTTGGTCGGAATCTGGCTCATCGTCGCGCTGCGGGCCCGGCGCAGGTCCTTGTGGAACACGTCGGTCAGGACCTGGTCGTTGGTGTACGAGTGGATCGTCGTCATCAGGCCGTGCACGATGCCGATCTTCTCGTGCAGCACCTTGGCCAGCGGCGCCAGGCAGTTGGTCGTGCACGACGCGTTCGAGATCACCTGATGCTGCGCCGTAAGCTTGTCTTCGTTGACGCCCATGACGAACGTGCCGTCGACGTCCTTGTCCCCAGGCGCCGAGATGATGACCTTCTTCGCGCCCGCGGCGATGTGGGCGCCGGCCTTGGCCTTCGAGGTGAACAGGCCGGTGCTCTCGACGACGATGTCGACGCCGAGATCGCCCCATGGCAGCTTGCCCGGGTCGCGCTCCGCGCAGACCTTGATGCGGTCGCCCTTGACCACGAGGTCGCCGCCTTCGACGCCAACCTCACTGGGGAACTTGCCGTGCGCGGTGTCGTACTGGGTCAGGTGCGCGTTGGTCTCGGCGTCGCCCAGATCGTTGACCGCGACGATCTGGATCTCATGCGTGCGGTTCGACTCGTACAGCGCGCGCAGCACCATGCGGCCGATACGGCCGTAGCCGTTGATCGCGACCTTTACCGCCATGACAGCTCTCCTTCGACAAGTGGGGAATGCAGACCGGCAATTGTACCGGCGTTTGCCGGCCCTTCGCACGGTGCCCCGGCGCGCTGTACCATTTCCGCGTCCCCGCGCCGCTGCGTCCGCCACAGCGCCGGGCATATTCCGGGGAATCGCATGTCGCCGCTCGTAACGTCGCACTACCACGCGCCGACCAATACCTGGTCGCACATCGTTGCCGACCCGCAGACGAAGGCGGCAGCAATCATCGATCCGGTACTGGACTTCGATCCCGCCTCAGGCCGGATCTGGATCGAACATGCACGCGCCCTGTTCGCCCATGTAAGCGAACATGCGCTGCGCGCCGAGTGGATCCTCGAAACGCACGCGCATGCCGACCATCTGACCGGCGCCGCCTGGCTCAAGGCCGAACTCGCCAAATCCGGCGGCGTGCGCACCGGCATCGGTGCCGGCATCGTCGCCGTCCAGCGCCATTTTTGCGACGTGTTCGCGTTCGGCGCCGAGTTCCGCGCCGACGGCTCGCAATTCGACCGCCTGTTCGCCGACGGCGAACGCATCGCGCTCGGCGCGCTCGAAATCGAAATCATCGCGACGCCCGGCCACACGAGCGACGGCATCACCTACAAGGTCGGCGACGCGATCTTCGTCGGCGACACGCTGTTCGCGCCAAACGGTGGCACCGGGCGCTGCGACTTCCCCGGAGCCGACGCCGCGACGCAGTACCGCTCGATCAGGCGCTTGTACGACCTGCCCGACGAAACTCGCGTGTTCCTGTGCCACGACTACCCCGCTGCCGGCGTGCAACCTGTCGCTCAGACCACAATCGGCGCGGAGAAAGCCGGCAACACGCAGCTGCGCAGCGAAACCAGCGAAGCCGACTACGTCGCGTTCCGCCACAAACGCGATGCCACGCTGGCGGCGCCGCGGCTTTTGTATCCTTCTTTACAAGTAAATATTTGCGCAGGGCGGCTGCCCGAGCCGGATGCGGCCGATCGGAGGTTCTTGCGATTGCCGGTGCAGGTTCGCGACTAGCAAGATGCGGCGCCCCGGCCCCAAGGCTCGCTGAGCCACTACTACGCCACACCTGCCATCACTCGAAGCCGTCGACAAAAATCACATCGGTCGGCAACGGCGCAGAGACGAACGCGCCGCCGGAGAACTGTCCGAATGGAAAGAAGTCGTGCGCGGCCACGAGACTCGGCCAGGCAAATACCTTCACCTCGGTCGTGCTGCCTGACCCGCTCGCCGTCACGATCTCCGGCTTGCCGTCGCCGTCGATGTCGCCGGCAGCGACACGCACGCCGCCGGTGAACGCGGGTGCATACGCAAAGAACCCGCCAAGCGAGCCATGGTTAGTGCCATCGAAAACTTCTACGTCCGGCCCACCTCCCGCATCGGCGGCGGTGATGATGTCGGCGCGGCCGTCACCATTGAGGTCGGCGGCGGCGACGAACACGCCGCCGGTGAACGATACCGGGTACGCATAGAACTCATCGAGCAGCGCAAGCGTCACGCCATCGTAGACGCGGATGTCGGGAGTACCGCCCGGCCCCGGAGCGACGATGATGTCGGCAATGCCATCGCCGTTCACGTCCCCGGCGGCCACGCGTACCCCGCCGGTGAAACCGACTGCATAGGCGAAGAAACTGTGCAGCACGCTGCCGTCGCGCCCGCTGAAGACTTTGACGTTCGGTGAACCGCCAGCCCCGGGACCAACGACGATGTCGGCGTAGCCATCACCGTTGGTGTCGCCGGCCGCGATGTAGACGCCGCCGGTGAACCCGGCTCCATACGCCAGGAAACTGCCGAGACTGCCGCCATTGACGCCGCTATACAGCGCTATCGTCGGAATGGAGCCGGCGCCGGGGGCGACGATGAGGTCCGGATGGCCATCGGCATTGACATCGCCGATTGCTACGCGAACGCCACCGCTGAACGTCGAATACGGGAACAGATCGATCGGCGCGTTGAGACTCTGGCCGTCGTAGAGTCGCGCCTCGCTCGACATGCCCGAATCCGAGCCGACCGCAAAGACGCCGGCGGCGCGACACGATGAAGACACGCCGATCGCGGCCAATACCGCGAGCAGTATCCGACAGAGAACCTGAAAACGCATCGACGCCTCCCTGAAAACTCCGCAAGCGATTTTACCGTCAACTCGGAGCTACGGACCGGCGCACGTGCCGAAGCAGCATCGCAGACGCCGCCGGCAGGCACTCAAGGTACCCGATCGGCGTGCATGGCCTGACGGCGAAAGCGCTGATAGTGTTCGAGAACAAGCGCCGGTGCTTCGACTTGCGGATAATGGCCGATACCGGGAAGTTCGGCGATGTAACCCGTGCCGACGAGTTCGCGATAGCGCGCAACCATGTGCGCGCCGGAAACCGGATCGGCCGAGCCGTTGATCAGCGCGAGTGGACAGCGGGCGTAGCACAACGCGTCGACCCAGCGTTGGCGATGGCGGATGCGGTCCGCAATGTAGCGGATCAGTTCGTGTGCCAGCCGATGGCCGCGCTCGCTAGTCACGAGCGTCCAGAATGCGTCGAGTTCGTCTTGCGTCGGCGGATGGCCTGGACCGAAAAGCGCGGTCATGGAGCGATCGAAGCCACGGCGATTGACGAACTGGCTGACAAGCGGTCCTAGCGGACTGCGCAGCAGCTTCTGGATCAGGCGCGGCCGATGGGCTTCCGGAAACAGCCCGCCGTTGAGGAAGCAAACCGTGTCGATCGTTCGTGTCGACCTGGCGTTGTCACGAGCCAGCAATTCCTGCGCGACCGTGTCGCCATAGTCATGCGCCAGGATGTCGTAGCGATCGAGGCTGCTTTCGGCAACAAGCGTCTCGAACACGTCGGCCTGCTCGCCGATCGAGTAGGCGTGATGGCGCGGCTTGCTGCTGAACCCGAAGCCGAGCATGTCCGCGGCGAGTACGCGGTATTCCAGCGTCAGCGCCGGCCAGAGTTTCGCGAAGTCCCAGCTGGCTGTCGGAAAACCGTGGATGAGGATCAGCGTCGGACGAGTGCGTTCGCCCGGAGCCGAATCCACGCAAAAGATGCGCCGCGACCCGAACGCGACAAAGTGTCCGAATTCCTGCCACTGCTCGAGGTCTGGCCCCATGCGCGGACCATCGCACAATGGCAGCCGACGGGAAAGGACCCGCTGTCGACGCCGTCTCGGCGGCGACGACAAACGAATTGGCGCGGGGCGTCTACCCGGCGCGACGGCGCTTGAATTCGTCGATGCGGCCGTTCAGCGATTCGCTGAGTTCGCGGATTGCCTGGAAGCGTTCGCGCAGGTTGGCGACGCGGATGTGAGCGCGCTGCTGCGCCTGTTTCGCGCTTTCGGCATCGGCACGCACGATGTCGGCACCGGTCACGTGATCGGCGACGGCCTTGTACAGGTCCTTCATCGAGGAAATGGCGCGGTGCTTCGAGGGCTTCATCAGCATTCTCCAATGTTCGCGCCAAAGCTTTGCGCATCACTGGTTATTCGTCTGTGAAGAACGCCACCGTTTATGCCTGACGTATCGCGCGGGCCGGCATTTTGTGATCTTGACGTTAGGAAATCGTGACGGCCTTGTCGAAACGCTCTCCACGTACAATTGCGTCTGACTTTCCTTGCCACCTGCCAAAGTGCCCTACACCCCTATTCTCGCCACGCTCGGCTATGTCTTGTCGCCCGATCGCCGGCGTGTGTTGATGATCCATCGAAACGCACGGCCAGGCGATCAGCACCTCGGCAAGTACAACGGCCTCGGCGGCAAGCTCGAGGCTGATGAAGACATCGTTGCCGGCATGCGCCGCGAGATTCACGAAGAGGCCGGCATCGACTGCGTCGACCTGAGCCTGCGCGGAACGATCAGTTGGCCCGGCTTCGGCAAGCACGGCGAAGACTGGTTCGGCTTCGTCTTCGTCATCACGCGTTTCGATGGCGAAGCGTTCGCGCGCAATGCCGAGGGGACGCTCGAATGGATCGAGCTGGAAAAGATTCTCGAGCTGCCGCTATGGGAAGGCGACCGTCACTTCCTGCCGCTGATCTTCGATACTGATCCGCGGCCATTCCATGGCGTCATGCCTTATCGCGACGGGCGCATGGTGAGTTGGTCGTTCAGCCGGATCTAGCGTCGGCTACGGCGACGCCTGACAGGACATTCCAATTCGTCACTCCCGCATGTTTCAACAGCGGAGCTGGTCCGCAGGGCTTTCAACGGCGGAACTGGCGTGCGCCGCCGCGATGCCGACCTAGGCCTGCTTCATATATGCCGGCGCGCCGCCGCTGAGGAAGTCCTCGCGCACCGGCGCGAAGAAATCGACGATCTCGGTTTCCTCCGGGAAGAAGGCCTCGTGCTCGACGCCGCCGGGAATGACCGCAATGTCGCCGGGGACCATGCTGCGCGTTTCGTCGCCGATGCGAAGATCCATGCGGCCCTTGATCATCCAGGAAATCTGCTCATGCGGATGTTTGTGGGCTGCCGCGTGCCCGCCGGGCTCGAAGTGCCACCACACCATCATGCCCTGCTTGCCGGACATCACCCTGCGGCTGATCTTGTCGGTGATTCGCTCGACGGGAATCGACGCTAGCTTGTCGTGACCGGCAATGACGGGCATCTGGCTATCCTCCAACCACGAAACTGATCGAACATGGTACGGCGAAGATCGGGAGGTTCCGCTCGCGCTGCGCCTAGCCGAGGCGCTTTGCCGCAGCGACGACTTCCTCGACCGTGAAGCCGAAATATTTGAACAACGCTTCGGCCGGTGCGGACGCGCCGAAACGGTCGATGCCGACCACGGCGCCGTCGAGGCCGACGTACTTGCGCCAGTAATCGGTGACGCCGGCTTCAATCGCGATGCGCTTGCGGCAGGACGACGGCAGCACCTCGTCGCGGTACGCCTGCGGCTGGCGGTCGAACAGGTTCGGACACGGCATGGAAACGACGCGCACGGCAATGCCGTCCTTTTCGAGCGCTGCCTTCGCCTCCATCGCCAGGCCGACTTCCGACCCGGTGGCGACAATGATGAGATCGAACTTTCGGTCGGCCGGCTCGCTGAGCACATAGCCGCCGAATTCGACCAATGCGAGCTGCGCGTCGCTGCGCGCCTGATGCGCCAGGTTCTGGCGCGAGAAAATCAGGCACGACGGCCCATCCTTGCGTTCGATCGCGGCTTTCCACGCCACCGCGCTCTCGACCGCATCGCAGGGGCGCCAGACGTGATTGTTCGGAATCATGCGCAGGCTCGCCAGATGCTCGACCGGCTGGTGCGTCGGGCCGTCCTCGCCGAGACCGATCGAGTCATGCGTGTACACGTGGATCGCATGCGCCGGAATCAATGCCGACATGCGCACAGCGTTGCGCGCATAGTCCGAAAACACCAGAAACGTCGCGTCGTATGGAATGAAGCCGCCGTGCAGTGCGAGGCCGTTGCTGATCGCGGTCATGCCGAATTCGCGCACACCGTAGTAAATGTAGTTGGCCGCTGCGTCGGACGTGTTGACGTCCTTCGAGCCTTTCCAGATCGTCAGGTTCGAACCGGCCAGGTCGGCCGAGCCGCCGATCAATTCCGGCAGCTTCGGACCGAACGCATCGAGCGCCATCTGCGAGGCCTTGCGCGACGCGACGACAGGACCGTCGGCCTGCACTTTGCGCACATACGCACTTGCATGATCGAGCCAGTCTGCCGGCAAGTCGCCGGCGATGCGGCGCGTGAACTCGGCCGCCAGTCCCGGTTGCGCACTTTTATACTTCGCGAACAGCGCATCCCACTCGGCTTCGCGCCTGGCGCCCTTGGCCCGCGCATCCCAGCCTGCGTAGATCGGCGCCGGGACCTCGAACGGCGGATGATTCCAGCCAAGTTGGACACGCGCCGCGGCGACTTCGTCTTTGCCGAGAGCGGCGCCGTGGGAGGATTCCTTGCCCTGCTTGTTTGGCGCGCCGAAACCGATGATGGTCTTGCAGCAGATCAGTGTCGGCTTGTCCGGATCGATTGCGGCGGAAACCAGCGCGGCCTTGATCGCCTCGGAATTGTGGCCATCGACATCGCGCAGCACTTCCCAGCCGTAGGCTTCGAAGCGCTTGGCCGTGTCGTCGGTGAACCAGCCGTGCACCTCGCCGTCGATCGAAATGCCGTTGTCGTCGTAAATCGCAACGAGCTTGCCCAGCTTGAGCGTGCCGGCCAGCGAGGCGACCTCATGCGAGATGCCTTCCATCAGGCAGCCGTCGCCGAGGAATACGTACGTGTAGTGATCGACGATGTTCAGATCGGGGCGGTTGAAGCGCGCAGCAAGAACCTTTTCGGCGAGGGCCATGCCGACGGCATTGGCGAGTCCCTGGCCGAGCGGTCCGGTCGTGGTCTCGATGCCGGGAAATTCGCTGGCTTCGGGATGTCCGGCGGTCTTCGAGTGCAGCTGGCGGAAGCGCTTGATCTCGTCGATCGGAAAGTCATACCCGGTCAAGTGCAGCAGCGAATACAGCAGCATCGACCCATGCCCGTTCGAAAGCATGAAACGATCGCGGTTGCACCAGTTCGGATTGGCCGGGTTGTGGCTGAGAAAATCGTTCCACAGCACTTCGGCGATGTCGGCCATGCCCATCGGCATGCCGGGATGTCCGGATTTCGCGGCTTCAACCGCGTCCATCGAAAGGGCGCGGATCGCGTTGGCCAATTCGCGGCGGGACACCTGATCGGGGTTCGGCATGAGAGAGTCTCGGGGCAGAATCCGGCACCTACGATGCCGCGGTTGCGCATTGTCGCCGAATCGTTGCGGCTTGTCGCCAAGTCGCCGTCATTCCCAGGTCTGTTGCACTGCGCACTATGATCCTGTGTCGCGGGGCGGCTGCGCCGGCGCCGCGCGGCCAGCGCTCAGTGATCCGAGCGCTTGAATGTAACGACGAGCACGTCGCGATGCGCCGGCTGTTCCGGATCGAGCGGCTCGACCGGAGTGACGCCGTGATAGACGCGCGCATCGTCGACGATCGCCGCGTCGAGCGGTGAGACGAGCGTGAAGCTGCCGAGCAGGGTTCCGTCGAGCGAGTGAATCGTTGTCGTGCCTTGCACGATGTTCGTGCGCCTAACCATCAATACCAGTACGTAATCGACGCCATCACGGTGGACGCCTTCCGGTGTCGGCTGGCCGTGCTCATCGGGGCGCGCTTCGATACGGAACTGGTGCACTTCGATGCGCCATTCGCGCACCTGCGGGGCAAGACCTCCGAAGACGCGATCGCAGAGGCGCAGGATCGTCTGCAGCGAAGGTCCCGCGGAAACGCCCGGCTGGATCGGCTCGAACCAGCGTTCGATATCGCCCTGCAATGGATTGTATTTGAGACTCTGGTAATGGGGCTGGTGTTCGGCGCGGACGATCACCCGTGCGCCCGCCGCGTTCCCATTCGATGCGGTGAATACCGCATGACGCCGCCGGCGATAGCGTCCATGGTCGGCAAGATAGGTATCGACGGCGAGATCGTTCCAGCTGTCGGCGAAGGCTGCCCAGTCGTCGAGCGCGCCGGTTTGCGCCAGGCAGTTGCCCATCGACTCAGCCGGGGCGAAAACAAATCCTTCGCAATCGAGCTTGTCGCGAAGTTGGGTCAGGCAGTCGGGAGTAGCAATGCTCACGCGTCCAGCGTAGCAAAGCGTGGCGTTTGTTCCAGAGCCAACAGCAGGATAATTTTTCGTGCCACTGCCGCGCGGGAAACGGCGGCTTAACCGGGGCTGCACACCAGGTAGTGCTGGATGAAGTTGGCCGGATCCTTGTCGTGGAAGGCATCGATCTTCCATCCCGCCGACGCGACCAACGCCTGCATGTAGCTTCTACCATAGTAGGCGTTCACCAGCGGCTCGCCCTTGACCCTGTCTTCGAAGCCATCGAGTTGGTCGTCAATGAATGCCGAGAAGAACAGCTTGCCGGCAGGACGGACCTTCTTGCGGATCAGCCGCAACAACGCCAGAGAGTCAGCGGGATTGAGGTGGGTGAATACCGAAAACAGCCACACTAGGTCGAACTCTCCCGCGACCGGCAATTGGGCTTGCATCGATAGGTCGACGCCCGCCGGGTTGTACATCGCGTTGGCGACATCCCAATAGACAAAGCGGAATCTGGGGTCGTGGCGTTCGACTTTGTCGCGCAGAAAGTCGACGATCGGCCGGCTTACTTCCAGGCCGGTATACGACTTGATCGGAATCCGGCGATTGATGATCGTCGCCGTGAAGCGCACGCCGCAACCGACATCGAGTACGTCGACATCCTCGAGGCTGCGCAGTCCGGCGCTGCGGACGCAAAGGTCGATAAGCACCTGGCCCGTATGCTCGTATCCGGCGGCGGCCACGTTTGCCGCGTTTCGTTGCAGCTCGGCCGGGACATCCAACTGCTCAATCATGTTGCATTCCAGTGCTGAGGGTGCCGGCAAGAGCATCCGGGTTCCGCAGCACGCCGTCAACGCTCTGCGCGGCGTCGATATCCGCCGGGTCGTGGTGTCGCCGGACGTAAAAAAGCAAACGCCCCGGTTCACAATGAACCGAGGCGTTTGGGATGAAGCCCCTGGCAGTGACCTACTCTCGCATGGCTTAAGCCACACTACCATCGGCGCGGGCGCGTTTCACTGCCGAGTTCGGGATGGGATCGGGTGGGACCACGCTGCTGTATCCGCCAGGGAAGCGGTGCTGCAAGTCGCATTG
>DASRTK010000507.1:0-13108 GCA_035655975.1 Rudaea sp.
TGAAGCCTTCCTTAGCTGCATATCGCGCTTTCCGGCGGTGGGGATGATTTTTCGGCACTCCCCGTGCGGAACCTGGCCTGTCCGACCGTCGCGATGACCGTCGCGATGTGCTTGAAATCTCGCCGCGGCATCACCACACGTGCGCCATCACCTTCTTTTCCGCGAGACTCCCATGACCGCTGCCGCTGAAACCCGCAAGTTCGAAGCTGAAGTCGCCCAGGTGCTGCATCTGGTGACGCACTCGCTGTACTCGCACAAGGAAATTTTCCTGCGCGAACTGGTGTCGAACGCGTCGGATGCCTGCGACAAGCTGCGCTTCGCTGCGATCGGCGCGCCTGAACTGCTTGCCGGCGAGAGCGAACTGCGCATCGATGTGAGCATTGACAAAGATGCGCGCACGCTGACGATCCGCGACAACGGCATCGGCATGACGCGCGATGAAGTCATCGCCAACATCGGCACGATCGCAAGTTCCGGCACGCGCAAGTTCCTCGAGGCGCTGTCGGCGGAGCAGAAGACCGACGCGAACCTGATCGGACAGTTCGGTGTCGGCTTCTATTCGGCGTTCATCGTCGCCGACAAGGTCACGCTGGTGACGCGCAAGGCCGGCGCTGAGGTGGGCGAAGGCGTGCGCTGGGAGTCGGCCGGCACAGGCGAATACACGCTCGAGGTCGTCGACAATGCCGGTCGGGGTACCAGCGTCACCCTGCACCTGAAGTCCGACGAAGACGAATTCGTGCAGCCGTGGCAGGTGCGCAGCCTGATCGCCCGATACTCCGACCATATTGGCTTCCCGATCCGCATGCCTTCGGAGAAGGGCGCTGATGACAAGGAAGACAAAGAGGCCGGCGAGTGGGAAGTCGTCAACCAGGCTTCGGCGCTTTGGACGCGCCCGAAGGCGGAACTGAAGGACGAGGACTACCAGAATTTCTACAAGCACATCGGCCACGACTACAACGATGCGCTGGCCTGGAGTCACAACCGCGTCGAGGGCAACCAGAACTTCACCTCTCTGCTCTACCTGCCCTCGAAGTCGCCGTTCGACCTGATGATGGGCGCGCGCGACGAGCGCAAGGGACTCAAGCTCTACGTCAAGCGCGTCTTCATCATGGATGCGGCCGAGCAGCTGTTGCCGGCGTACCTGCGTTTCGTCCGCGGCGTCGTCGACTCGGACGATCTGCCGCTGAACGTCAGCCGCGAGATCCTGCAGCAGAATCGCAACCTCGAGAAGCTGCGCGCGGCCTGCACGAAGCGCGTGCTCGACCTGCTCGACAAGCTGGCCAAGGACGAGCCGGAGAAGTTCACGACGTTCTGGAACGAGTTCGGCGCGATCTTCAAGGAGGGCGCCGCCGAGGACTTCGCCAACAAGGAACGCATCGCGAAGCTGCTCCGATTCGCCTCGACGAAATCCGAGGGCGCCGCGCAGACCGTCTCGCTCGACGACTACATCGGCCGCATGGTCGCCGACCAGGATGCGATCTACTTCCTGACCGCCGACGGTTACGCCGCGGCCAAGGGCAGTCCGCAACTGGAGGCGCTGAAGGCGCACGGGGTCGAAGTGCTGTTGATGTACGACCGCATCGACGACTGGATGTCGACCTATCTGACCGAGTATGCCGGCAAGAAACTGCGCAACGTCGCCAAGGGCGATCTGGACCTCGGCAAGTTGGCCGGCGTCGACGCCGAGAAGCGCAAGGAAACTGAAAAAGCCGCCGAGGGTGTTGTCAAGAAACTCAGGGAGCTCCTCGGTGAGCGCGTCAGCGACGTGCGAGTCAGCGCGCGACTGACCGATTCGCCGTCGTGCCTGGTGCTCGACGAGCACGACATGGGGTTGACGATGCAGCGCCTGCTCAAACAGGCCGGCCACGACGTACCGGCGAGCAAACCGGTGCTCGAGATCAATCCCGGGCATGCCTTGGTCAAGCGTCTGGAATCCGAGACTGACTCGGGCCGCGCCAGCGATCTTGGTTCGATCCTGCTCGAACAGGCGCAGTTGCTCGAGGGCGCACAGCTCGACGATCCGGCGGCATACGTGCGTCGCGTGAACGCGCTGCTGACTTCACCGGGTCCAAACTGACGCTTGCTTCCCGGAGAAGCCGCGCGCAGGCCGCGCCGCGCGCTGAGTTCGCGTCGGGTGATCAGGCTCGCCACGTGCCGTTGGGGAATTCCTCGCTTGCTCGGGTTATCCTGATTCGATGAGCACGGCAAGCCAGCGGCGCGCAGCCAGCGAGCAATTGCATCATGGAATGCAATTGCATCGCGCCGGCCAGATCGCGCGCGCGCGCGACCATTACCGGCAGGCGACTCAACTGGACGCGGCCAACGTGTCTGCCTGGCTGCGTCTCGCCGAAGCCGAACAGGCGCTCGGCAACCTCGCCGATGCCGAGCGCAACCATGCGCGTGCCCTGGCGCTCGCCCCCGACGATCCGCACGCGCTCATCGGCATGGGTGACCTGTTGCGGCGGCTGCGGCGACACTCCGAAGCGGCTCGATACCTGGAGCAGGCGCTGTCACTCGCACCCGAGTCTGCCGAGGCGCTTGGACACCTCGCGCTGCTGCGCATCGAACAGGCGCAGTATGCGCAGGCGCGTGAACTCGCCGCGAGCGCCTGCGATCGCGCGCCGGAAAATGCGCGCTGGTGGAATGCCGCCGGAATCGCCGCACGGCGCGCGCTTGATTCGGATGCGGCAGTCATTGCGTTGCGCCGCGCTTGCGAATTGGCGCCAAACAACGCCGCCTCCTGGTTCGAACTGTCGCTAGCCCTTGAGCGTACCGGAGACTGCCTGTCTGCGCGCGAGGCGATAGGAAACGCGCGGCGACTTGCTCCGCAGTGGGAACGATTGCGCTGGATCGAGCAGCTGATGCTGCCGGCGATAGTTGGCGACGAAGGCGAAGCGCGCGTTGCGGTTGGTTCATTCGATGCCGGCCTGATGCAGATCGAGCGCGAACTCAGACTCGACACGCCGCAGCAGGTTTCCTCCGCTCTCGACGCCGTACTCGGAGTCGTGACGTTTCAGTTGCACTATCTGCATGGCGATCACACGGCGCTGCAGCGGCGCTTCGGCGCCCTGGTCGAACGGGTCGTAGCGCGCGCCGCGCCGGGTCTGTGCGCGCCGGTCGACTGGCAGCCGCTTGCGCATGGGGGACGCATTCGCATCGGATTCGTCAGCCCCTATCTGCATGTGCATTCCGTCGCGCGCTTTTTCGCCTCATGGATCACCGACCTCGATCGCACGCGCTTTGAAAGCCACGTCTGGCATTGCGGCAGTGTCAGCGACGAGTGGACCGCCGAGATTGCCGCGGCGAGCGATCATTTCGAGCACGCCTCGACGTCGCTCGGCGAGCGTATCCGATCAGCGCGACTCGACGTGCTGATCCTTCTCGACATCGGCCTCGACCCGCGCATGCAAGTGCTGGCGGCGATGCGCCTGGCGCCGCGCCAGTACACGACGTTCGGCCATCCGGTGACGAGCGGCCTGTCGACACTCGATGGGTTCCTGAGCGCGGAGCTTCTCGAAGGCGAAGGCTCGGAGCGCCAGTACAGCGAGTCGCTGGTGCTTCTGCCTGGCCTCGCCATCCGCATGCGTCGGCGCGCGTTGCCGGGCGATGCAGCGTGGCTGCGCGAACTGGCGGGCGACCGGCCGGTGCTGCTCTGCCTGCAGAATCTGATCAAGCTCCAGCCCGCGTTCGATGCGGTCCTCGCGCGCTGCGTGCGCGAGACCGGGGCGATGCTCGTTTTTTTCGAGCTGAGTGCCGGTCAGTCCCAGCAGTTTTGCCAGCGATTGCAGCGCGCGTTCGCGGCGGCTGCCGTCGATTTCACCGCGAGCGTGCGCGTCGTTCGTGCCCTGCCGTATCCGGATTTTCTCGCCGGCATCGAGGCGGCAACTCTCGTGCTCGACTCGCCTGGATTTTCGGGCGGCGCGACGAGCCTGGATGCAATCAGCATGGGTACGCCGATTGTTACTTTCGCCGGCGCGAGCGCGCGAGCGCGGCAGGCGAGTGCGATGCTTAAGCTGGTCGGCGCGCCGGAGCTGATCGCGCACGACGCCGACGACTACGTGCGCATAGCCGTCGAACTATGCGGTAACGATGGGCGGCGCGCAGCGTTGCGCCAGCGGTTGCGTGCAAACGCCGATGCGCTTTTCGAGAGTCGCGAGGGCGTGCGCGGGCTGGAACGGTTTGTGTTCGAATCAATCTCGCAGGCTTGAGTTCGGTATTTGTCGGTGACCGGGTGACGCCCAGATATTGTCGTCATTCCCGCGAAAGCGGGGCTCTCAACAGCGGAGCTGGTCATCCATCTTGATCTGTTCTCTGGGTCAATAAAAATGGATTCCCGCTTTCGCGGGAATGACGGCAGCTATTGGATGTGACGCCTGCGACGAATGCCGGTGCAGGCCCGATTAGCGAATCAGCGCCTTCAAACGATACAGCGCTTCGAGCGCCTCCTTCGGCGTCATCGCGTCCGGATCGAGGTCTTCGAGTGCGCGCTCGGCGGCCGACGGTTGCGCCGGACCGAACAGCGCGAGTTGTGGCGAAGATGCAGGGGCACCGATCGACGACGGACCGGCGTCGACCGCGTGCTTGCGCTCCAGCGCATCGAGAATGCGCCGTGCCTGTGCGATCACCGGCTTGGGCAAACCGGCCAGCGCGCCGACCTGCAATCCGAAGCTGCGATTCGCCGGTCCGTCCTTGACGGCGTGCATGAATACGAGTTCTTCGCCATATTCGATCGCATCGAGATGCACGTTGGCGATGCCATCGTATTGCGCAGCGAGCTCGGTCAGTTCGAAGTAGTGCGTTGCAAACAGCGTGAAGGCGCGATTGTGCGTTGCCAGCCGCACGGCACAGGCCTGCGCCAGCGCGAGGCCGTCGTAGGTCGATGTGCCGCGCCCGACTTCATCCATGAGCACCAGGCTCGACGGCGTTGCATTGTGCAGGATGTTCGCGGTCTCGCTCATCTCGACCATGAACGTCGACTGCCCGCGCGACAGGTCGTCGCCGGCGCCGATGCGCGTGAAGATGCGGTCGATCGGGCCGATCGTCGCGGCGTCGGCCGGCACGTAGCTGCCGATATGCGCGAGCAGCACGATCAGCGCGGCCTGGCGCATGTAGGTCGACTTGCCGCCCATGTTCGGACCGGTGACAATCAGCATGCGGCGTCCGCCTTGTTCGGGCATGCCATCGAGGTGCAGGTCGTTGGGTTCAAATGGCTCGCTGCGAACCTGTTCCACGACCGGGTGGCGTCCACGCACGATGTGGATGCCTGGCGCTTCGCTCAGGTCGGCCGCTTTCCAGTTCAACGCGTCGGCGCGTTCGGTCAGCGCCGCGAGCACATCGAGTTCGGCAATTGCATTGGCGGCATGCTTCAGCGGCGCGAGGCGCTCGCCGAGGAACTCGAGCAGCGCCTCGTACAGCGAACGCTCGCGCATCAGCGAGCGTTCGCGCGCCGACAAAACCTTGTCCTCGAACAGCTTGAGTTCCTCGGTGATGTAGCGCTCGGCGCCTTTGAGGGTCTGCCGGCGCGAGTAATGCGCTGGAGCGCGCTCGGACTGGCCCTTGCTGATCTCGATGTAGTAGCCGTGCACGCTGTTGTAACCGACCTTCAGGGTCGCGATGCCGGTCGTGGCTTTTTCGCGCTGCTCGAGGTCGATCAGGAACTGGTCGGCGTTCGTCGACAACTCGCGCAACTCGTCGAGCTCGGCGTCGAAACCGGCGCGGATCGCGCCGCCGTCGCGGAGCAGCGCCGGCGGCTGCTCGGGCAGCGCGGCAGCGAGATGCTGGGCGACACCGATGTGCTCGCCGAGCCGATCGAGCAATTCGTGCAGCAGGGGGCTGTCGCAGCCGGCGAGCGCGCTGCGCAACTGCGGCGTGGCGAGCAGGCCATCGCGCAATGTCGACAGGTCGCGCGGCCGCGCCGAGCGCAGCGCGACGCGGGCAAGAATGCGCTCGAGATCACCGATGCCGCGCAGCACGTCGCGTAGCGCTTCGAAGCGGCGCTGTCCGATCAGTGCGTCGATCGCCTGGTAGCGCCGGCGCAGGACCTCGTGGTTGCGCAGCGGGCGATGCAGCCAGCGCCGTAACGTGCGCGCGCCCATCGGGGTAATCGTGCGATCGAGCACGCCGAGCAGCGTGTGTTCCGTGCGCCCGCTCTGGTGTGTGTCGAGTTCCAGGTTGCGCCGCGTCGGCGCATCGAGTGCGACGGTGTCGTCGGCGTTCTCGATCGCAAGGCCCGACAAATGCGGCAAACGTGACTTTTGCGTTTCTTCCACATATCCCAAAAGGCAACCCGCTGCCGCGATTGCCAGCGGCATGTTTTCGCAACCGAAACCCGACAGGTCACGCGTGCCAAAGAAGCGGCACAGTTGCCGCTGCGCGGTTTCCGCGTCGAAGTGCCACGGAGCGCGCTTGCGCAACCCCGGAAGCGAGGTAACGATGTTCGGCCAGGCTGCGTCCTCGCCGATCAGCGTTTCTGCCGGTGCGAGCCGCGCGAGTTCAGAGGCCAACGCCTCGACGCCCCCGACCTCGCTGAGCAGGAAGCGCCCGCCGGCGAGATCGACCCAGGCCAGCCCGAATCGCTCCTTGCCTGCTGCTATCGCCAGCAGCAGGTTGTCGCGGCGCTCCTCGAGCAGCGCTTCATCGGTCACAGTGCCGGGCGTGACGACACGTACGACCTTGCGTTCGACGAGGCCCTTGGCCAGAGCCGGATCGCCGATCTGTTCGCAGATCGCGACCGATTCGCCGAGCCGGATCAGCTTGCCGAGATACGACTCGACAGCGTGATACGGCACGCCAGCCATCGGGATCGGCGCGCCGGCCGACGCGCCGCGCTGCGTTAGCGTGATGTCGAGCAACCGGGCGGCCTTGCGCGCGTCGTCGTAGAACAATTCGTAGAAGTCGCCCATGCGGAAAAACACCAGCGTGTCCGGATACTCTGCCTTTGCGGCAAAGTACTGGCGCATCAGCGGTGTGTGCTGGGCGAAATCGTCGCGGTTCATGCTGCGGTGGCGTATGGATCGGGGGCGGACGACATTGTAGTCGACAGGCGGGAGCGGCCGGTGTCTGCTTCAACATTTGGCGTACTGCAAGTTCGGACCGATGCACTGTTGATGCCCGGCGCCCGGAATGTGGCATGATCGCGCCGTTCGCAGCGGTGACCGGCATGGCGCAGACCGAAATCTCCAGTGACGAAGCGCTGCACGATCTGGCGCAGTCGATTGCAACGATTTTCTCGCAGCGTGGCGCGACCCTGGTCACCGCCGAGTCGTGCACCGGCGGCTGGATTGCGAAAACGTTGACCGACATCGCGGGTTCGTCGTCGTGGTTCGAGTGCGGGGTCGTCGCGTACAGCTACGAGGCGAAGGAGGCGTTGCTCGGCGTGCGCCCGGAAACGCTCGAACACCAGGGCGCTGTGAGTCGCGAGACGGTGATCGAGATGGTTTCCGGAGCGCTCGCGCGATTCGGCGCGACGGTTGCGGTGGCGGTCACCGGTATCGCGGGTCCCACCGGCGGCACGCCCGACAAGCCGGTTGGCACTGTCTGGGTAGGCTGGAAGCGGCGTGGCGGTTACGCGCAGGCCGAGTTGTTCCACTTCGACGGCGACCGCGAGGATGTTCGGCGCCAGACCGTCGCCGCCGCGCTGCGTGGAGTTCAGAAAATTCTTACAAGCTGATGCGCGGATTGGCGCATGCGGCTGTGTTCCCGCTGTGTGATAATTGCTGTCATTCCGGCTTGAGAGCGCCGGAATAACTCGTGGCATTGCAGCGGCCAGGAGCTTGCCGCTGAACGCCACGGGAGCGTGAATGAAAGTGCCGGTCGAGCGCGAATGTGCGGACATGCTCGGAAGTCGCATCTGCTGAGACCCGCGCCGTGCACATTGAGCATCAACCCAAACATATCTGAGGAATTCCAATGGATGACAACAAGCGCCGTGCCCTGACTTCCGCCCTAAGCCAGATCGAAAAACAGTTCGGCAAGGGCGCGGTCATGCGCATGGGCGACCGGCCGTCGGACGCAATCGATGCAATTCCGACCGGTTCGCTGGCGCTCGACGTAGCGCTCGGCATCGGCGGTCTGCCGCGCGGGCGCGTGGTCGAGGTGTACGGTCCGGAGTCATCGGGCAAGACGACGCTGACCTTGCAGGTTGTCGCCCAGGCGCAGAAGCTCGGTGGCGCGTGTGCGTTCATCGATGCCGAGCACGCGCTCGATCCTGGCTATGCGGAAAAACTCGGCGTCAATGTCGACGACCTGCTGGTTTCCCAGCCCGATACCGGCGAACAGGCGCTGGAAATCGCCGACATGCTGGTGCGCTCGGCTGCGGTCGACGTCGTCGTGATCGACTCGGTCGCCGCGCTGACGCCGCGTGCGGAAATCGAAGGCGAGATGGGTGATCAACTGCCCGGCCTGCAGGCGCGCCTGATGTCGCAGGCATTGCGCAAGCTGACCGCGAACATCAAGCGCTCGAACACGATGGTCATCTTCATCAACCAGTTGCGCATGAAGATCGGCGTGATGATGCCGGGCCAGAGTCCCGAAGTGACCACCGGCGGCAATGCGCTGAAGTTCTACGCATCGGTGCGCCTGGACATCCGCCGCATCGGGGCGGTCAAGAAAGGCGAGGAAGTCATCGGCAACCAGACGCGCATCAAGGTCGTCAAGAACAAGCTTGCGCCGCCATTCAAGCAGGTCATCACCGAGATCCTCTATGGCGAGGGCATCAGCCGCGAGGGCGAACTGATCGACTTGGGCAGCGACAACAAGATCGTCGACAAGTCCGGCGCCTGGTACAGCTACGGCGGGGAACGTATTGGCCAGGGCAAGGACAACGCGCGCCAGTACCTGAAGGACAACCCGACTGTCGCCAAGGACATCGAGGACAAGCTGCGCGCAGCCCTGTCGCCGGTAAAAGTCGCCGCCACACCCGCGGCGGAGTTGGAAGAAGCGTAGGGTGGGCCTCGGCCCACCGTGTTTTGCTTTAAGCCAAATGATGGACGGTGGGCCAAGGCCCACCCTACGCCTGCGAAACAATGGCGCGCCGATCGTCTGACAAACAAAATGAGCCAAGCGCTTACGACAAGGCGCTCGGTTTGCTGTCGCGCCGCGAGCATTCGGCGCGCGAGCTGAAGGCCAAGCTTGGCCAGCGCGGGTTCGATGCCGATGAAAACGCCGCCGCGCTCGAGCGGCTTCAGTCCAAGGATTTCCAGAACGACACCCGTTTCGGGGAGATGCTCGTGCGTTCGCGCATCGAGGGCGGCTACGGGCCGCGCTGGATTGTCGCGGAACTGCGAACTCACGGCATCGGCGAGGAAGCGGCCGGGGCCCTTATAGCCGCGGCCGAACCGGATTGGCCGGACCTGGTACGCCGTCAATTGCGCCGCCGCTACGGCGGCAAGCCCGCCGCGACCATGGCCGAACGCTCCAAGCGTGCCGCCTTTCTCTTGCGTCGCGGCTTCGATGCCTCCACTGTTAAACTAGCGGCTGGCGCCAGCGGCGTTGCCGACTCGCCAGACGAAGTCGACTGACCCGCAACGGCCTCCGGGCCCGCAGTGGTTGTTTGCTCGTCATCCCGGCGAACGCCGGGATCCAGCGCCTTTGAGGGTGACCAAAGAGAGACACTGGATTCCGGCTTTCGCCGGAATGACGATGCTATTTTTGTGCTGCCTTCGTACTTCCCATGGATCATCGTAAATTTCTCTACCAGACCAGCACGTCCCCATGAAAACCAGCGCCGAAATTCGCCAGACATTCCTCGACTTCTTCAAGTCCAAGGGCCATACGATCGTACCTTCGGCGCCGCTCGTGCCGGGCAACGATCCGACCCTCCTGTTCACGAATTCCGGCATGGTGCAGTTCAAGAACGTGTTTCTCGGCAGCGAGAAGCTGCCGTATGTCCGGGCTGCAGATGTGCAGCGCTGTCTGCGCGCGGGCGGCAAACACAACGACCTCGATTCGGTCGGTTATACCGCGCGGCATCACACGTTCTTCGAGATGCTGGGCAACTGGTCGTTCGGCGACTATTTCAAGCGTGAAGCGATCATCTGGGCGTGGGAATTGCTCACTGACGTGTTCAAACTACCGAAAGACCGCCTGCTGGTGACGGTCTACCACACGGACGATGAAGCCTACGATCTGTGGCACAAGGAAATCGGCCTGCCGTCTGAACGCATCGTGCGCATCGGCGACAACAAGGGCGCGCCGTACGCATCGGACAATTTCTGGCAGATGGCCGATACCGGCCCGTGCGGGCCGTGCACGGAGATCTTCTACGATCACGGCGCGCACATTCCGGGTGGTCCGCCAGGTTCGCCCGACGAAGATGGCGACCGCTACATCGAGATCTGGAACCTCGTGTTCATGCAGTTCGATCGTGCCGCCGACGGTACGTTGAGCAGACTGCCTGCGCCATGCGTGGACACCGGAATGGGTCTGGAGCGTCTGGCCGCAATCCTGCAGCACGTTCATTCGAATTACGAGATCGATCTGTTCCAGAGCCTGATCAAGGCCGCAGGACAGCTGACCAACACGGCAGACCTGGAAAACAAGTCGCTGCGCGTCATCGCCGACCATATCCGCGCCTGCAGCTTCCTGATCGTCGACGGCGTGCTGCCGTCGAACGAGGGGCGAGGCTATGTCCTGCGCCGCATCATCCGCAGGGCGTTGCGTCACGGCTACATGCTCGGCCAGCAGCAGCCGTTTTTCCACAAGCTCGTCGATGTGCTCGTCGCCGAGATGGGAGCGGCGTATCCGGAGCTTGCCGCGAAACGCAGCATTGTGGAAAAAGCTCTGAAAGCCGAAGAGGAACGCTTCGGCGAGACGCTCGAACACGGTATGAAGATCTTCGAGGAAGCAACTCGAAATCTTGTGCCGCGTCCCGAGTTCCAGAAGTCGCTCGCGCCGGAGGAGGGTTTCAACGGTACGGAATTTTCACCGAAGTCCACAATCAGCGCGGACGTCGTATTCAAGCTCTACGATACCTATGGATTTCCGTACGACCTGACGGCCGATTTGGCACGCGAACGAGGGTTTCGTCTGGATTACCCCGGATTTCTCAAACTGATGGAGCAGCAACGCGAACGCGCGCGTGCCGCGAGCCAGTTCGAGGCGAAGGGTCAGCTCTCGGCCGAGGCAATCCAGCAATTACCGCCGACGAAGTTTCTCGGCTATGAGGAAACCGACGCGGATGGCCTGCAGGTCGTCGGCATCGTACGCGGCGGGAGCACGATCAACGCGCTGAACGACGGCGAGGAAGCGACGCTGATCCTCGACAGCACGCCGTTTTACGCGGAATCCGGCGGGCAGGTCGGCGACACGGGCGTGCTGAGCAATGGCGAGGGGCGTTTCAGCGTCTCCGACACGATCAAGCTGGCTGGCGCATTTCATGGCCACGTTGGAACATGGACCGGCAAGACGCTGCGCGTTGGAGCGCCGCTGAACGGATCGATCGATGCCGCGCGGCGCCAGGCGATCGTGCTGAACCACTCGGCCACGCATCTGTTGCACGCGGCGTTGCGCGAGGTGCTCGGCGACCACGTGACGCAGAAGGGTTCGCTGGTTGCGCCGGACCGGTTGCGTTTCGATTTCGCCCACTTCAAGCCGGTTTCGGCGGAGGAACGGCGCATGATCGAAGACCTCGTGAACGCGGAAGTGCGGCGCAACGTCGACGCTGAAATCCGGCAGATGGCCTACAAGGACGCGATCGATTTCGGCGCGATGGCGCTGTTCGGCGAAAAGTACGGCGACGAGGTGCGCGTGCTGAAGCTCGGCGATTTCTCCACCGAGCTTTGCGGCGGAACGCATGTCGGCCGGACCGGGGACATCGGTTTGTTCAAGATAGTCGCCGAGGGGGGAGTGGCTTCCGGTGTTCGCCGCATCGAAGCGGTCACCGGCGCCGGCGCGCTGGCCCATGTGCGGGCCGAAGAGGCGCAACTCGATCAGGTCGCCGACCTGCTTTCGGCCAGCGGCGGCGACGTCATCGAAAAGCTGCGCCAGGTT
Source organism: Rudaea sp. (assembly GCA_035655975.1). GTDB lineage: Bacteria > Pseudomonadota > Gammaproteobacteria > Xanthomonadales > Rhodanobacteraceae > Rudaea. The sequence continues at coordinate 11,989 of DASRTK010000507.1, forward strand.
TTCGATCGACAGAAGAAACTTGAGCGCGAACTCGAATCGGTCAAGGCCAAGGCGGCAAGCGCGGCTACCGTTGATCTGGCGGCAGCCGCCCGGGACGTGAACGGAATCAAGGTCATTGCGGCTCGGCTGGATGGCGCCGACGTGAAGACATTGCGCGACAGCGTCGATCAGTTCAAGGCAAAGCTGGTTGACTGCGTGGTCCTGCTTGCGGGCGGCTCGGACGGCAAGGTCGCGCTCGTTGCCGGCGTCAACGGCAAGGCGCTCGGCAAGGTCAAGGCCGGCGACCTGGTTGCACACGTCGCGCAGCAGATCGGCGGCAAGGGCGGTGGCCGCCCTGACATGGCCCAGGGCGGCGGGGAGGATTCACCGCAGCTGGCGATCGCCCTCGACGCCGTGCCGGCGTGGGTCGAATCGCGCCTTGCTTGACCTGCGTCACAGTTAAAGGGATTCAGGGATGCCAGCGCTTACCCGTTCGTTGCGCAGGTGCGGTGCGTGGGCTAGTATCCCCCCGCTTGCGCGGTGTCCGCACCGCTGGGGCATGCACAAACCGGTGCGGACGATTCGGCTGTTGCCCGAACCAGGGAGACGCAAGTGTGGCTTTGCGCCGCTCAGCCTTCTGGACCGGTTTCGCAGCAGGTGCGGTTGCAACGGCAACTGACCAGCCATTCGTCAGGAAGACGAGAATATCGAAGTATTCGAAGGAGCAAAACGACATGCTGATTTTAACTCGCCGCGTAGGTGAAACATTGATGATCGGTGACGCCGTCAGCGTTACCGTACTCGGCGTGAAAGGCAACCAGGTGCGCATCGGAATCAATGCGCCCAAGGACGTTGCCGTCCATCGTGAAGAGATTTTCCAGCGCATCAAGCGCGAGCAGGGCGGTCCGGTCGACGAAACGCCCCCGCAATCGGGTTGACCGCGCTTCCTCTGATCCTTCCGGATTTCAGAAATCGGCCCGCGTGCACTACACTAGCAAGTAAACCGGAGAGGTGCCCGAGAGGCCGAAGGGGCTCCCCTGCTAAGACAAAAAGGGCCGCATAAACCCTAGTGTTTATGCGGCCTGCAGCCCATAGAAGCCCATTAAAACCCTCCAAGCTGTGCGAAGGCGTGCGCAGAAAT
>DASRTK010000508.1:0-4550 GCA_035655975.1 Rudaea sp.
CAATGCGACTTGCAGCACCGCTTCCCTGGCGGATACAGCAGCGTGGTCCCACCCGATCCCATCCCGAACTCGGCAGTGAAACGCGCCCGCGCCGATGGTAGTGTGGCTTAAGCCATGCGAGAGTAGGTCACTGCCAGGGGCCTATAAAAACAAACGCCCTCCCTCGTGGAGGGCGTTTGCTTTTGTGGCTTCTGGTAGTCACCCATTCGAGAACGGCTCACATGCGAAAGTAGGGCGAAGAGCCGCGCTCAGCCGATGCGTTGACTGTGCGCGCCCGGAGCGCGCGCGAACAGCGCGGCTGGCCCGAAGGGCGAGCGCCATGGATGGTGCGAGTTATCGCATCGGCTGCGGCGGTGAGCGCCCGCACAGGGAGGTCGACGCTCCAGGGATGGCTGCTTGCCGTGGACCCTGTTCTCCAGCAAGGCTGCTTATCTGCGGACCGCATTTACCAGCAGTCAGAAACGCCCGCTCGCGGCAAAACGCCTTCGCCCGATCTGCTTGCAGACGCTCGCTTCGATCACCGCGCCGCAACGACACCGACCATCGCTTCCTGCAATCCGGCGCACATCGCCAGTCGCCGCAAGTGAGCCCTCAGACTTCCCCAGCACTCTCGCACCAATCTGAACCGTGCACCGTGCACCTGCAATTGCACACATCCTTATCACCTCACAAATGTTCAGCGTCCGCGCCAACCGCACTTTGCCGATATACTTCACCCGCAACTTTCGAACGGAATTTACCGTTTAATGTCGATGGCGACCCTCGACCGCCCGCGCACTTGGGTTTCAGTGAGCTGCTTCGTTCCCGCTGTGGTCCTGTTCACTGCGGCCGGGATGCTTCATCACCCGTCGGCAATCGCGCTGCTTCTCCTCGCCGACGCACTGACCATGACGGCGATTTGCCAGGTCCTCGGCCTGGCACGCGAGCGCACCTTCTCCGCGAACATCCTGCGGCGCGGCTCGGCCTACGCGTTGCTGTTGATTGGCTACGCGGCATTGGTCGCACTCCTGCTCAGCTACCCGTTGTTCTGGCTCCAGAGCGATCCGACATTGGCGGCGACCATTGCGCTGACGACAACGGTCGTCGCCGCCCTGCTCCTGCCGTGGCGACTGTGGCCGGCCTTCGGGTTGGTCTTTGTCTGGAAGCGAAGGTGGCGCAAGCTCGACTCGATACTTTCGCTCAGCGTGGCCTTCGCCCGCCAGCTGACTTCGAACAACGAACTGTTCTTCAGTCACGGTCTCGTCGTCGGCCTGTGTTTATTCGCGCTCGTGATCGGCGCAATGGGTCTGGCGGGAATTTACGCCGTGCTGCCCGAACAGGTCCGGATTCCCGCGCTCGCCGTCTACGCGCTGCTGCTGGCTCCTCTCGCGCAATGGGTCATCGTCAACCGCTGCGTGACGGCATTGCTGCTCGATCGCCGGCGCGCACACGCCGATCCGTCCGCTGAAGAGGTCACGCCTCCCGACGTTGCTGAAGCCGAAGCGGCGCCGCCGGTGCAGCTGCCGGCAACCCTGACTGCGCCCGATCTCGACGCAATGCTGCTGCGCAGTGTGCGAGCGGGCCAGACCGATCTGGCGCTCGCCGCACTTGCCCGGGGCGCCGACGCCAATGCCGTGCCGCCCGCGAGCGACCGCGACCAGCGTTCGCTGCTGGCACTCGCCACGCTGAATCCCGACATGCGCCTGCTGCGTGGACTGATTGCGCGCGGTGCGGATCTGAATCGCGCCCACGCGGACCTGCCGCCGCTGATCGCGGCAACGCGCGACAGCCACCAGGGTCGCCCCGACGCCGTCATGACGCTGCTGACGAACGGCGCCGATCCGCGCTGCGTCGACGCAGCCGGGAACACGCCGCTGCACTATGCGGTGTTGTCCGAATTGCCGATCGTGGCGGCTTTGTTGCGCGACGCCACGGCGCCCCTGGATCCGGTAAACCGCGACGGCCTGACGCCGCTCGGCATGGCCTGCGCCGCCGAGAACTGGGATCTGGTCCGTTTCCTGCTCGAACGCGGCGCGAAACCCGAGTGCGATCGCGCCCAACCGGCATTGTTGTGCGCTGCCGGAATTTCCGACGACGACCCGACCGGCATCGAACTACTCCTCAAGCGCAAGGTCACTGTCGATTCCCGCGACGCACTCGGGCGCACGGCGCTGATGGTTGCGGCACTGCAGGGACACACGGCAATAGCCGCCACACTGCTCGACGCCGGAGCGCAGGTCGCAATCGCGGACTCGCGCGGGACCACGGCGCTCATGGAGGCAGCGCGCTCGGGTTCGGACCAGGTGCTCAGGCTGATCGCGGAACACGATTCCGCGCTCGATGTCGTGGACGGGTCCGGCCGCAGCGCGTTGATCATTGCCTGCCAGTCGCGGCAAGCATGCGAAGCAAGCGTGCGCCACCTCCTGCTCGCTGGCGCTTCACGCGACCTGGCCGCGGGCGATGGCCGGCGGGCCGTGGATTTCGCCGCCGCGGCGGGGCGCTGGAACATCGTCGCCTTGCTCGACCCGGAATACCCGCTGCCGGCGAACATGGCCGATCCAGCGCCCGTTGACGTCGACCCGCAGTCGCCGATGCATCTGCTCGATGCGCTGCGTTTTGAACATTGGAACATTGTGGAGAATTTTTCCTCGGCGATCCGCGAATGGACGCCCGGCCAGCGCCTGCAGCTGTTTGTCGACCTCGCCGAGCACGAGTCGCCGGCGCCCCGGTCGTGGCTGCTCGGTCATGGCCTGCAGGCGGATGCATTGACGCCAGAATCCGCCGTCGTATTCACGACGCTGCTCGAGCGCCTGCCGGCCACCACTACGGCCTTGACCGAATGGCACGCGGCCGGCGCATCCGCCGCGGGCGGAGACGGCGTGGTTCGCCTCAGTGACGCCTTGGCGGAGGCCGGTGCGCATCGCGATTCGCTCGAACGCCTTGCCCTGGCGATGGTCGAAAACGGCGCCGAGATTTTCGCCGGCGATCGCGACGGGCGCTCGCCGCTCGCGCACGCGGTCGCGAGCGGCAGCGTGGCGCTCGTGCAGGCGCTGCTCGATCGCGGCGTCGACCCGAACAGCAGCGATCGCCAAGGCCGCTCGCCGCTGTTCGACGCGCTAGCTCTTTCCGCCGACAGCGCGCTGACGATGACACGCGCCTTGCTGCGCGCGGGCGCCGATCCCGAGCTCACGTCGGCCAGCGGCGAAAGTCCGCTCGGACTGGCACTGGCGCGGCCGGAGCCGGAACCGCGCAAGTTGCTGAACTGGCCGCAGTGGAAACTTCCACGCCGCAGGGTGCGCGAAGAAGATCTGTCGGCGGCCGCAGCTGTTGGCGACACCGAGGCGGTCGAAAAACTGCTCGGCTTGGGCCTGTCGATTCACGCCGTCGACGGCCAGGGCGCGACCGCGCTGCTGCGCGCCTGCGGATGCGGGCACGCGGCGCTGGCAGGCCGCCTGCTTGAACTCGGCGCCGATCCCGAACAGAAGGCGCCGAGCGGCGCTACTCCACTGAGTGCAGCCGTGACCGCGCGCCGCGACGCCGTCGTCGCGACATTGCTCAAGCGCGGACTGCCGGTCGATCAGCGCCTGCCGGCCGGAGGAACCGCGCTGATGATTGCGTCGGCGCTCGGCTTCCCGGAAATCGTGGCTCTGCTGCTCGACCATGGCGCGCAGACCAAGGCGCAGGACGAGCGCGGCACGCAGGCGCTGCACGCCGTCGCGCAGTTCGCTGTCCGTAGCGCCGAGACGGCACGCGCGCAGCGGATCATCGACTTGCTGTTGAAGCACGGCGCCGATGTGAACGCGACGAACGCCGCCGGACAGACACCGCTGCTGCTACTGCTCGGTGCTCGCGCCGAGCCGGGCACGAGCGCGGACCAGAAACATCTGCTCGTGCTGCTGCGCCAGCTGCTCGTCGCCGGAGCGGACGTCAACGTGCAGGATCAGCGTGGCGTCAGCGCCCTGCATGCATGCGCCATGCACGGCCAGGTGCTGCCCGCCCGCGTCCTGCTTGCCGCACGCGCCGATACGTCGCGTCGCGATGTGCTCGATCGCAGCGCCCGCGAGGTCGCGCACCTGCTCGGCTACATCGACGTGGACTCGGAAATCCGCTCGCGCGAAACCGACAGCCTGCCGCTGCGCAACGTCGAATAGGATCGGGCCGGGCTAGGATCGGGCCGGGCCGGAATCGGTATCGGCGCCCAGGCGCTTGCTGGATTCGGAATTCGTGTCGGCCTCGAACAGGCGCTCCAGATCGGCGAACGCTTCCTTCGCGCCTTGCAGCAGCGCCGCGTCGTCGTCGTAGACGAGGTATTGGCTCTTCAGCAGCTCCGCGTCATGGACGCGGAAGGTCTCCACGCGCTCGGCCGCCGTCTTTGGCTCGAGGCCAAGTTCCTGCAAGGTCAGGCGCGCCATTTCCAGGCTCGAATGCAGCGTTTCGCGCACGATCACGTGCACGCCCAGGTCCATCAGCTTGAAGGCGTGCTGGCGGTTGCGCGCACGCGCAAAGACTTTCACGTGGGGATAGGTCCGGCGCAGCAGGCGCGCGGTGCGCACGCTCGCCTCCGGATCGTC
>DASRTK010000509.1:0-19971 GCA_035655975.1 Rudaea sp.
GCCGGGAACGCAGATACGCTTCGGTGAAATCGACGGCCCCTTGAACGGACCCACGGGAGCCAACCGCGGCCAGTTCGCAATCAGCGGCAATGATGGCAACCCCGCAGAAGGCGGCACTCTGTTTACAGCGCCGACGGGAGCATTTACGACCGCCGGAGGCGGTGCTGGCCCGGGCGATACGCTGCTCGTTTTCGGAAAGCTCGTAACTGGCAATCGCGACCTCGAGAACGCACGTACGGTCGCCAGGATCAACAGCGCGACGAGTTTGAACACGGTCGGGCCCTTCAATGGCAACGACATCGATACGGGAACGACGGTGAACTCGGGTTCGGTCCTGCCGTACGTCATCGGTCATAGCCTGGATGGCAACATCACGGGGTCGGCAACGACGAACGAGGACGGCATCGCAACCGTCAAGCTCACCTATCCGGTCAGCAAGCTCGGCAAGCTCGCCGCCGTATTTGCCCAAGGTGAAGGTACCCCGACCAAGAACGCGCCAAGGACCGTCGAGGACATCATGTTCGTGCGCTTCGCCGGCGTGGCAGGTATCGGTGATCTGGCCGCGGCGGTAACGGCGAGTCCAAACCCGATCTTCGGCAATTCGACGCAGCAGGTGAAGGTGTGCATCGCCGATGCGCTCGGCAGTCCGCTGCAGGGCATCCAGTTCGACTTCACGTACACGGGAACCGGCACGGCAAAGGTCGACAATGCGGCGAGCCCCGGCTTGATCGCGACCCTGACCGATGCCTCGGGTTGCGCGTTCGCAACCGTTGTCTCCAGCGGCGTGCAGCCCAGCACCGACACCGGCGGCGGCGGGGAGCTGAAGTTCTGCGCCGGCAATCTGTGCGCAACCATCAACGTCGTAGTCAACATCGGTGTCTGCCAGGTCAGCCCGTCGTCCGTGGCAGTAGGCTCGCAGGGAGTGTCCGGCACGATTACGCTGACGGCGTTTGACGCGCTGCAGAACAAGCTCACCGGCGCCCAGATCACCAGTGCGTGCACCGCTTCCCCTGGAACGATTGCTCCGAATACGTCGATTTCCATAACGAACGCTCAGGGCGTAGCCCAGTTCCCCTACGCGGCCACCGGCTTCGTAACGCTCGGTACCAGCACGACCCCACCGACAGCAGGTGCCGGAAAGTGCGAATTCAGCGCGGGCGGCAAGGTTTGCGCGACGGTTCCGTTCAATGGATTCCCGAGTCAGTGCGACTTCAGTCCGCCGCCTATATCTTGCCAATGACGGCACCTGATCGACGTTAACGAAGGGCCGCAGCGATGCGGCCCTTTTTTTGCCGATCGCTGCTAGCATCTGCATGGCCGTCGATCACCCCGGCGGACAGGGCATTGAACATGTCTTCGGCCTACCGCATCGAATTAGCCGCCGGTCAGACCCTGTTCCGCGAGGGTGACGCGGCGACAACGGCATTTCTGATCGAGCGTGGCGCATTGCGTATTACTGCGAAGCGCAACGGCGTGCCGATGCTGCTCGGCGATCTGCATGCCGGGGCGCTGATCGGCGAGATGGCCGTTCTCGACGATTCGCCGCGGGCCGCGACGGCGGTCGCGCTCGAGCCGAGCGTGCTGACGGCGATCGACCGCGACCAGTTCGGTGAGCGCCTGGCGACTGCCGATCCGGTGCTGCGCGGACTTCTGCTCAGCCAGCTTGCGCGTTACCGCACGGTCTTGGCGACGTTCGCAGGCAATCAGGAGCCGTCCGCCGGTGCGCTCGCCACGCAGCACTATTCAGGCGACGCGCGCGACAAGATCCGTCTCGAAAGCCACTTGCGCGAAGCACTCGACACGCACGCGCTGGAGTTGCACCTGCAGCCGATCGTGCACATCGCCGATGGCGCCGTGGCAGGCTACGAAGCCCTGGTCCGCTGGACGCACGCCGAACACGGCATTGTTTCTCCGGCCGAATTCATAGCGCTGGCTGAAGAAACATCGCTGATCGTGCCGGTCGGCGAGTATGTCCTCCATGCAGTCTGTGTCGTGCTGCGCCGCCTCGTCGACAGGAGCGCTGCCCCGGTTCCGTTCGTCGGACTGAATGTCTCCGGCCGGCAGGTCGACGATCCGCAGTTCGTCGAACGGGTTGTCGGTCAAGCGCACGCAGAGGGAGTCGAGCCCAAGTTGCTGAAGATCGAGATCACTGAAAGCCTGATGCCCGACTACGCCAGAGTCGAGGCTTTCATCTCCCGCTGCCACCAAGCCGGCATGCGCGTCGCGCTCGATGACTTTGGCACGGGCTACTCGAGCCTCAGTCACCTGCACCGGCTCAACTTCGACACGCTCAAGCTCGATCAGGCTTTCGTACGCCAGCTCGACGATCCGCGCTGCCTGGCCATCGTCCGCGCCATCGTTGCCATGACGGCCGCACTGGGCTGCGACATGGTTGCCGAGGGTGTCGAAACGCCGGCCCAGCTCGCGTGCCTGCGCGAGCTTGGATGCCAGTTTGCCCAGGGCTATCTGATCGGAAAACCGCTCCCGGTCGACTCGATACTCGGCCCGGCATAGCGCCTGCACTGCCGGAGCGGGAACCTGGGCGCTGCACGCGCTGTCCTAGCAGCGCGCCGGCGTGCCAGCCGTGCGATCATTCACTTTTCCGAACCCTTTGATCATGGACATGCCAGAACCCATCTCTGCCCCCGGGCTGTCCGCAGCCTTTCACGCGCTGCGCGACCAGCTGGGCAAGTGCATCATCGGTCAGACCGCCCTGGTCGACCGGCTGCTGATTGCGCTGCTGGCCGACGGCCATCTGCTCGTCGAAGGCGCGCCAGGCCTGGCCAAGACAACCGCGGTCAAGGAACTCGCCGCGCGCATCGAGGGCGATTTCCACCGCATCCAGTTCACTCCGGACCTGCTGCCGGCCGATCTCACCGGCACCGAAATCTATCGCCCGCAGCAAGCGGTGTTCGAGTTCCAGCGCGGACCGATATTCCATAACCTGCTGCTGGCCGACGAGGTCAATCGCGCCCCGGCCAAAGTCCAGTCGGCGTTGCTCGAAGCGATGGGCGAGCGCCAGGTCACGGTCGGGCGAACGACCTACCTGCTGCCCCAGTTGTTCCTGGTCATGGCGACGCAAAATCCGATCGAACAGGAAGGCACCTACCCATTGCCGGAGGCGCAGCTCGACCGATTCCTGATGCATGTGCGCGTGGATTATCCGGATGCTTCCGCCGAAGCGGCGATCCTGAAATTCGCCCGCGACCGCGCGCGCGATGCATTGAAAGAGACGGCGCAACCGGAGCGCTGCCTGTCACAGGCGCAGGTGTTTGCCGCGCGCGCCGAGGTGCTGAACCTGCATCTGGCGCCGGCACTCGAGGAATACATCGTCCAGTTCACCCTGGCAACGCGCACGCCCAAGGTCTACGGCGATGATCTCGCGCGCTGGGTCGCGTACGGCGCGAGTCCGCGCGGCACGATCGCCCTCGACCGTTGCGCGCGCGCGCACGCGTGGCTCAACGGCCGCGATTTCGTCGCGCCCGAAGACGTGCATGCGGTCGCAGCCGATGTATTGCGCCATCGCGTACTGCTGTCCTACGAAGCCGAAGCCGAAGGCGTGACTGCCGACAAACTGATCGGCATCCTGCTCGAGCGCGTGCCGTTGCCCTGAGTGGAGCAGGGCTGAGGGCTGAGTGCTGAAGGCCGAAAAGCGGCCCTCACTCTACCGGCTTTGTTCGGGTCACCGACTCACACAGAACCGCAAGTTTTCGAAAGACGCATTGATTCATTCAGCCCTCAGTCCTTGAACCTCACGCCGAACCGACAAATAGCTGCTCCTAGCTCCACGCCGCCATGCCCTCAGCCCTCAGCCCTCCGCCCCCAGCCCTCAGCAGCTCCATCACCGTCACGCTGGCCGACCTGATTGCCATGCGCCAGCACGCGCAGCGCGAGGAGCATGCTGCGAGCAAGCGCGTCGTCGGCAGCCGCGCAGCCGCGCACGCGTCGAAGTTGCGTGGACGCGGCGTGGATTACGCCGAGTCGCGCAACTACCAGCCCGGCGACGACATCCGCCAGATGGACTGGCGCGTCACCGCGCGAACCGGTCGTCCGCATACCAAGCTGTTCCAGGAAGAACGCGAGCGCAATACGCTGCTCGTCATTTCGCACAACCCGAGCATGCGCTTCGGCACGCGCGTGCGTTTCAAGTCGGTGCAGGCGGCGCGCCTTGCGGCGCTGATTGCATGGTCGACGACGATGAGCGGCGATCGCGTCGGCGCGATCGGCTACGGCCCGGCGCTCAATGCCGAAATCAAACCCGGCGGTGGTTCGCGCGGCGCGCTGCGCGTCTTGCGCGCCTTGCACGAATGGGATGCGATTGCTGCACCGGGTCGTTTGGTCGTGCCATTGTCGCGCGCACTGCAGCGCGCGCAGCGCCTGGTGCGGCCGGGCAGTCGCGTCATCCTGCTGGGCGACGGCTTCGATTGCGATGCCGCGACCGAACAGGCGCTGTCGCTGCTGGCGCGCCACTGCGACGTCGGCGCGGTGCTGCTCAGCGATCCGCTCGAACACCAGGCGCCGCCGCCGGCACGCTATGCATTGCACAGCGAGCAAGGCCAGGTGCTGCTCGATTTCTCCACGGCAACGACGCGCCAGCGCTGGACCGAACTGTTCGACGCGCGTCGCGCCCACTGGATCGACATGCTGCGCCGGCGCTCGCTGCGCTGGACGATGCTCGACACGCACGCCGAGCCCGAACTGGCGTTGCGCACGCTGCTCGGCCAGCCGGTGCGCGGACGGGGCGCCGCATGAATCCGGCGAACGCCGCGCCGGCGGGACCCGTACTGCGCGACATCCACATGCCGCCCGCACCAGGCTGGTGGCCGCCGGCACCAGGCTGGTGGCTGTTGGCCGCGGTCGCCATCGCTGTTTCCATTTGTATATTCGTCTACGCGCGCAGCAAGTATCGCCAGCGACGCTATCGGCGCGCGCTGATGGCGGAACTGGATCGCTGCATCCACGAGGCGCGTGACGACCCTTCAGCGCTGGCCGCTGCGCTGTCGCGCTACCTGCGCCGGCTCTCGCGCCAGACCACGCCGGCTGCCGCCACGCTCGCCGGCGAACGCTGGCTCGAGCATCTGGACGCATGCGCGGAAACGAAAGAGTTCACCTCGGGAGTCGGGCGCATATTGATCGAGGCGCCTTATCGCTTCGCGCCTGCCTACGATAAGGCTGCGCTGATCGCCCTGGTGCGACGCTGGGTTCGCAGCGTGCTCGACCGACAGGTTGCCCATGCTTGAGTGGGCCTGGCCCTGGCTGTTCGTTGCGTTGCCGCTGCCGTGGCTGGTCGCGCGCCTGTGGCAACCGGCGCACACGCAGGCGAGCGCGGCATTGCGCCTGCCGTACGCGCTCGAAGGCCTCGACGCGGCAACCGGCGCGAGTCCGGTGTCGCGCTGGCGGCGCGTGCTGGCGATCCTGGCCTGGTGTGCGCTGGTCGTTGCCGCCGCCCGACCGCAATGGGTCGGCGAAGCCGAAGCGTTGCCGCGCAGCGGCCGCGACCTGCTGCTGGCAGTCGACGCCTCGGGCAGCATGAGCATTCAGGACATGGCGATCGGCGGCCGCGCCACGACGCGCTACAGCGCGGTCAAGGCCATCGCCGGCGATTTCATTCGCCGCCGCGTCGGCGATCGGGTCGGCCTGATCGTGTTCGGCACGCAAGCGTATCTGCTGACGCCATTGACGTTCGATCGCGACACGGTCTTCAAGCAACTCGACGAATCGGCGATCGGGTTGCCCGGCAAGGAAACGGCGATCGGCGACGCGGTCGGTCTGGCGATCAAGCGCCTGCGCGAGCGGCCGCTCGACCATCGCGTGCTGATCCTGCTGACCGACGGCGTCAATGACGCCGGCGAACTCGATCCGCGCAAGGCGATCGACCTGGCCGTTTCCGAGCAGGTGAAGATCTACACGATCGGCATCGGCGCCGACTCGATGCGCGTCGACGGCTTCTTCGGCAGCCAGGTCGTCAATCCGTCGGCCGACATCGACGAGAAGATGCTGACGACGATGGCAGACAAGACCGGCGGCCGTTTCTTCCGCGCGCGCAACACGGCCGAACTCGCGAAGATCTACGGCGAGATCGACCGGCTCGAACCCAGCGCCGACGCGCAACAGCAATTCCGCCCGGTCGACGAGATCTTCTATTGGCCGTTGTCCGCAGCAGCCCTGCTGGCGCTGCTGGCCACTCTGCTGGCACTGCCGGCTCCGCGTGCACGGACGAACAGTGCTGCACGTGCGCACGGAGCCGCGCGATGAGTTGGCTCGGCGATTTTCATTTCCTGCGGCCGTGGTGGCTGCTTGCACTGATCGCATTGCCGCTGCTGTGGCGTTTGTTGCGCCAGGGCGATGCCGGCGCCGAGGCTTGGCGCGGCGCGGTCGATGCGCATCTGCTCGAACACCTGCTCGTGCGCGGCAAGGCCGAGCGTGGCGCGTCGCCGCACTGGCTCGTCGCCGGCGCGTGGCTGCTCGGCTGCGTCGCTCTGGCCGGTCCGGCCTGGGAACGCCTGCCGCAGCCGCTCTTCCAGAACCACGCCGCGCGTGTGATCGCGCTCGAACTCGCGCCGAGCATGCTCGCGCAGGACGTCAAGCCGAGCCGCGTCGAGCGCGCGCGCTACAAGATCGCCGACATCCTGCGCCGCAGCGGTGACGCGCAGACTGCTTTGATCGCCTATGCCGGCGATGCTTTTGTCGTCGCACCGCTGACCGACGACTCGAACACCGTGGCCAATCTTGTCGACGCGCTCGAGCCGAGCATCATGCCGGCAGCCGGCAACGACACCGGACGCGCGATCGACCTCGGCGTGAAACTCGTGCAACAGGCCGGCCTGCGCGAAGGCGAGATCGTCCTCGTCGCCGACGCGGCTGGCAAGGATGCGATCGCCACCGCCACTCGGGCGCGCGCGGCCGGTGTGCGCGTTTCCGCGCTCGGCATCGGCACGACGCAGGGTGCGCCGATCTCGATGACCGGCGGCGGCTTCCTCAAGGACTCGGCCGGCAACATTTCGATGCCTAGGCTCGATGCCGGCGCGCTGGCCGCGGTCGCAACGGCTGGCGGTGGGCGTTACGCCACATACAGCAGCGACGGGCAGGATCTGGACAGCGTTCTCGACGATTTGCGTCCGCGCGCCGCCGAAGGAGCGGCCGCGGTCGACGCGCAGACTTCGCGCTTCCTCGACCGCGGTCCGTGGCTGCTGCTGTTGCTCGTGCCGCTCGCAGCGCTCGGATTCCGGCGCGGGTGGCTGATGCTGCTGCCGCTATTCGTGCTCGCGCAACCGCAGCGCGCCGAGGCGATGAACTGGGCCGATCTGTGGTCGCGGCCGGACCAACAGGCGCAGGCGGCGCTCGATGCCGGCGATGCCAAGGAAGCGCAAGCGCTCGCGCACGATCCGCAGCTGCGCGGCAGCGCCGCTTACCGCGCCAACGATTACGCCGCCGCGGCGCAGGATTTCGATCGTCCGGACAATGCCAACGCGCAATACAACCTCGGCAACGCGCTGGCCAAGCAGAGCAAGTTTCCCGAAGCGATTGCCGCGTACGACCGGGCGTTGAAGCAGAGTCCGCAGCTGCCCGACGCCGCCGAAAACCGCAAGGCGGTCGAGGACTGGATGAAGAAACAACAACAGCAGCAGAAGCAGCAAGGCAACGACCACCACACGGGCAACAACAACGATCAGTCGCAGCAGAGTTCCGGCGGCGCTGACGAGTCGCAGCAGCCGCAGGACGACAAGGATCAGCAGTCCGGCTCCAATGACGAGAAGTCCGGGCAGGAAAACGCCGATCAGTCCGGCGACCAGCAGAGCGGCGAACAGCAGGGCAAGTCGAAGGACGGCAAGGAGCAGGACGGCGAGCAGGGCAAGCCGCAGAGCGGCGGCGACGACGAGGACAGCCAGAGATCCGGCAAGGCTCAATCGTCGGCCGACGACAAGTCCGGCAAGGGTCAGGCGAAGATGCAGCCGGAATCGCAAGCAGCCGAACAGAAGGCGCAACAAGAGTTCCAGCAATCGATGGACCAGGCGCTGAAGAACGGCGCCGAATCGAAGGACAGCAAGCCGGTGCGCCTCGGCGCGCAGGAAGCCGGCACGCACAACGAAAAGCAGCAGGCGGTCGAGCAATGGCTGCAGCGCGTGCCCGACGATCCGGGCGGTTTGCTGCGGCGCAAGTTCCAGCTCGAAGCCTTGCGTCGCCAGCAAGGCGGGCAGATCCCCGGAGACAACCCATGAACGCCCGATTGTTGCGCATCGCCGGACTGCTCGGCTTTGTCGCATTGTGGATTTGTGAAAGCGCGGCCGCGGCGCCCGAGGCCCGCGCCTGGCTCGACCGCAATAGCATGCACGTCGGCGAGACAGTCACGCTGAACGTCGAAGTGACAGGCGATAGTGGCGCAAAACAGCCGGACTTTTCGGCGCTGCAGAACGACTTCGAGATGCTCGGCACGCAGAGCCAGACCTCGATGAGCATCGTCAACGGCGATTCGAACTCGAAGCTGTTGTGGGCGGTAGGCTTGCAGCCCAAGCGCGCCGGCACGCTGACAATCCCGGCGTTTGCGATCGGCAGCGCGAAGACCCAGGTTATTTCGCTCAACGTCCTTCCGGCGCAGGCAGGCGCAGTCGGCAAGGCCGGCGACGATGTTTTCGTCGACACCGAAGCGACGCCGCGTTCGCCGTACGTCCAACAGGAAGTGCGCCTGACCGTGAAGCTGTTCTATGCGCTGAACCTGACCGACGGAAACCTCGACGATCCGAAAGTCGAAGGCCTGGTCGTGCGCAAGCTCGGCCAGGACAGCAACTACACGGCCGAAGTCGACCATCGCCGTTATCGCGTGGTCGAGCGCCACTACGCGATCAGTGCCGAAAACAGCGGCGCGCTCGAGATTCCGGCGATCGCATTCCGCGGACATGCGTTCGGCCCCGGCGACTTGAACAGTTTCTTCAGCCGCGGACAGGGCATCTCGGCGCAGTCCGAAGCGATAACGCTCGATGTGCGCGCGCGCCCACCGGAATCCGGCAGCGACGTGTGGCTGCCGGCGCAGTCCCTGACTTTGAGCGCCGAAGGTGTCGATGCCAATTCGTCGGTCCACGCCGGCGAGCCGCTGACGCTGACCTTGCGCCTGAAGGCGCAGGGCCTGGGCTTCGAGCAGCTGCCGGAACTGAAGCTGCCGAAGATCGATGGCGCCGATATCTATCCGGACAAGGAAGCCACGCAGAATCGCGACGATGGCAGCTGGCAATACGGTACGCGCGAGCGCAAGTTCGCGATCGTGCCGTCGCGCGCCGGGACGCTGAGAATCCCGTCGGTCAGCATTGCCTGGTGGGACACCGCGAAGGACCATGCCGCAATCAGCGAAGTTCCGGCGCTGAGCATTCCAGTCGAGCCCGCGCAAGGCGCCTCGGCGCCCGACCCGGCGCGGCCGGTTGCGCCGGCTCCATCCAGCGCGGCGCCTGCCAACGCCGCTCCGGCCTTGGCTCCAATCACGGCGACGTCGGACCTGGAATTGCGTCAATGGCGGCAGATCGCTTTAGCAACAATCGCGTTGTGGCTCCTGACGGCAGTCGCCTTGCTGATCTGGCTGCTCGCGCGACGGCGGGCGCGGGCGCGAGCGAGCGCTCCGCAAGAGCAACCATCCACGCATGCCACCGGCGGTCAGGAATTCCGCGCTGCCTGCACGCGTGGTGACTTGCCGGGGGCCGCGCGCGCGCTGCTGACCTGGGCGCGACGCGAACGGCCGGCGTTGCGCAACCTCGGCGAACTGGCGCGCGCCGTCACCGATCCAAAGCAGGCCGCCATGCTCGCCGAACTCGAACGAGCGCTGTACGCGAGCGAATCGGCGGCAACGGATGCGTCATTCACGACACGTCTTTCGCAAGCGTTCCGTTCCGGTTTTGCCTTCGCCAGCACTCGCGGCAAGCGCGCCGACGAGCCGGTGTTGGCCGAACTGTATCCGTTCAAGATCTGACGGACACGATCCCCCAGTTGCGCGAATCGTATCGAGTTGACCGGTCAGCTCTGTTCAATCGCGTCTGATCGCACTGACCCCTGATCGGAGACGCAGCGCAGTGTCGCGCTTGAACCGGGCGCCTCGTGTACCATCCTCGCGACCGCTTCTCCACGAGGATCGCGCATGAAACTTTCCCTGCCTGCAAGAGTGCTGATCGGCTTCGTCGGCGGATCGGTGGCGGGCGCCGCGGCATTCTGGTGGACGCAGCATGGCGGAGAGGCCGGCGTGGTTTCGGTCATCGTCGATTCGATCGCGCAGCCTGCCGGCCAGCTGTTCCTGAAATTCCTCAAGATGCTCGTGCTGCCGCTGATGTTCTCGGCGCTCGTCGTCGGCGTGACCGAGATCGGCGACATCGCCAGCCTCGGCCGGATCGGCTGGCGCATGCTGTTCTACACCGCGCTGCTGACGAGCATCGCCATCGCTGTCGGCCTGCTCGTGATCAACCTCGTGCAACCCGGCGTCGGCTTCGATCCGGCGATCCGCGACAGCCTGCTTGCCGCGAACACGCAGGCCGCGCATGAAATCACCGCGACCAAGCCGACGCTGTCCGGCGTGCAGATCATCATGGGCATCGTGCCGGACAATCCGATCAAGGCCGCGGCGAACGGCGATTTCCTCGCGGTGATGTTCTTCGCCGTGATGCTCGGCATCGCCTTGGTGCTCAAGCAGACGCCGGCGAGCTTGACGTTCAAGGACACGGTGCAGGGCCTGCTCGATCTCGTCATGAAGCTGATGGAACTGATCATCCGCTTGACGCCGTACGCGGTCGCCGCCTTGATGTTCTCGCTGACCGCGCGCTTCGGCACCGACATCCTCGGGCGGCTCGGCGTCTACGCGTTCTGCGTCGTGCTCGCGATCGCGATCCACATGTTCGTCGTGCTGCCGCTGTGGGTGCGTTATGTCGGCGGCATGAACGTGCTGTACTTCTTCCGCGGCAGCGAAGCGGCGATCATCACGGCATTCTCGACCGCCTCGTCGACCGGCACATTGCCGACGACGCTGAAAGTCGCCGAGGAAAACCTCAAGCTGCCGCCGCAGATTGCGCGCTTCGTGCTGACGATCGGCGCCAGCGCGAACCATCACGGCACGGCGCTGTTCGAAGGGCTGACGACGCTGTTCCTCGCGCAATGCTTCGGCGTCGATCTCGGCATTGGCCAGCAGATCATCGTGCTCGGGCTATGCATCGTCGGCTCGATCGGCACGGCCGGCGTGCCGGCCGGATCGCTGCCGGTCATCGCCGTAATCCTCGGTTATCTGCATCTGCCGCCGGAAGGCATCGGCATCATCCTCGGCGTCGACCGCTTCCTCGACATGTGCCGCACGGCGCTGAACGTGACCGGCGACCTGGCGACCGCCGTCGTCGTTTCGAAACCGGAAATGTCTGCGCGCGCCGAAGCCGGCGCGTGACGCCACGGGCCGGCTGAAGCTACTTGGCCGCGGTCTTCGGCGCCGCCATCATCGGCCCGTCGATCCAGCGGCTGATCTTCCAGCTCTTATCGGGCTGGCGGCGCCAGACCTCGTAGCTGCGAAACGTGTCGACTTTGTCGGCGCCGGCAGCCTGCTTCGTGGTCTGCGTCCACGTGTCGCGCACGACGGCGAGCGATCCGTCGACGATGACCTCGTTGATCGTCAACGCATAGGTCGTGTCGGGCGTCTTGACCGGCAGCTTCGCGTAAGCGGCTTCGCGTTCGTACGTGTCGTCGGGGCCCTGCGGCGCCCAACCGATCAAATCCGGCGCCCAGACCGCGGACGCGGCCTTGTAGTCGCCATGGTTGGCGGCTTCGACCCAATTGGCGAGCGCCGCCCGAATCTGTTTTTCCGCAGCGGCGTTGTCGGTCGCAGCGTGGGCAATGGCAAGGCCTGACGTGACGAGCAGCGCGACGCCGCACAACGTGGATGGCTTCATGGACTCTCCCGCTGAATGATCGTCGTTCAAGGATAACGGGCCACCCGCGTTCCGAAATATGCCGGAAGTACGCGGGGACCCCTTATAGCAACAATCGAAGCGGCTGCAGATCGAGTCTGAACCAGCGAAAGTGCGGCATACTTCGCGCTGCATCGGTCTTGGTTCAATTCGGGAAAAACGCATGGTCGTCGTCGTTTTGCTCGTGTCGCTCGCCGTGCTTGCGGCAGCGTTCGTTGCTCTGCTGATCGGCGTTGCCAAACGGCGCGGGCAGCTGCGAACAAGCGCCGAAGCGGTCGCGCTCGGCGCCGTCACGAATTTCTTCGACACGCTCGGCATCGGCTCGTTCGCACCGACGACGGCCTGGCTGAAATTGCGCCGGCTGATTCCGGACAGCTTCGTGCCCGCGACATTGAACAGCGGCCATGCGCTGCCGACGATCGCGCAGGCGCTGATCTTCATCAATCTGGTGCGCGTCGATCCGATCCTGCTCGCCGCGTGCATCGCCGCCGCGGTATTTGGCGCGACGCTCGGCGCACCGCTCGTCGTGCGCCTGCCGGTGCGCGCGGTGCAGGGCATCGTCGGCGTTGCGCTGCTGGTCGCGGCCGTGCTCTATGCGCTGGCCAACCTCGGGCTCCTGCCGGCCGGCGGCGATGCGCTGGAATTGTCGCAGCCGCTGTTCGCGATCGCCGTCGCGGTGCATTTCCTGCTTGGCGCGCTGATGACCTTCGGCATCGGCCTGTACGCGCCGTCGCTGATACTGCTGAGCCTGCTAGGCCTGAATCCGGCCGCCGCGTTTCCGATCATGATGGGCGCGTGCGCATTCCTGATGCCGGTCAGCGGCTTCCGCTTCGTGCGCAGCGAGCGGATCGATCTGCGCGTCGTGATTGGCCTGGCGATAGGCGGCATTCCGGCAGTGCTGCTGGCTGCTTATATCGTCAAATCGCTGCCGCTGGCGGGGCTGCGCTGGGGCGTCGTTATTGTTGTAGTCTATGCGGCGGCGTTGCTGTTGCGCGCCGCACTCAAACCAGCGCCTGCGACGCCGACAGCAGCAAGTACCGTGTGACCGCGCAGCGTCATGCAGCGAACCCGCAGTGAAATCAGCCTCTGGGGTTTGCGTGCACGCCCGCCGTCATGTTGACCCGCGCGAAATGAGTTTGATGCAGGCCAACCGTGGGCACGCGTTTGAAATGTAATTGATGCCGGCGCTGGCCACCAGCCGATAGGCGGAGGTTACGGCCATGACCACGCAATCCTCGATTCGGATACTGCTCACAGTGCTTTGTCTCGTTCCCGGTGAACACGCAGTCCCTGCGACATGCAAGCCGGCGGTACTGAACGGCACTCGCGTACGGACGGACAGTTGCCCCAACGGTTCCTGCGGCCTCTACCAGGTCGGGTCAGATGGCATGACCGATCTCGGTTTTGGAGGGACGCTGCCGGATATCATCTCGTTCGAGTTCTATTCGCAGGCAACGGGAACGTTCAACCTGGCCATCGGCAACGACAGCAACTTCAAAACCTGCACGCAATGCGTCGTGATCTATCAGGACCTGAACGGTCCGAACGACCCGCAGAAGAATTTCTTCCAGACCGGAGGCATGCTCACGATCGACATGAACACGGTCCCGGGAGTTGCTGCCGATGTCGGGCTGTCGTGGACGAACCTCACCTTGGCAGAAGTCACCATCGATCCTGACACGTTCACGTCGACCCTTGTTCCGGGTGGGGACTGCTACACCGTTGTCGATTCCGATGTGGTGTTTCGCAACGGATTTGAATCGCCGTGATTCGGCAAGCGGGCTAGCGAGCGGCAAGCAACAGTCGCGTGCCCGCCGGGGAGTGTTCATTGGCGGCGCCATGCGGAGTTCAGCAGCACTGTCGCAACGCTTGGCGCTAACTTGCGGCGAGCGCTGCGAGCTTGAGCACCGTGTTCCAGTTGCGTGCCGTGCCGGCAACGCCGAGCCTGCGCTCGATCAACGCATTCGTGAGCTTCGAACGGCCGATGCCTTCGGGATAGATCAGATAGGCGTGGCGGCCGGCGACGTGGATCGTCTCCGGGCCTTTGTAGCCATCACGCAGAGCATTGATCGCCGCGGCCGTCGGTGCGGCTTTGAGCGCCATCAGAACCAGATGTGCGGGATCGCGCTGCGCGGCCTCGACAAATGGATTGCGCAAGATGAGCGCGTCCCATTCGCCCGCGCTGCGCAGCATGAATGCGACCGGGATGCCGAAGCGGCGTTGAGCCTGCGCTTCGAGCCTTCCTTCGAACGCCGTCGGAGACGTTTGCGCCTTCAGCGTGAACACCGCGTTGCCGCTCTGCAGCAGCGTGCGCGGATTCCCGCAGCCGAGTTCGACGAGCAGCGTGCGCAATTCCGCCATTGCCACGCTGCGGCCGCCGACGTTGACGGCCCGGAGCAGGGCGATGCAACAGTTGGCGCGGGCCGCGGTTGTTTCCGCCTTTTTGGTGCTCATCGAGGTATTCCGGGCTGACTTTCGGCGGGCTGTTTCCGCGTCGGTAGTGTACGAGCTGCTTCCCGCCTCTTGACATCTACCTACCAGTAGGTAGATATTTTGATTCCCGACCGACGAGAGAGTGAAGAGCATGACGCCTGAACTTTACTGGCTGACACTGACAGTCCTGCTCACCGCGTTCATGTGGGTGCCGTACGTGCTCGACCGCATGGTGGTTCGCGGCATCCTGCCGACCGTCACCGATCGCGGGCCGGAGGGCAGCGGACCCCAGTCGGTATGGGCGAAGCGCGCGATCCGCGCGCACCAGAACGCGATCGAGAACCTCGTGCTGTTCGCTCCGGCGGTCCTGATCGCGCACGAACTGAACATTTCCACGCCGGTGACACGCGCGGCCGCGGCCGCGTATTTCGCTGCGCGCCTGTTGCATTTCCTCGTCTACACGGCCGGCATTCCGATGATGCGCACGCTGATGTTCTCGATTGGTTGGGCGGCGCAGCTGTGCATCCTCTTCAGCATTCTTGGCTGGATGTAGAGGCTGATCATGAGCGACTCCAAACGCCCGGTCTTGTTGATCTCCGGCGCTGGCGAAGGCCTGGCCGCGTCGATTGCCACGACGTTTGCCCTGGGCGGCTACGACGTCGTCGGTCTCGCGCGCAGCGATCGCGCTGCCCGGCAGCTGACGCGTCTGGTGCGCGAAGCCGGCGGGACCTACATCCACGCCGCGTGCGATCTGGCGCAAGCTGAACAAGTTGGCGCAGCGCTGCGCCCGCATGTCGAGCGCATCAGCGTGCTCGCGCACAACGCCGCTGCGTTCGTCATGAAACCGTTTGCGGAAACGACGCCAGCAGAGTTCGAAAACGCCTGGCGCGCGGCCACTCTCGGCGCCTTCGTCGTGAGCCAGATCGTGTTGCCGCACATGGTTGCGCGCGGGGCGGGCACTCTGATCTTCAGCGGCGCTACGGCCGCGCTTCGCGGTGGTGCGAAGTTCGCCGCTTTCGCGTCGGCCAAGTTCGCGCAGCGTGGGCTGGCGCAGGCGCTGGCGCGCGAGTACGGACCGCAAGGCGTCCATGTCGCCCACGTCGTCATCGACGGTATGATCGACGCGGCGACGACCGACCGGCTCGCCGGGCCAGGGTCGCAGCGCATGGATCCCGAGGCGATCGCGCGCGCCTACCTGTATTTGGCCCAACAGCACCCGTCGGCATGGACGCACGAGTTGGACCTGCGACCGGCCTCGGAACGATTCTGATGCAACCGCCATGCGCGTGAATGCCGACTTCTCCGAGCGCGTCGTCATCCAGACGAACGATCTGCCGTGGATCGCATCGCCCCAGCCCGGCGTCGACCGGCGCATGCTGGACCGCGTCGGCGACGAAGTCGCGCGCGCCACGTCGCTCGTGCGCTATGCGCCGGCCAGCGTCTTCGAGCCGCACGTTCATGGCCTCGGCGAAGAGTTCTTCGTGCTCGACGGCGTGTTCTCCGATGAGCACGGCGACTACCCGCCCGGCACCTACGTGCGCAATCCACCCGGCAGTCACCATTCGCCGCGCACTGAGCCCGGCTGCGTCATCCTGGTCAAGCTGCGCCAGATGGCGCTGACCGAACGCGAACGCATCGTCATCGACACGGCGCAAGCCGAGTGGGCACGAGGCGATCTCGATGGACACTGGCGCCTGAATTTGTATACGAATCGCGACAATGGCGAGCGCGTGACGATAGAGCGCCTCGATCCTGGTACGAGTCTTCCGGCAATGGACTGTCGCGGCGGGGAGGAGATTTTCGTCCTTTCGGGTGACCTGGCCGACGAGCATGGCGAATATTCGTCCGGCACCTGGATTCGCAATCCACCCGGGCACCGACGCAGCCTGAAATCCGCGCGCGGTGCAGCGTACTGGGCCAAGCGTGGCCATCTGGACACGGTACGGTGAGAAGGATCAGCGCCGCGACGGCGAACGAAAAACCGCTATCGGCGACGGCCGAACAGATTCTCGATGCCGCCGAGACGCTGATCCAGACGCGCAGCTACAGCGCCTTCAGCTACCAGAACATCGCCGAGGTCCTCGGCATCCGCAAAGCCAGCATCCACTACCATTTCGCGACGAAGGCCGACCTTGGCGTCGCCGTCGTCGATCGCTACGCCGAGCGTTTCGGCAGCGCGCTCGCCGCGCTGGGCCAGGATCAATCCAGATCATCCGCGCAGTTGCTGGACTTCTACTGCGCGCCATATCTGCAATTTGCGCAGACGTCCGATCGCGTGTGTCTTTGCGGCGCGCTGGCCGCGGAAACGATGGCGCTGCCGCCGCGGATCCGTGAGCGCGTCGCTGGCTTCTTCGAAGACCACCAGGTCTGGCTGGCGCGCATTCTCAAACGCGGCGCACAGCGCGGCGAATTCACGTTGCGCGCTTCCGCCACGAGGACCGCGCGCATGTTCCTCGGCGCGCTGCAGGGTGCGCTGATCGTCAAGCGCACGACCGGCGACATGGCGCAGCTCAAAGACGTCATCCTCGCCTTGAAGGCGCAGCTTGCACACGAGCTCGCTGCGAAGCCGGCGCCGGCGATCGAGAGGCGCCGGCTGCGTCAGTAGTGGCGCGTGTCGCCGCGCTCGCCGCAGCCTTGCGCGCTGCGGCCGGGACGCTCCGTGCAGGGAACCTTGCCGCTGTCGCCGTCCGCTGCGTAGGCCGGGTCGAGCGCGGCGACGACCGCCCGGACACCTGCCTTTATGTACGGCACGGAGTCCGCTTTGAATGGGGCATCGGTCTTGTGGTGATAGTCCGACTGCGCGACGAGCCTTCCATCCGCGGCCGCATAGACATACATGTCGGCCTGGTAGCCAACCTTCGGTGGAACGAAGCCACCCATGCCGGTGTTCTCGCTGGTGTAGCTCGGCGTGACGACCGGCGCGAAGCGAACCAAGACGCGGTAGTCCACGTCGGCATCGGTCTTGGCGCGCTGCGCGGCCGGAACGCCGCCATTTTTTGCGTCGAACGCGGCAGGGGTCGCCAGTTCCGTGATCGCGATGTGCCGCTCATTCGCCCACAGCGAAAAATATTTCGACGGCACCCAGCACAACTCCGTCTCCGTCGCCACCTGGCCGGCGCAGGAATAGTAAAGGCTGAAGCGCGCCGCGCCGCCAGCGTCGAACAGGTGCAGTCGTTCCAGTTCGCCGCCGCTGTTCGATGCGCTCGTTGCGCAACCGCCGAGCAGCAACGCCGCGAGACCAAGCGTTGCCGGACCGACAGCAAGATGCAGATCCGTCATTTTAGGGCTCCAGATGTTGAGGCTGCATTGCCGAATCAATCGGACGGCCGGGAAAAAAAGACGACTGGGCTGGATTATAGGCACGAGCCGAGACCACGCGTCTGCGCAGTGTTCCTGCGTTCCGGCGAATGTGGCGAAGGTTGCCGGCTCGTGCATTGCGCGGCGGAAATAGCCTCGGGCGCCCACGCTTCAACGGCGTGCGCGCGTCCGGCATTCGCGACGACTGCCAGCACGACGACGAGCGCGAGGTAAACCAGGACGAAGCGGCCCCACGACCACGGCGGCGTCTTCCGGCGCGCCAGCACCCAACAGATTAACGCGGCGATTCCGGTATGGGCGAACACGCGGCCGATCGCTTCGCCCGCGCCGCCGGGCGAGCCCGGCGCCCCGACGAATGCGAACAGCGCCGCGATGATCAAGGCAAGCGCAGCAACCCAGCAGACGAGGGCCTGTTTGGTGGCGACTGACATTGTCGAATCCCCTGAAAGTCCGTTGGCGTTATCGTAGGTAACGCAAAAAGGCCGCGAAAGCGAAGCAAGCGCAGGCTGTTCGATCGCGCTCCGAACAACGGGCCCACAGGATCATTTGCGCGCGCGATCGAGCAACTCGACCAGGACGACGTGATACTCCTCGGTGCCGCTGTTCTTCACACGATGCACATACGGCAGCGGTCCCTTCTCGATCGTCACGGCGCCGCTCGGCAGATCAGCCGGCGCCGTCCACTCGCCATCGGACATCTGCGACGCGATGCGGCTGCCGTGGATGCGCACGCCGACATTCGGAAACTCGTGCCGATGCCACTGCGTCGTCTCGCCGGGCGGGATGCGCGCGTCGACGATGCGGAAGTATGGCGTCTGCATCACCCAGTGATGATGCGGCTCGTGCAGGATATCCTGCATATCGGCGCCGCTGTCGGCGCCCGGCGCGGCCGGCAACGTGCCGAGTTGCGTTGCTTGCTTGAATTCGATTTCGACGTTTTCGACCGGCGTGGTGCCTATATTGGCGACCGCGTGCGTCTGCGCCGCGAATGCGAGCGGCCGCTGCAGCGGATCGGGCGGAGGGACGACGCTGCTGCCGTCGGGTTGCGTCAGGCGCAGCGTGCCTGACTGCAGCGCGATCACGATGCGCGGTGGATGGCTGTGCATCGCCGCGCTTGCGCCGGGCTCGAAATGCGCGCGGATCACGCGGATGTTCGCGTCTTCGTACTCGACTTTCGCGGTGGCCGCCGAGACCTGCATGACGTCCTGTGCCAGCGCGTTGCCCAGCAGTAGCGCTAACGGCAGGCAGCGCAACAGTTTCATTGGCGCTTGGGCTCCCAGAGTTCGACCTTGTTGCCTTCGGGATCCAGGATCCAGGCGAAGCGGCCGTTCGTGCCGTCGTCGGTGCGCTTGAGGACTTCGACATTTTTCGCGCGCAGCCGCTCGAGCAGAGCGTTCATGTCGTCGACGGCATAATTGATCATGAACGCGCCGGTCGAAGGCGCGAAGTAGTTCGTCGAAGCAGGGAACGCAGACCACGCCAGCTTCGGAGGATGCTTCGGCGCGTCGTAGCGCAACGCCGCACCGCCCCACGCCTCCATCGGCATTCCCAGCACGTCGCGATACCACGCGGCGAGCGCCTTCGGGTCCTTCGCCTTGAAAAACACACCGCCGACGCCGGTGATGTGTCCGGGAGCCTCGTCGGCAGTGGCTCCAGCCGAAACCGCTGCAACGAGGAATGCGAGGAAGAGCACCAGGATCGACTTCGTTGCCATTGCAGTACTCCCCTCGCGACGAGCGTCGCCAAAAGAATCAGTCACGCCTTGCGCTGCCCGCAGCCTTTCGCGGGTAGCGCAATGGTTGGTCGTCGAGGCAAACAAACGCAGGGCTTTCACCTTTCATCGACCTCTCGGAGAAAGACTACTTCGACCCTTGTCTTCGATCCCAGCGGCAACGCGGCGCCGATCATCCCAAAAAATACAGAACGATGCAGGCCGCGAGCCCGACCACCCACAGCGTCGAGCGCAGGGCGGCCAGATCCGCGAGGTAGGCGCCGATATAGCCGATGCGCGCCGCGACGAACACCAGCGCCACGTTGTCGACGCGCGTTTGCGCGGCCTGCAGCTGCTGCGCGATCAGCACGCCCGCAATGAAGATCGGCAGCGCCTCGAAGCTGTTCTGCTGCGCGGCGTTGGCGCGCGCCTGCCAGCCCTGCAATTTGCCGAGCCACTGGCGCGGATTGTTGTTGTCGAAGCCACCGTCGCGCCGCGACTTGCCGAAACCCCGTGACTTCGCCACGCCGGCACAGAGCACCGGCAGGAGGCACGAGACCAGGATGCAGCCGTCGGCGATGGTCATGTTTC
>DASRTK010000510.1:0-7627 GCA_035655975.1 Rudaea sp.
TTGCCGAGCGCCGCCGAGTTCGACGAGGTCGCGGCCAAGGCGCCGGCCGCCGGTTGTGGCACGGTGAATCTGGCCGATGCGTCATTCAACCGCCAGTACGACAGCCGCGACGGCGCCGCCTGCGACGACGGCTTTGCCGCGACATCGCCGGTCGAACGCTATGCGCCGGTCGCTGGAATCTACGATATCGACGGCAACGTGCGCGAATGGATCGGCGCCTGCGGCAACGGTACGGCCGCGTCTGCCGGCAGCGCATGCCGCGACTTCCGCGCCAAGGGACGCGGCTGGCTGTCGGTCGGCGCGAAGGAGAGCGCCACGGCCACCGACACGTTCGCCGCCGACGTCAGCCTCAACACGGTTGGCTTTCGCGTCGTGCGCGAGATCACGAACTGACCGGTGTCGACTGCATTGCGTCCGCAGAAGGAATTCGCATGAAGCTGCTCTTTCCGAATGACGAACACGCACCCGTCGTGCTCGACGACGGCGCGATCGTGGTCGGCTCCGCTGCGGGCTGCGCGATTCGCCTGGCGGCTCCCGGCGTCGCCGGTCGTCACTGCGAACTGCTGACGAAGGCCGGACAATCCCGGGTGCGTCCTTTGACCGATGCGGCAGCGACCGTGCTCAATGGTCGCCAGGTCGTCGGTGAAGTCGTGATCAAGCCCGGCGATCTGATCCTGTTCGGCCGGATCGGTTGCCGCGTCGTGGCATCGGAGCAGCGCAGCCAGGCGGCACCCGCCCAGCCCGCCGCGGATGCCGGCGATGACGATGCCGGCCACACACGCGTGCGCATGGCGATGCCGAAATACCTGCTACGCGGCGTCTCCGGCCCGACCTTCGGCAAGATCTATGCGATGGTCGGAGTGATGAGCGTCGGCCGCAACAGCGATTGCGACATCTGCATCCCGATCGAAGAGATATCGCGCAATCACGCAAAGCTGCAGAGTGGGTCCGATGGCATCGTCGTCGAAGACCTGGCATCGGCGAACGGTACATTCGTCAACGACCAACGTGTGCACGCGGGCACTCTGCTAAAGCCCGGTGACGAGGTTCGCTTCGACACCGTGCGGTTCCTGCTAATGGCGCCGGCTCAGGAACTGCAGCGGGGCGGCGCGGCTCGTCTGGAAACCCCTCCGCCACCGGCGCGAACGTCGACGACGGCGTTGTGGATCGTCGCCGGGCTCGTGCTGCTGACCGGTATCGTCCTGGTATTCCTGCGCTACCGCGGCGACATCTGAAGAATCACCCGCGCATCAGGCAATCGCCTCGATGCGCAGCGACAAGTCGATGGCGCGCACGTGCTTGGTCAGCGCGCCGATCGAGATGCAGTCGACGCCGGTTTTGGCGACAGCGCGCAGGCCGGCAAGGTCGATGCCGCCGGATGCCTCGAGCGCAACTCTTCCGGCAACCAGCGCGACGGCGCTGCGCATGTCGTCGAGTGAAAATTCATCGAGCATGATGCGGTCCACTGCGCCGGTCGCGAGCGCTTCTTCGAGTTCGGCGAAATTCTCGACCTCGACTTCGAGGAACAACGTGGGGTTCTGCGCCCGCGCGCTGCGCACCGCGGCTGTCAGCGAGCCGGCTGCGGCGATGTGGTTCTCCTTGATCAGGATCGCGTCGAACAGGCCGATGCGGTGATTCTGGCCACCGCCGCAGCGCACTGCATATTTTTGCGCCAGCCGCAAACCGGGAATTGTCTTGCGCGTGTCGAGAATGATGGCGCGCGTGCCGCGCACGGCGGCAACGTGCTTCGCCGTCGTCGTCGCGGTTCCCGAGAGCGACTGCAGGAAATTCAGCGCGCAGCGTTCGGCACTGAGCACGGCGCGCGCGTTGCCGCGAATCGCGCATAGCGTCCGGCCCGCGCTTGCAGGCTCGCCGTCGCGCAGCTGCCAGTCGATCGCGCAGGCCGGATCGAGCGCGCGGAAACAGGCCTCGAACCATGCCTGTCCGCAGATGATGGCGTCCTCGCGCGTGATGACGCGCGCCATGGCGATCGCGGCGGCTGGCAGCAATGCCGCGGTGACGTCGCCACCGCCGAGGTCTTCGGCGAGCGCGCGCGCGACGTCATTGCCAATGTCCTGTGCGGACGGAGGATCAGGGAGCTGCGCTGCCATTGTCTGCGAATGCTATTCGGCAACCGGGGAATACAAAGCCGCTTGCCAGCGCAAGGCTGGCAAGCGGCTCGTTTGGGGCAATTGTATCGCAGTGACCGCCGAGCCGCGGTCAGGCTTCGGCGGGCCGTTCGCGTGAGGGATGCGACGCCTTGAGGCGTTCGACGATCGCATCGAGGGCGCGATCGAACAATGGAACTTCCTCGAGCACGAGCGTGGCGCCGTGGCGCATTTCCGAGGCCAGCGCGAACACGGTCTTGTCGGCAACCTTGAGTCCCTTGCGATTCACGAACAGGTATTTCGCCGTGATCGGGCTGATCCAGGACAGCTTCGCGCGTTCCTTCGTGCCGGTCTCGGCGTCGCTGAACTCGACCCACGTGCCGACCTTCATGCTCTTGGCCTGCACCAGGAACTCGTCGTCGATCGTTTCGCTGGTGTCGATCGTCGAATCCGCATCCGGCACGCGATGCATGACGATTTCTTCGACGGCCGTTTCATTCTCGGAAGTGCCGCTGGCGACCTTGCTGACGATTTCGAGCAACTCGGCCGGCGCCGCATCCATGCCGGACTGCGCCGAGTGTCCCGGCGAGGTCTGGCGCAAGGTGCGCTCGTAGTAGCTGTTCAAACCCTGCAACAGCTGCTTGATGTCATTGTCGTGGTAGGCAACGGTCGTCAGGCCGTGGCGCAGGTGCTTCTCGATGACCGGCAGCAGGCTGCGCAGGCGCGCCTTGTCGGCATCGTTGTTCTTCGCTTCGGCGCTCCAGATGAATTCATCGGCAAAGCGCAGCGCCTGCTTCCATTCCTTGGACTCCTCGCCCTGGCGCAACAGCGTGAGCACGAGGTAATTCGCCCACGGACGCGTGAGAATGCTCTGGATCATCGCCGGCAGCTGGCGCGCATCGATGCGCTTGCGGATTTCCGCGGCGGCGATGCGGCGGGCCTGATGCAGCTTCTCGCGGCCACGCGTCGCTTCGGCGGCGCGCTGTTCGGCAAGTTCCGCGCGCTTCTTGCTCGTGTCGACAAAATTCTCGAAATCCGCGCGCATGCGCTCGAAGATGCCGACGTCGTCGTCGAAATCCTTGAGCAGAACTTCAACCGAGTCCTTGATCTTGTCGTACAGGCGATGGTCGCGGTCGGATTCCTCAGACCAGCCGATGCACGCCTGCGCCATCTGGTCGAGCAACAGCCGCGCCGGATGCGCCTTTTGCGTGAACAGGTGGCGGTCGAGGATTGCAACCTTGAGGTACGGGATCTGCAGGCGGCTCAGCATCGCCTGCATGACCGGCGGCAGGTTGCGGTCCTGCACGATGAACTGGAACAGCATCCCCACCAGATCGATCGTGTCCTCGTCGGCGGCGGCGACCTGGCCCTTGTGGTCCGCCTGGAACTTGCTCGCCTGTTCGACCAGTTCGTGTTTCATGCGCTGCACGACGTAGGCCGCATCGGCCGACGTCGCAGGCTGCGCTTGCGGCAGCATCGCCTGATTCTGCAGGATGGTCAGCGCCGAAAGCAGGTCGATTGGCGCAAAGCTCGGGACGCTTGCCGCTTGCGGGTTGTAGTCCGGACGCGCGCCGCGGCGCATCGCCAGCAGCGAGCGCACGGTGCTGTAGATTTCCGCGAGTTGCGCGGATGCGGGGTCATACTCGCCGCCGCCATAAGCCGACGCTCCATAACCGGTATCGATGGTCTCGACCGGAAGTCCGTGCTGCGGCGCCGACGGCGCCGACGGACCGGCACCAGGAACGCGCGAGCCCTGCGTGTGCTTGTCGCGGATCTGCGGCAATACGCCGGCCTGGATGAGCTGGTGGTTCACCTCGCCGTACAGCATGTCCAGGTTGTTCATCACGAAGCGGTCGAACAGCTTGTAGATGATCAGCCGTGCCTGCAGTTCGAGCTCGAACTCGCGCATCGCCAGACGAAACGCCTGGCACAGCGGAGCCGGTGCGATCGGATTGGTGTCGTTCTCGACGCTCGCGCCGCCGCGGATCATCGACAGGCGCTGATTGACCGCGTGCAACTGCGGCGCGTGGCGGCTCTCGGCCTTGGCGACCATGCTGCCGATCGCCAGCGATTCCTCGAGTTCCTGGTCATTGACCAGCGACAGGCCTTCGCTCGGCTGGCCCGATGCCTCGGGCTTCATCGGCTCGAGCTTGCCCGCGGCAAAATCGCGGAAGATCTTGCTCAGGTGTTCCTGGCACATCCGCTCGACGAGCTGGCGCTTCTTGCGCACTTCGCGCATGCCGTTGAAGTAACCGGTCTGCACGGAATTGTTCTCGGCCTTTTCGGCCAGGTCGAACAATGCATCGTCGATGTTCTCGAAAAGGTTGGTCACCAGTCCGTTGATGCGCTTGAGCGCTGTGGCGCGCACGAGCTTGAGCAGCTCGCCAACCCGGTCGGGTGCGCCTGACTGATTTGCCTGCCGTTGTTGCAGGTCGACGATCTTGTTGGTCTCGTTGATGCCGCTCATTCGCGCTTACCCCTGCGTTTCCGGCGAAATTCGAGGTCCCGTTCAGCCGTTTAAGCTATGGCAGCTTATCGCTTCATACGCCCGGAAGCGTGAACCAGTTCTCAAAATCGCCGAATTGATGCCCACCTGTCGGCCCCGCAATGCCCGTTCTTATTACGCGGGAAAATCATGAAGTTGCGTCGTGCCCATCGCCTCGTCGGCGAGAAGCACTGGAATACCATCGTCGATGCGGTACATCACCTTGCCATCGATGCTTATCAGCCCGGCTGCAAGTTCCGCGGTTACCGGGCTGCCGGCCGTGGTCTGCAGTTGCCCGGCGCGCACCGCGCGATTCAAGACATCCAGTTGCGATCTGCTCAACATCTTCAGCGGAGACCTCGAAACCGGGTCGCAAAGGATGTCGAGCAGACGCTTGTCCATGTGCAATGGTATGCCAGTTCGCCGAATGCGCCTAGAATAGTCATTTTTCAGTGGCTTGGCCATGACAACGAAGCGTGCGCGGCAACCCCGGATCGGCGTGGTCATGGGGTCGCAGTCGGATTGGCAGACCCTGCAATCGGCAGCGGAGACGCTGGAACGCCTTGGCGTGGACCACGAAGTGCGCGTCGTTTCGGCCCATCGCACGCCGGATCTTCTTTTCGAATACGCAGCGCAAGCGGCGGGCCGCGGCCTCAAGGCGATCATCGCCGGCGCCGGCGGCGCGGCGCATCTGCCCGGCATGCTGGCGGCGAAAACGGTGCTTCCGGTGCTCGGGGTGCCGGTGCAGTCCCAGGCCCTGAACGGCATGGACTCGCTGCTGTCGATCGTGCAGATGCCGGCGGGCGTCCCGGTGGCGACATTCGCGATCGGCAAGGCCGGCGCAATCAATGCCGCGTTATTCGCGGCCAGCCTGCTGGCGCTTGAAGACAAGAAGGTGGCCGGCGCGCTGGCGGAGTTTCGGGCGGCGCAGACCGAGAAAGTGCTTTCGAAACCGGATCCGCGCAAGGGATGAACCCGCGACTACCCATGTTGGAAACGAGATCGCGGCGTGACGCCCACCCTCACCCCTTGCCGTTGCTAGGCTCAGCGTTGCTTCGCCAAGCAAACCCCGGCCCTCGCGCAAGGCGCTCGGGCGCTCATCGGCGTGCAAGCCAGTGGCTTGCAAGCACGCCGATTCGCCCCGCCAGCGGGAGAGGGGGAGTCGGTTGTTGGCGCAGCCACTCCGGACAGTTCACGCTGCGCCGAAGGCCGTCCTAGATGCCTACCATAGGTATTTTGGGGGGCGGGCAGCTCGCGCGCATGCTCGCGTTGGCCGGCGCACCGCTCGGCGCGCGGTTTCTCGTCGTCGACAGCGCAGCGGACGCGTGCGCAGGGCAGGTCGCGACGCTGCTGCAGGCCGACTGGCATGACTTCGAGGCGCTCGCCGATTTTGCCCGGCGCTGCGATGTCGTCACGTTCGACTTCGAAAACGTGCCGGCCGACACCGCGCAATGGCTGAGCGATCGCACGCGCGTGTTTCCGAATGCGCGCGCTCTTGCTGTCGCCCAGGATCGGCTCGCCGAGAAATCGCTGTTCCGCGAGCTCGGACTTGAAACGGCGCCCTTCGCGACGGTCGACACGCGCGATGACCTGGTGCGCGCGCTCGAAGCCATCGGCTACCCGGCCGTGCTGAAGACTCGGCGGCTCGGCTACGACGGCAAGGGTCAGTTCCGCCTCAAGTCCCCTTCGGATCTCGACGCGGCATGGGACGCGCTCGGCGGTGTTCCACTGATCCTCGAAGCCTGGGTGGCATTCGACCGCGAGGTATCGGTCGTCGCCGTGCGTTCGCGCACCGGCGAACTGCGCACTTATCCACTTGTGCAGAATTGGCACGCCGAGGGAATACTGTCGGCGACTCTGGCCCCGGCGCTCGATGCGGACGAACTCAATGAAGCCGCGCAGCGCTACGCCGGTGCCATCGGCGAGCGGCTCGACTATGTCGGCGTATTCGCGCTCGAACTGTTCGTCAGCGGCGGGCGCCTGCTCGGCAACGAAATGGCGCCGCGCGTGCACAACTCCGGACACTGGACGATCGAAGGCTCGCCGTGCAGCCAGTTCGAAAACCACCTGCGCGCGGTGCTCGGCCTGCCGCTCGGCGACACGTCGGCACTGGGAATCAGCGTCATGCTGAACTGGATCGGCGAACTACCCGACGCACGCCCGGTGCTGTCCGAACCGCGGGCCCACTGGCACGATTACGGCAAGCCACCGCGCGCGGGGCGCAAGGTCGGTCATGCGACATTGTGCGCAAATGGAAATGTGGAAATGGCGGAAAGGCTGGCGCGCGTTGCTCGCGCACTCGGGCGCGAGGCGCAGGTGGTGCCCGTGCTGGCGGCGTTGCGCGCTTCGTCGCTGTAGTTTCTCGCCCTCTTTCTCTTTAGCTCGTCATTCCGGCGCAAGCCGGAATCCAGCTTTTTTCCTTTGACGTCATTCCCGCGCAAGCGGGAATCCATTTTGATCTTCTCTGGAAGTGCAGGGCTTCCACTCGCCCTGCGGGCGAGCGGGTAACTTTTCTTTACTCCGGGCATCCTGCCCTCCGCCGCTTCGCGGCCAGCTTCGCTGTTCGCGCCGCTCCTGCGGCGCAGTGCTTGTGCAAAGAAAAGTCACCAAAAGAAACACACCCCGGTGGCGCGCCTCCGGGCATCCTGCCCGCCAATTTCGCGAGCGGGTTCCGGGGGTCGCTGAGCGCACATGCATGTGCGCGCAGCGAACGCGCGCGCGTCGTGCGCGCGCCCCTTCGGGCTTTTCCTCCGCCCGCTCGCCGCGCCACAGGGGCCTCATTTCGGCGGCATCCTGCCGCAGAAGCAGGCGTTCGCGGCTCTTGCTCTCGCGCCAAGTCTTTACGTACGCGAACGAGCGCAACGACGCAGTGCAGGGATGCACGGATTCGTGCACAAGCGGCGCCGTTCGCGGCGCCGAGCATCGCAGGCTTCGCGGGATCAGCCCGAAGGGGCGCGGCGATGGATCGCCGCGATCGCGAAGCAGCACAGGGACTGTGCTGTCTGAGCGACCCCGCGAAGACGAGAAGCGCAGG
>DASRTK010000511.1:0-4820 GCA_035655975.1 Rudaea sp.
GCTTCTTTTCCGGTCGCCGCGTCGAGAGCGATGAGATAGCCGTCGAGCGTGCCGAACACGAACTTGCCGTCGGCGTACGAACCGCCGCGGTTGACCGTGTCGCAGCATGCGCGCGGTACTGCCGACTCATCGCGGCCGCTCGTCTTCATGTAGTGCCAGACCTGGACCGGCTGGTCCGGGTTGGACAGATCGAGCGCCTGGACGATGTTGCACTTGGACATGTCCGGACAGCCGCTGATGAAGAACATCATCGGCTTGCCCCCGACATCGCTGATCACCAGGGGTTGGCCCTCATGTCCACGCAGCGCGCCTGTCGACTGCGCCCAGGTCATCTGCAGGTCCTTGACGTTGCCGGCGTTGATGTCCTTGAGGGTGCTGTAGCGGGTCTGGTTGAGATCGCCCGCGGGTGCGCCCCACTGGTTCGCATCCTTGAAGCGTGCGAACTGCTCGGCGTCCGAGCCTGCCACTGCGGCGCCGCCTGTTGCCACGAGCGCAACCGCGGCCACCCAGAGTCTTGCTTGCTGCTTTGCTGTAAGCCAAATCATCTCATCTCCTCCCTTCTGATGCGGGGTTTATGTTTTTGTGCTGCCACTGCGAGAGGCGCCGGGCACATCACTGCACTCGAACGCCGATGACGAATCGCCTTGCCATTGCCCTGCCTGCTTTCCCGTTTGAAATCTCCCATGCATGCAACGCGTTCTTGATACGGCAAACGCGAAGGTACCGGCTCTAGTGGCACCAAGTTACAGTTGGACGCACTTCGATGGCTAGCGCCGCGCAACCTACATAGCAATGGCTATGCCACGCACGTTTCGACAGAAAAAAAATCCCGGGTTCTGCGAAGGCTCATGGAATCAGTGGTTTGCGAACGTGCTGCAATTATTCATGCCGCACTGCAATAAGAAGTGTTCCCCGGGCGTGACAGTGGCGACTGGCCACTGCGCCATCCGTGACGCGTGCGCGGACAGCGTTGCGGGCAGCGCTCGAAGGAGAGGCTTGCTGGTGCGGGCAGCGGGCAGTTCCTACGGCGACGCCGTGATGCTCACGCCCCACGGCATAGCGCCGACCGGGATTTCCTTGACTGCCTTGAGCGTTGTCGTGTCGATGACGCTGACGCTGTTCGAGCGCCCATTGGCGACATACAGCTTGCGGCCGTCGGCAGTCAGCGCCATGTTCCAGGCGCGCTTGCCGACCGGGACGTCGGCGATGACCTTGCCGCCGGCAACGTCGATGACGGATACCGTGCCGCCACCACCGTTGGCCACATAGACGCGCTTGCCGTCGTGACTGGTGATCGCGCCGGCAGGGCGAACGCCGGTGGCAATCGACTTGGTGACCTTGTGCTGCGCAATATCGATCAGGTCGACGCCCGCGCCAGTCTCCTGGGCGACATAGGCCGTGCGATTGTCGGGCAGGATGGCGATGCCGCGCGGGTGACCGCTGGTCGGCACGAGTGCGACCGAGCGACCGGCATCCAGGTCGATGATGTCGACGTCGTTGGAGTTCTCGTTGCTCGTCAGCAGCCAGCGGCCGTTGTCGGAAAACTCGCAGTGCTCCGGATTCTTGCCTTGCGTGGCGATCGTGCGCAGCACCTTCTGCGTGGCCACGTCGACCATCGTCACGAGGTTGTCGTCCTCGCCGCAGACGGCGATCTGCTTTCCGTTTGGCGAAATGCCCGCGCCCTCGGGGCTTTGGCCCGCGGCGATGCGCGTGCGAATTTCGCCGCTGGCAAGGTCGACGACGATCAGCTTGCTGCCGGTCGCGTCGACGACAAACAGGGTCTTGTCGGCGCGGTCGGCGATCGCCGCTTGCAGCTTGCCGTCGGTCTTCGCGTGCAGGTCCAGGGTACGCACGACCTCGTCGCTTTGCGTGTCTATCACCGAAACCGTGCCGTCGTTCTGGTTGGCCACGTAGGCGTGCGGCGCCGCGAGCACAAGCATCGGCATGAGTGCCGCGGCCAGCAGAGAGCCCCGGATATGCATTTCGAAGAGTCTGCGCATTTCTCGTCCCAAGCCTGTTCCAAATTGGATCACGGGATGGTACCTCATGCAGACAAAGGATGCGGCGGACGCGACAGTTGCGCTATCTTTGAATTTCGTACCTTGAAAAACGCATCCGATGATCTGCGCCCGCCTGGCACTCTGCTTTGTGCTGCTCGACCTGAGTTTTGTTCCCGGCGCACTGCTTGCTGCCGATACCGATGCGGTCGCGCCGACCGAGGATGCGACCGACCTCGAGACGATTCACGTCATAGCAATCACGCCCCAGCAGGGTGCATCGCTGCCGGAAATGATGATTCCGTACAACGTGCAGTCGACGACGACTGGCGAGCTCGATCGCACGCAGTCGCTGAGCATCACCGACTACATGAACCACAACATGACCGGCGTGACGATCAACTCGGCGCAGAACAATCCGCTCCAGCCGAACCTGCAATTCCGCGGCTTCACCGCGTCTCCGCTGCTCGGCGGATCGCAGGGAGTATCGGTCTATCTCGACGGCGTGCGCGTCAATGAGGTCTTCGGCGACAGCGTCAACTGGGACCTGATTCCCGAGGAGCTGATCTCGACGATGTCGCTGCTCTCCGGCGCGAATCCGATCTTCGGTTTGAACACGCTCGGCGGAACGATCGTGATCCGCAGCAAGAATGGCTTCACCGACCCGGGCCTGCACGCCGATGTCTCGGCCGGCTCGTTCGGGCGCAACGAAAGCACGATCCAGGGCGGTGGCAACAACGGAACCTGGGGCTACTACCTGCTCGCGAATCATTTCGAGGAAGCCGGCTGGCGCGATTACTCGAACTCCAATGCGACGGCATTCCTCGGCACGCTGAGTTTTCGCGACGAGCGCGCCAGCGCCGATCTGCACCTGGCGCATTCCGAAACGAAGTTGAACGGCAACGGCGCGTCGCCGATCGAAGCGATCGAAATCCGGCCTGAGAGCGTGTTCACCGCGCCGGACCGCACGCAGAACTATTACAGCCTGATCAGCGCCGAAGGTTCTTTCAACTTCAGCAGCCAGTCGGCGTTGTCCGCGACGATCTTCGAGCGCCAGGTCAATACGCGCTCGTACAACGGCGATGCCACCGACTTCAAGGAGTGCGAACAGGAGCAAGGCTATCTCTGCAACGACGACGGCGAGGTCGTGCGCGACCAGTTCGGCCGCCCGGTTTCCGAGGCCTTCAACGCGATCAACAACATCGGCGTGCGCAAGCAGCTCAGCTACGGCGGGTCGCTGCAGTGGACGTTCAAGCCCGACTTGTTCGGCAAGCGCAACCAGTTCGTCAGCGGCCTCGATTACGATCACGGACGTGTCGACTACAGCGCGCAGCTCGAAGCGGCGACGCTGATCGTCGATCCGGATCTGCCGCTGAGTTCGATCACGTCGGCGAACTCCGGCATCTTCGTCCCCGACGATGCGCTGAGCGTCTACGCCTACAACGTCAACATCGGCGCCTACGCTACCGACACGCTGAGCCTGACCGAGCGCCTCGCCATCTCCGCGTCGCTGCGCTACAACCACACCCACTCGGTAATCCAGGATCTGAGCGGCGAGAATCCCGATCTCAACGGCGACCACGGCTTCCATCGCGTCAATCCGGCGCTCGGACTGACGTATCAATGGAGCCCAGCGCTGAATTTCTATGGCGGTTACAGCGAATCGACGCGATCGCCGACCGCGGTCGAGCTGGCATGCTCTAGTCCCGATGCGCCGTGCAAGCTGCCCAACGAATTCGTCGCCGACCCGCCGCTGAAACAGGTCGTCGCGAAGAACTGGGAAGGCGGTCTGCGCGGCAGCTTCAGCGACGGCTGGTTCGGCAGGACGACCTGGAAGGCCGGGCTGTTCCACACGACCAATGCCGACGACATCCTGTTCCAGTCCACCGGCGGCGCGCAGTCGAACGAGGGATACTTCGCCAATGTCGGCGACACGCGCCGGCAGGGTTTCGAAGGATCATTGTCGGGCAAGGCGATCGACAACCGTGTCGACTGGTTCGTGAACTACACGCACCTCGATGCGAAATTTCTCACGCCATTCACCGAGACCAGCGCCAATCATCCGGACGCCGATCCGGAAAGCGGATTGATACTGGTCCAGGCGGGCAACCGCCTGCCCGGACTGCCGCAGGACACGCTCAAGGTCGGCGCCGACTACGCGCTCACCCAGGCGCTGACCGTCGGCGGCGACATTTTATACAATGGCGCACAATACCTGCGCGGCGACGAGGCCAACCTGCTGCCGCCACTGGGTGGATTCACGATCATGAACTTGCGCGCGTCGTGGCGCTTCGGCGGGCGTTTTTCCTCCTATGTCCGCCTGCAGAACATCTTCGACCGGCGCTATTCGGACTTCGGCGTGGTCGGCAACCCGACGACCGTGCTGCCGCAATTCACCGATCCGCGCCTGATCAGCCCGGGCGCCCCGCGCGCCGGCTGGATCGGCCTGAGCTTCGACCTCTGAGCGCTAGCGGCGACGCGTTTCACTCAACAAGGATTACGACGAAGGACACGAAATAGAACCGGCGAAGAAACGGGACGAGGCCCTCTGATTGACCACCATCCGCCGTCATTCCCGCGCAAGCGGGAATCCATCTTGATCCGAAGCTTTTTTGCAAAAAACAAAAATGGATTCCCGCGTCCGCGGGAATGACGACATCAGGGTGAGGCCGCCGCGGGGGAAAACTCAGCAGCAGCCGCGGTTGCCGCCGTTGCGGTAGCGCGCGTCCTGACGCTCGGTGAAGAACTGCTCGTAGGTCGGGATCTCGCGCTCGGGATGGTGCGAGCGCAGGTGCCGGACGTACGTATCGTAGTCCGGCACGC
>DASRTK010000512.1:0-12619 GCA_035655975.1 Rudaea sp.
CGGCGGGCTCGCCATCGTGCCGTCGAGCAGTTCCAGTGCCTCGCCGTAACAACGCCGCGGAAAGTTGCCGCGCGCCACGAGGACCAGATGGTGGCGTTCCGGGTCGGCGGCGGCGAGGTCGCGAACGAACCGTTCTGCGCCGCCGCCCCAGCCGTGCAGGATGTGCAGGATGACGGGTTTGGTGTCGATGCCCGGGTACCCGATCGTAAAATCCGCCGCATCGCGTTCGAGTGCCGCTGCCACTGATTCGCGCAGCTCGCCGAGAGGAGAGGGCGGCAGCGGATCGCTTCCGGCGGGCTGCCCGGGCGGGCCGTGCAGCGTCCGCGACGGATCGGCCACGTACAGATGGTCGAGCAGCACCCCGCGCCGTGCTGCGGCTGGAACTTGCAGACGCGCTCCACTCCATGCGCTCAGCAGTGGCGAGACCGTCGGCCAGTCGATCAGCTGGCGGCGTCCGTACGCATGGCAAAGCGCGTCGATGACTCTGTACGGCGCGCCGCTGCCGATCGCTTCCGGCAGCGGCGAACGCGTGGTGTCGGCATTGTCGAGCGGTGAGACGACGAACACCTCGTCCTCGCGCAGCGCCCGCAGCAGTCGCTCGCACCAGAACGGCGGCAGCGACGTGCCGCCGCGCAGCAGGATCAGATCGTCACCGGGATATGCCGCCGCCGCCGAGCGAAGTGCGGCGCCGGCATCGGCCGGATCCACGCCGGCGTGGCGGGCTATGCGCGCGTCGGCCAGATCCGCGGACGCCCAACGCCCGAACAGCGCAAGAGTCGCATCCGCTGGCACGCCGTCTGCGACGTCAGCCAGCCATCCTGCCTGCGCCGTTGCGCCGAAGATGCAGATGCGCAGGGGAGCTGCCTGCCGGAGTTCAGTCACCGAGCGCAGATCTCGATCGCCCCACCGACAGCACGCATGCCGGTCGCCGCCAGTGGCCGGCATACGGTTCGCATCGGCGCGGGCGGACCCTTCGGCAGGTCAAGTGTGGGGTCGGATTTCTGTGACATCGCATATCCAATGAGCAGGGCAATCCAGGAGTGCCTGAGGCCGTTCTTGATCGTCAATTCCGGCGGCTCTCAACAGCGGAGCTGGTCAAGCGGAATCCAGCGCCTTCCGGCGAAAGGCACTGGGTCCCGGCTTTCGTCGGGACGACGACTCATTGACACGCTGCCTGGAGGACGAATTATCCCGGATGGGCGGCCTGCTGTCATTGCGGGAGTCGGTTAGACTGCGCCTTGCCCCGACCGAAACGTACCGATCCTTGTCCGTCTTGCCTGGCCTGTTCCACCGCGTCTGGCGCGTTCTGCGCATTCCGTTCTGGCTGCTGCTGGGAACCTCGATCGGGTTCCTGGCGCCGTACCTGATCTATCTCGACGCCCAGGTGCGCAGCCGCTTCGACGACCTGTCGTGGGACTTGCCGAGCCGCGTCTATGCACGGCCGCTCGAGCTCAAGGCCGGATTGCCGATGTCAGCCGAGGTGCTGCAGCTCGAGCTCGATGCAGCGCGCTACAGCGCCGATCCAGCCGCGAAAGTGCCCGGTTCGTATGCGCAAGGCGGCGCGCGCTTCACGATCGCGCGCCGCGCCTTCACCGACGCGGAGGGCCGCGAGCCTGCCCGGCGCATCGCCGTGACGCTCTCCGGCAACGCGGTGGCCGGCCTCGCCGATGCCGATAGCGGCGCCACGCTCGACCACGCGCGCATCGACCCGGCGCGAATCGCGACCGTCTATGGCGCCGAACACGAGGAGCGCCGCATCGTCAAGCTCGAACAGCTGCCACCGCTGCTCGTCGCCGGTCTTCAGGCCGTCGAGGATCGCGACTTCAAGCACCACAATGGCATCAACATCGTCTCGATCGTGCGCGCGGCATTCGCGAACCTGGTCGCGCGCCGCGTCGTGCAGGGCGGCAGCACGCTGACCCAGCAACTGGTCAAGAACCTGTTCCTCGACCGCGGCCAGCGCTTCACGCGCAAATTCAACGAAGTGCTGATCTCGCTGGTGATCGAAGCGCGCTACGACAAGCATCGCATCCTCGAAGCCTACGTCAACGAAGTCTTCCTCGGCCAGCAGGGCGGCCAGGCCGTGCATGGTTTCGCCTCGGCGGCCGAGTTCTACTTCGGCCGCGATGCGCGCGATCTGCGGCCCGCCGAGATCGCCTTGCTGGTCGGCATGGTCCAGGGGCCGAGCCTGTACGACCCGCGCCGTCACGCCGACCTGGCGCTTGCCCGGCGCAATCTCGTGCTGAACCTGTTCTACGAGACTGGCCTCGTCGATGATGCCGTGCTCGCGGTTGCGCGTGCATCTCCGCTCGGCGTGCCCGATACGCCGGGCTTGCCGCGCAATGCGACACCGGCGTTTCTCGACATGGTGCGCGCGCAGCTCGAACGCGACTATCCGGCTTCCGAACTGACCCGCGCCGGCCTGTCGGTCTACACGACCCTTGCGCCGTCGGTGCAGACCTTGGCCGAGCAGTCGATGACGAAGACACTCGACGCGCTCGGCAAGCGCCAGCCGGAGCTGCAGGGCGCGATGGTCGTGACCGGGGCGCGCGACGGGGAAGTGCAGGCGCTGATCGGCGCGCGTGATCCGGGCGATCCGGGCTTCGACCGTGCGCTCGACGCGCAGCGGCCGGTCGGTTCCCTGATCAAGCCATTTGTATACCTTGTCGCGTTGACGCAACCGAACAAGTTCTCGCTGGCCACGTTGCTCGACGACACGCCGGTCGACATGGTCCAGCCGAACGGCACGCACTGGACGCCGCAGAACGACGACCACGAGGCGCACGGCCGCGTTGCCCTGATCGAGGCGCTGGCGCATTCGTACAACCTGGCGACCGTGCATCTGGGGCTGGCGATCGGCGTCGAGAAAGTGCGCGGACTGCTCGGCTCGTTCGGCCTCGGCGTTGAGATCAATCCGAATCCGTCGCTGCTGCTCGGCGCGGTCGACCTGTCGCCGCTCGAAGTCGCCCGCCTGTATCAGTACTTTGCCGCCGACGGGCATGCCCTGCCGCTGCGCGCCCTGCGCGGCGTCATCGACGCGCAAGGGCGGCCGCTGACGCATTACACGGTCAAGCCCGGCGCCGGCGTCTACATCCAGCCCGCGCGCTTGGTAAGCTACGCCATGCAGCAGGTCACCCAGACTGGCACGGCGCATTCGGTTGCCGATCAGGGCCTGGGCCATCTGCATGCGGCTGGCAAGACCGGAACGAGCGACTCGCAGCGCGATTCCTGGTTTGCCGGGTTCACCGGGTCGCACCTGGCCGTGGTCTGGGTCGGCCGCGACGACAACAAGCAGACCGGACTGTGGGGCGCCACCGGTGCGCTGCAGGTCTGGACCGGTTTGATGCGAAAATTGCCGAGCGCGCCATTGGTGCTGGCCCAGGACGGTTTGGACATGGCATGGATCAATCCTCAATCAGGCACGCGCACGGACGAAAAATGTCCCGGCGCGCGGCAGTTGCCGTTCATGGCTGGCTTTGCGCCGACCGAGACCGATTCCTGCACCTGGTACGAACTCAAGTCGATTTTCAGCTCCGGACATTAGCGGCACCAAGCGAACCGACAAGGCAAGTGATGATGCAAAGATTATTTATATACCTTTTGACAATGTGCACAGCCCTGATGCTCGGCGCATGTTCGCAGTCTGCGCCGCCGCCCAAGGCTGCCCCCGCGGCAACACGTCCCGACGTCCCGGCAACACGTTCCGACGTAAAGATCGACGCTGATGCCGCCGCCATCGTCGCGCGCATCCGCGCGGCCGGAGCGCAATTCGACTCGAGCGTCGAGGTCAAGCCGCTGCGCGATGCCGCGGTCGAAGGCCTGTTGAAGCAGGCGCACGACTATGAAGCTCAGCAACAGGCCGGTCCCGCCCTCGATGCCGTCGCCAAAGCCCTGAAGATCGCGCCGAACGCGCCGGACATCCTGCAATACCAGGCCGAGCTGCAAGTAGAAGCCGGCCAGTGGAAACTGGCTGGCGCAAGCGCTCAGCGATCCTACGACCTCGGTCCGAAAGTCGGCGCCCTGTGCGCGCGCAACCTGCAGACCCTCGTCGAAACGAACAACCTGCTCGGCGATCCGACCGACGCCAACCTCGCGCGCCAGCGGCTGGCAAGCTGCACGGTGCCGGCGCCGGTGCACTATTGACCGGGGGCGCTGCGCTGGCTTTGACTTTCTTGTCGACTCTCCAACACAAACGCGAGCGGGACGCGGCGCGCTTTAGCCCTCCCCTTCAAGGG
The DNA here is from genome assembly GCA_035655975.1 of Rudaea sp. Lineage (GTDB taxonomy): Bacteria > Pseudomonadota > Gammaproteobacteria > Xanthomonadales > Rhodanobacteraceae > Rudaea. The sequence continues at coordinate 4,236 of DASRTK010000512.1, forward strand.
GAGGGTTGGGTGGGGATGGTGTTCCCGACTTCGCTCGCCTTCATAAGCTCGTCATTCCGGCGGAAGCCGGAATCCAGCTCCTCTGCTCTTTTAGCGCTGAAGTGCAGGGCTTCCACTCGGCCTGCGGCCGAGCGGGTCACTTTCTTTGCTTGTGCAAAGAAAGTAACCAAAGAAAGCACCCCCCCGGTGGCGCGCTCTCCGAGCATCCTGCCCTCCGAGTGCGCGAGCGGGCTCCGGGGTTCGCTGAATGCACATCCGTGTGCATGCAGCGAACTGGCGCGCATCCTGCGCGCCACCCTTCGGGCTTTTCCTCCACCCACTCGCCACGCCACAGGGGGCCCCATTTCGGCGGCATCCTGCCGCAGAAGCAACAGCAACCGCTCGTGCCTGTTGCTCTTGTGCCAAATCTGCAGCGCCGAAAACGATCGAATCGACGCAGTGCAGGGATGCACGGATTCGTGCACAAGCGGCGCCGTTCGCGGCGCCGAGCATCGCAGGCGGGGCGGGAAAATGCCCGAAGGGTCGCGGCGATGGATCGCCGCGATTGCGAAGCAGTACATGGATGTACAGTCTGAGCAACCCCGCCTCGCCGAGAAGCGCAGGGCAGTCCGATTCGCACGATGCGAATCGGACCGCCGCGTCCGGTGCCTAGCCTTTTTGGTTACTTTTTGGGCACTGCGCCGCAGGAGCGGCGCGAACAGCGAAGCTGGCCGCGTAGCGGCGAAGGGCAGGATGCCCGGAGTCATGCCAAAAAGTAACCGGCGCGCCCGCAGAGCGAGACGAAGCTTTGCACTTGAACGAAAGACAAGAGCAAGACGCTGGATTCCGGCTTTCGCCGGAATGACGAGCTACAAGAAGCGTTTTCCTGTGGTAGCAAAGGAAATGCGCTACATGAGCATGGAAGCAACCAAATGAAAATCGCCAGCCCCAGCGCCAGCGCGCGTGACCTCCTCGGCAGCGACGGTCCGTTCGCGCGCGAGGTAGCGAACTTCGCCGAGCGGCCGAGTCAGCAGGACATGGCCGAAGCAGTCGAAGAGGCGATCGCTGACGGTCAGATGTTGATCGCCGAGGCTGGCACCGGGACTGGGAAGACATTTGCGTACCTCGTGCCGGCACTGCGCTCGGGCAAGCGGATCATCGTGTCGACCGGCACCAAGACGCTGCAGGATCAGCTTTTTCATCGCGACCTGCCGCGCGTCCGCGAGGTGCTCGGTGCGCGCGTGCGCACGAGTCTGCTCAAGGGCCGCGCGAACTACCTGTGCCTGCATCGGCTCGATCAGACTGCAAAGGAGGGCCGGCTGATCTCGCGGGAGCAGGTTTCGCACCTGCAATCGATCCGCGCGTGGGCGCAACGCACCGGCAGTGGCGATCGCGGCGAGTTCGCCGAGGTGCCGGAAGATTCGCCGCTGTGGCCGCGCGTGACCTCGACGACAGAAAACTGCCTTGGCGCCGAGTGTCCGCAGTTCGGCGACTGCTTCGTCGTCAAGGCGCGGCGCGCGGCGCAGGAAGCCGATCTCGTCGTCGTCAATCATCATCTGCTTTTCGCCGACCTCGCGATCAAGCAGGAGGGGTTCGGCGAGATTCTGCCCGGCGCGCATGCGTTCATCCTCGATGAGGCGCACCAGATTCCGGAACTGGCCGGCGTATTCTTTTCCACCAGTGTCACGGCCCGGCAGGTGACTGAACTGGCCGCCGACGCGCTCGCCGAGTGTGGTTCGGTGACGGGCGCACTGGCCGACTTGCAGGCGCCGATCGAAGCGATTGGTCCGGCAGTCAAGCGCGCGAGGCTGGCGCTCGACAAGCTGCCGGGAAAAGGCTCGTTCGCGCAGATCGAGAGCGACAGCGCGATCGTCACGGAACTGCATGCGCTGGCCGATGCCGTGCGCACGCTGACCGAGTCACTGTCGATCCAGGCCGAGCGCTCGCGCGGTCTGGCGAGCATCTACGAACGTGCCGAGGCGCTGTGCCAGCGTCTGCACGACGTGCTCGATGGCGGCGCGCAGGAATGGGTGCATTGGTACGAGTTGTCGCCGCACGGATTCTCGCTGCATGCCACGCCGCTCGATCTCGCGCCGCCGCTGCGCGCGCTGCGCCAACAAAGTCGGGCGAGCTGGACGTTCACTTCGGCGACGCTGTCGGTCGCTGGCGACTTCGATCACTTCGCGCGTCAACTCGGCCTCGATGATCCGGTGGCGTTGAGCCTGCCGAGTCCGTTCGATTATGCGAACCAGACGCTGGCGTATTTGCCGGCGGGCCTGCCCGATCCGAATGCGCCGGATTACACCGAGCGCGTGATTGCTGCAGCGCGGCCTGTCATCGAGGCCGCGCGCGGGCGCACCTTTCTGCTGTTCACGTCGCACCGCGCGCTGCGCCGGGCGGCCGAACTGCTGGCCGACTTTCCGTTTCCGCTGTTCGTGCAGGGCACCGCGCCGCGCCATCAGTTGCTGGTGGAATTTCGCGAGTCCGGCAATGGCGTGCTGCTCGGCGCCGCGAGTTTCTGGGAGGGCGTCGATGTTGCCGGCGAGGCCCTGTCGTGCGTGATCATCGACAAGCTGCCATTCGCTGCGCCGGACGACCCCGTGCTCGAAGCGCGCCTGTCTGCACTGCGGCTGGCCGGCGGCAACCCGTTCTTCGAATGGCAGATTCCGGCCGCGGTGATTGCGCTGAAGCAGGGCGTCGGCCGCCTGATTCGCGACGTAACCGATCGCGGCGTGCTGATGCTGTGCGATCCGCGCCTGACGTCGCGCGCGTACGGCAAGCTGTTCCTCAAGAGCCTGCCGCCGATGCCGATCACACGCAAGCTCGGCGACGTGCAAAAGTTCTTTGGCACCGGTGGCCCCCCCGCACTCGCACCGCTCCTCCCGATTGTCGGCTCCGCGGCGGACACGGGAGCGGAACTGCTGCCGTGACGGACCCGTTCGAGCGCATCGAAATCAACGGCGAGCCCGCGCGCGTGGAGGATCTGCGCCTGCTCGTGCAGACCAACTACGGCCACTTCAGCGCGATGCAGGTCGTCGACGGTTGCGTGCGCGGACTCGGCCTGCACCTGGAGCGCATCGAACGCGCCACGCGCGAACTGTTTGGCACGACGATCGATCGCGAGCGCGTGCGCGCGTGCCTGCGCCATGCGGTTGTCGATAGCGCCGAGCCGTTGGCCGTGCGTGTGAATGTGTTCGCGCGCGCTTTGAACCGCAACCGGCCGGTCGAGCCGGTCGATGCCGATATCCTGGTCACGACCGCGCGCCCGGCGCGCCCGGCGCCGGCGCCGCTGCGCCTGAAGTCGTTCCGCTACACGCGCGATCTGGCGCAGACCAAGCACGTCGGTACATTTCCACTTTTCCATTACCGGCGGCTGGCCCAGCAGGCCGGTTTCGACGACGCATTGTTCGTCGACGCCGGCGGTTGCATCAGCGAGGGCTCGATCTGGAACGTCGGCTTCTTCGACGGCACGGGAGTCGTCTGGCCCGATGCCCCGCAACTGACCGGCGTCAGCATGCAACTGCTGCAGGCCGGCCTGGCGCGCAGCGGCGTGCGCAGCACCGTCGGACGCATCAATCTGGACGATGTCGCCGGGTTTCGCGCCGCATTCTTCACGAATTCGAGCACGCCGGTACAAGCGATTGCCAGCATCGACGCGCATGACTTCGCGCCAGACCCGGCGTTGATCGCGGCGCTGGATGCGTGCTACGAAACAAATCCGTTGCAGCGAATCTGAATCATCAGCGCAGTGAACAGGAGTCAGGCATGGCACGTGTGATCGGTTTGGGCGGCATCTTCTTCAAGTCTCGCGACCCGAAGGCGCTTGCACAATGGTACGCGCAGCATCTGGGTCTGAAGATCGAGGGTTTCGGCGGCGCGATGTTCGGTGAAGATGCATCGCGGCCGGGATACGCGCTCTGGATGCCGTTCGCGCAAGACACGAAGTACTTCGAGCCGAGCGACCGACCCTTCATGGTGAATTTTCGTGTTGACGATCTGCATGCACTGCTTGCCGCGCTGCGCGGTGCAGGTGTGCAAGTCGATGCGAAGGTCGACGAAAGCGACTACGGCAAGTTCGGCTGGATCATGGATCCCGACGGCAACCGCATCGAGTTGTGGGAACCGCCTACGCCGTAGGGTGGGCCTTGGGCCACCATTTTTTTGCCGTAGAAACGCACAGCGATGGGCCAAGGCCCACCCTACGCGCGCTGCTTGCCGCGTTGCGCGGCGCAGGGGTGCAGGTCGATGCGAAGCTCGACGAAAGCGAGTATGGCAAGTTCGGCTGGGTCATGGACCTGGACGACGGCAACCGCGTCGAGCTGTGGGAACCGCCGGCACCGAAATGACTCCCGCGCATCGTAGGGTGGGCCTTGGCCCACCGCCTTGCACCCTTGGGTCAAACGAAAAAAATGGTGGGCCAAGGCCCACCCTACGCGCAATTGCGCCCGCGCACGGACACGGTTCGTCTCCGTTTCGCCCGAAACGAAACGCACCGGCGCCTTCGCCCGGCGCTGCAATGCTCCGCGACCATCCCACGCGGAGCGAAACCATGGCAGCGATGTTCCAGTCGATCACGTTCAAGGTGCTGGGCGTCGGCGTGCTTGCATTGCTGATGTTAATTCCGCTTGCGCAAGTCCAGGGCCTGATTGGCGAGCGCAACCGCATGCGCGAGCAGGCGGTCAACGCGATCGCGCAACGCTGGGGCGCCGAGCAGGTTCTCGGCGGGCCGGTGCTGGCAATTCCCAAGCGCACGCGCATCGAGACGAACAACGGCTGGATCGTGCAGCAGAGCACGGAAATCGTGCTCGCCGACCGGCTCGACATCAGCGCGACCCTGGCTCCCGAAGAGCGCCGCTACGGCATGTACTCTGCGCCGGTGTATACAGCCGAATTGAAGGTCTCAGGGCGCTTTCTCGGCACCGATACGCAGGCGTTGGCCGGGACCGAAACGAAGTACCTGTGGGACCATGCCGAGCTGCGCCTGCCGCTGGCCGACGTGCGTGGAATCCGGCGCATGTCGGCACTGAGACTGGATGGCGTCGACCATCCGTTCGGGCCAGCCGAGGGCGGTGTCGGCGCGATGAACGCGATCGCCGTGCCGCTCGACCTGAGCCACTTCGACGGCGATGCGCATCCTTTCAGCTTCGAGCTGACCCTGGCCGGAACCGCGAGCCTGCACCTGCTGCCGCTCGCGCGGCACAGCGAGGCCGCGCTGTCTGCACCGTGGCCCGATCCGAGCTTCGACGGCGCGTTCCTGCCGGCCGAGCGCAAGGTCGGCGCCGGCGGCTTCGATGCGCGCTGGCAAGTGCTCGACCTCAATCGCAGTTACGGCCAACACTGGCAGCAGGACGAGCGCCAGCATATCGATATCGCCTCGGCCGCGTTCGGTGTAACGCTCTATCAGCCGGCCAGCGTCTATCAGCAGAACGAGCGCGCCGGAAAGTACGGCATCCTTTTTATCGCGCTTACCTTTGTCGCATTTTTCCTTTTTGAGATCCTGCGCAAACTGCGCGTGCATCCGGTGCAGTACCTCCTGGTCGGGCTGGCGTTGAGCACGTTCTACGTCGTGCTCCTCGCGTTGTCCGAGCAGATCGGATTTGCGTTCGCGTACCTGGTCGCGGCGGTCGCCGTCGTCGCGCTCGTAGGCGGCTACGCGGCCTCGGTGCTGCGCGCGCGCCGCGCCGGCCTGACGCTTGGCGCGACGCTGGCGATCGTCTACGGCTTGCTGTACGGTCTGGTCGTGAGCGAGGAGTACTCGTTGCTGATGGGTGCGCTTGCCCTGCTGGCTGTTGTCGCGCTGCTGATGTACCTGACGCGCAAGGTCGATTGGTATGCTTATGCCGCGGTTGCGCGATAACCTACAAGCCCTCCCCTTCAAGGGGAGGGTTGGGTGGGGATGGTGTTCCGCGCGGCACATGTATTCTCTCCGATTGCCCCCATCCGCCGTTCGGGCACCTTCCCCCGCTCGCGCAGGGGAAGGGGGAATTTATCCTGGATCAACACGCCAATGAATTTGCTCGCTCTCGATACTGCCACCGAAGCATGCTCGGCCGCGTTGCTCATCGGCGACGATATCATCGAGCGCAGCGAGATCGCGCCGCGCCGCCACGCCGAGTTGATCCTGCCGATGATCGAATCGCTGCTCGGCGAAGCAGGAATCTCGCGCCGGCAGATCGATGCGATCGCGGTCGGCCGGGGCCCCGGGGCATTCACCGGCGTGCGCCTGGCGATTTCGGTTGCGCAGGGTTTGGCACTCGGACTCGACGTCCCGGTCGTACCGGTTTCTTCGCTTGCCGCGCTCGCGCAGGACGCGCCCGCCGATATCGATGCGCCGATCCTTGCAGTGATCGACGCGCGCATGGGGGAGATTTACGCCGGCGCGTTCCGGCGCAGCGCGGATGGGTTGGTGTCTGCGATTGGCTCGGAGTCCGTCGGCCCAGCCAGTCGCCTGTTGCTCCCGCAAACCGCAACGTTACGCGGACAATACTGGTGCATCCTCGGCACCGGTTGGTCCGCCTACCAGGACGCGTTGTCGGCACAACTGCCGTCGCCGCTGTATGCCGACGGCACACGCTACCCGCAGGCACATGCGATCGCGCGGCTCGCGAAGCCGCAACTGGCCGCCGGACGCGGCGTCGCCGCCGAGTTCGCGCTGCCGGTTTATCTGCGCGACAAGGTGGCACTGACGCTGGACGAGCAGAGGGCGCGGTGAATCAGCGCTGTGGAACGGGTGCTTCGAGTCAGACGCGCTCGATCCAGAAACTGCCGCCCGCGAAGGCGCGTCCTTGCGGATGCGCGAGCGCGGCGCGCACCAGATCGGGGAAGCGCCAATAGGCGTAACTGCAGCCGAAAATCACCCGAAAGCCTGTGCTGTGCATCAGCAACGCGCGCAGCAGGTATTGTTCGTTCCAACTCCGGTTCTTGTCGATTACCCAGTCGCGCGGATATTCGTGCGGCAGAAAGATGTCGTGGATATGTATGCGCACGCCGGACTTGAGTCGAGGCATGACCTCGAAGTACAGGTAGTTCACGTCGCTGCCGGTTTTGGCGACGTGCGATGAGTCGATGAACAGAATATCGCCGGCTTCGAGCGCCGCGAATTCGTCCACGGAGACGTCCTGGACTTTCTGTTCGATCAGGCGCGAAATGCCGACCAGGGGATTGCGCAGGAATTCGCGCGGATACGGTTCGATGCAGGTAATTTCCAGCCTGGCGTCGAGAAACCGGCGATTTACGTCCGCCGCCAGCAGCGTGGAAAACCCTGAACCGACTTCGACAAGCCGCCGGGGCCGCCATGCACGCAGGAGCACGAACAGTGCGCGCGAATCGAGCCAGCTGAATTGCGAATTCTGCGTGTAGAACTGGGTCAGATCCGGCGTCTCTTCCAGATGCTCCGGATAGTCGTAGAGGCCGAGATATCGTGGAAACACCTCGCGCAGAATGCTTTCATGACTGGCGTCGTCGAAGTCGATGCCGATAATTTCAGGCCGTGCGGGCCACAGCCGCGCAGCATCGAGCTCCCCGGGATTCACGATGGGTGAATAGAAGTGACCCTTCTCGTGCGCAGTTTTTATACCGTCGTCAATCGGGTCGTCGGGATTGGGTGTGGACGGCATGTGCGGGCAACAAGTCCTTTTTCGACGCAAGGCCGGCCTGACCATGGGCCCCCTGGCAATTATCGCAAATCCAGGATGGCCATACATGCGTGGGCGACGACTATCCGCCAAAGCCGGTCAGGCGTTGGTTGGCGGAATGAATCTCAGGATTGGGCTTCGGCGCAGCCGCGCGCTTCGGTCCGGCACGCACTCAGCGCCATGGGACGTCAGGCCGGGCCGCTGGCGCCTCGCTGGCGACCGCGAGATCCAGCGATGTCAGGAACACGCCCAGTTGCCTGAAATCGCCGGTCGCTCCGACCTGTCTGGGCGACGCCGGCTTGTCGATGTGCAAGTGGATGATGAGTTTCCGCGATCTTGCTATCGACTGAGGGATGCGCATTCGCATCGGGTCCATGGCATTGGCTGGCCGGCGCTCCCACGAGCCGAGCGCGGCATCGTTGACGTCAACGGATACGCGGATGCGCGAATGATGCCTGACGACAAACGTGTTGGCATTGAGTTGCAATTCGAGGTCGGAGGCCGCCTGGGCCAGGGACAAGTAGATCCACGTGTCGGACGATGCGGACCAGACGCCGCCGCCTTCGGGATTGTACCAGCCGCCGCCGAGTGTGCCGGCGCCGAGCTGACCTTCACCGAATGTCAGATGCGCCGGGAGAGCAATGCTCCGGGCCTGCGTGAAGTCCGCTGCGCGCTGATTGCGCTGAACATCGATGAAGTTCCTGCTCTTGAGCACGAACAGCGCGTACGCGGCAATGTACACGCTGCCGAGCACAAGCAATGCGACCAGCA
>DASRTK010000513.1:0-1579 GCA_035655975.1 Rudaea sp.
CTGCTCGAGCCGGATGCTGTCCACGGGACAATCAAAGTGCGTAGAATCGCGCGGGTCGCACCCGACAGGATTCGCATGCCGAGCCGCACTCCACGCAAGCAAGCCGACACGCGGCGCAAGCCGCAATCCGCGGTGCGCACACCAAAGCGCGGGCCGGCGCGCATGGTGCCATCGGGCAGCGACGGGCAGGCAACGATCAACGACATTGCGCGCCTGGCCGGCGTATCGAAGAAGACCGTCTCGCGCGTGATCAACCGCTCGCCGCTGGTGCGGGCCGACACGCGCGAAAAAGTCGAGGCGCTGATTGCCGAGCACCACTACGCGCCCGACCCGATGGCGCGCGGCCTGGCGTTTCGCAAGTCGTTCCTGATCGGCATGGTCTACGACAATCCGAACGCCGAGTATGTCGTGCAGATGCAGAACGGCGCGCTCGACAGCTTGCGCGGATCGAGCTTCGAACTCGTCGTCCATCCGTGCGACAGCCGCAACGCCGATTACATCGACGGCGTGCGCGCGTTCGCCGTGCAGCAACGCCTGCACGGCGTGATTCTCGTGCCGCGCGTGTCCGAGGACCAGGCCCTCGTCGACATGCTGCGCGAGGTCGGCTGCCGCTACGCGCGCATCGGCGCCCTCGAACTCGACGACGCCGCGCATATGATCACGACGAACGATCGCGAAGGCGCCGTCGACGTTGCCAAGTATCTCGAATCGCTAGGCCATCGGCACATCGGCCTGATCACCGGCCCGCAGCGCTACCTGTCGGCGCGCGAGCGTGGCGGCGGTTTCGTCGAGACGCTGCGCCGGCGCGGCGTGCGGATTTCCGCCCGCTACATCGCCGAGGGCGGCTACACGTTCGAGTCCGGCGTCGCCTGCGCCGAGCGCCTGCTTGCGCTCAATCCGCGGCCGACGGCGATTTTCACGTTGAACGACGAAATGGCTGCGGGCGTGTACAAGGCCGCCTACCGGCTAGGCCTGCGCATCCCCGAGCAGTTGTCGGTCGTCGGCTTCGACGACAGTCCGATCGCCTCGCGCCTCTGGCCTTCGCTGACGACCGTACGCTTGCCGATTCGCGACATGGGTCTGCGCGCCGCGGCGTTGCTGCTGCACGATCCGAGCGTGCCCCAGAATCCGGTCACATTCATCCCGCATCTGGTCGTGCGCGAGTCCTGCCAGCCGCCGCAATAACCTGCCGGGACGGCGCCAATGGCCCATGGAATGACACCGGTTTCCCAACCCTGCTCCTCGGCGTTATCATGAGCCATGCCCAACCTGCATTCCCCGACCCGATCTGATGCAACTCGCACGTTGCGCGTGCACCCCGATCGCCTGTTTTCGCCTGAGCCAACCCAGCGCGCGATCGCGCGGCGCCTGTACGCCGCCGTGCAGGACCTGCCGATCATCAGCCCGCACGGACACACCGACCCGGCCTGGTTCGCGTCGAATGCGCCATTTGCCAACCCGACCGACCTGCTGCTGACACCGGATCACTATCTCTACCGGATGCTGTACAGCCAGGGCGTACCACTCGAGGCACTCGGAGTTCCGTCGCGATCAGGCGCTCCGCACTTCGATCCGCGCG
>DASRTK010000514.1:0-1558 GCA_035655975.1 Rudaea sp.
CATGCATGTGCACGTCGCCGGCTGCGACCAATGGCAGGCCATGATGTGAGGCGAGGTCGCGCAGATGCCGCAGTTCGGCAGCGTCATCAGGACCACGATGCAGCTCGACGGCGAGCCAGGCCCGCCCACCGAAGTGGCGAACGATCCAGGCGCCGTGCGAATCTTCGTCGCGCGCGAGAGCATTCGTATTCCCGCAATCCGAAGTTCGCGCTGGTGGTGCCGAACGCGGAATCCACAACACGCGCACGCCCGGACCAAGCCGTTCGGCATCGGCGCAAGTCAGCTGATATTCGCCCTTGGCGCTGCGCCGGCGGCCGGTCGTGATCAACTGGCAGATATCGGAGTAGCCGTCGTGGTCCGCGGCCAGGATGACGAGTTTCGGTCCGTCGGCGAGCTGGATTTCGCTGCCGACGATCAAGGCAATGCCGGTGTCGTTCGACGCTTCGAACGCGCGCACGATGCCGGAAAGCGAACATTCGTCGGTAATCGCCAATGCCGTGTAGCCGAGTTTCTTCGCGCGCTCGAACAGTTCCTGCGCGCTCGATGCGCCGCGCTGGAAACTGAAATTCGAAAGACAGTGCAGTTCGGCGTACGTCTTGCTTCCTCTCCCCTGAGCTTGCTCGGGGGAGAGGGCCGGGGTGAGGGGGGTGAGCGGATCGGTAGCGCGGGGTATCGATGTACCAGGCATTTCGCCAGGAGAGTTGGGCATGTCACCCACGCTGCTCGTGGATACAGTGCGCGACGCTGCCCCCTCACCCCAACCCTCCCCCCCATCGCTACGCGATAGGGGAGAGGGAGCCGTTCCATCGGACGTCGCTCTGGCTCCAAGTTTCACGGTGCGCGCGATGACGCGCTCCGATGGCTCGCCGATCTCGCGCGGGTGCTCGTTGACGCGCGCCTGCCGGCCGAATCGATGCGGTGATGGACGCTGCTTCACGCGAACCACCCATGCAGCATCCAGCCGTCGCTCGCGCCCGCCGCGAGAAAGGCCCAGGCGCGCTGGCCTTCGCGTGTCTGCACGACGTAATAATCGCGGCGCGCATCGCCGCCGTCCCACCAGCCGCTCTCGATGCGCTCGGGGCCGGCGAGGATGCGCGGCGCGGGGCCGCGCAGTGGAATCGCGCGTGTCAGCAGCCACAGGGGCCGTGGACGCAACTCCGTAATCGGCTTGACCTCGATATCGAACCGCCAGGCATTTTCCGGACGATGATCGGCGGCACTTGCCAGGCGGCGCACGGCGCCATCACCGAGGTGGGCACGCAGGCGTTCGGCCAGTTCGTCCCAGTCGAGCGCCTGCGCGCGCTTCGGTTCGAACAGGTCCTGGTGTTGCGGGCGCAGCGTCGGCAGGTCGCGCGCGATCAACGCGATGCCGCAGACCGGCTGCGTGAGCGCCACGCGTTCGAGCCGGCTGCGCACGAGTTCGTACAGCATGCGTGCTTCGCGCTGCGGCGTCAGCAGTTCGACGGCGACACGGGTCGTCGTGTGGTCCTCGTGATCGAGCGCGAGTTCGCAACGCTGCACGCCGCCGTCGCGCGCGGTCAGGAACAGCGCCAGTTCG
>DASRTK010000515.1:0-2818 GCA_035655975.1 Rudaea sp.
CTCCCGAGGGGAGAAGGAAGAGCACCCGCGCCTCGAGCCGCTATCCCGGCGCCGAAGCGCGGCGCAGTCGCCGAAAAGGGGGTTGCCATGAGCGCTGAGCGCACCGCCTGGACCTTCGTCACCCCGGCGCTGGTCGTCATCGGCGGATTTTTCGCCGTGCCGGTGCTCGCTGCCTTCGTGCTCAGTCTGACCGACTTCGACCTGTACGCGCTCGCCGACTTGCGCAACCTGCGCTTCGTCGGCTTCGGCAACTACCTCGATGTGCTGCGCGCGCCGCTGTTCTGGAAGTCGCTGCTGAACACGCTGTATTTCGTCGGCGTCGGCGTGCCGCTGTCGATCGGCGCGTCGCTTGGCGCAGCGCTATTGCTGAACTCGCCGCTCGCGCGCGCCAAGGGATTCTTCCGCACCGCGCTGTTCGCGCCGGTCGTGACGACGGTCGTCGCTGTCGCGGTGATCTGGAAATACCTGTTCCACACGCGCTACGGCTTGATCAACTGGACGCTCGGCCAGTTCGGTATCGCGCCGATCGACTGGCTCGGCGATCCGCACTACGCGATGCCGGCAATCATCATCTTCGCCGTGTGGAAGAACTTCGGCTACAACATGATCATCCTGCTGGCCGGGCTGCAGGGCATACCGCAGGACCTGTACGAAGCGGCGCGGATCGACGGGGCGTCGTCGTGGCGGCAGTTCCGCCACATCACGCTGCCGTCGCTGCGGCCCGTTCTCGTTCTGGTCGGCGTGATAACAATGGCCGGCTATTTCCAGCTGTTCGCCGAACCGTATGTCATGACGCTCGGCAATCCGCTGCAGAGCACCTACAGCGTCCTGTACTACATGTATGAGGAAGGCTTCATGTGGTGGAGCCTTGGCCGCGCGTCGGCGATCGCGTTCCTGCTGTTCGCACTGATGCTGGTCGCGACGCGCGTGCTGCTGAGGCTCGCGCGGCGTGCCGGTGAGCCGACATGAAAGAGTCGACATGAACCGGCGCATCGCCAAGGCGCTCGTCAATGGAGGCCTGGTCGGCGTCAGCGCGATCGTGCTGATGCCGATGTTGTGGATGCTGTCGGTGTCGTTCATGCAGCCCGGCGAGGCGAGCACCTATCCGCCTCCGCTGCTGCCGGCGCACGCGACATTGACGAACTATCACGAATTGTTCGAACGCGCCGGCATGGGTCGATACCTGGCCAACAGCGTGGCCGTCGCGACCGCGATCACGCTGTTGTCGCTCGCGTTCAATCTCAGCGCGGGCTACGCATTTGCGAAACTGCGCTTCGCCGGACGCGACCGTCTGTTCCAGACGTTGCTCGGCGCCCTGCTGATTCCGGCACAGGTTGCGATGATTCCGCTGTTCCTGCTGATGAAGTGGCTGCACCTCGTCAACAGTTACGGCGGCGTCGTCGTGCCCGGACTGGCCGGCGTGTTCGGCATCTATCTCGTGCGCCAGTACGCGCAGTCGATACCGGACGAATTGCTCGAAGCCGCGCGCATCGACGGCGCCGGCGAATGGCGTATCTTCACGCGCATCGTGCTGCCGTTGCTGAAACCGATCGTCGTGACCTTGGCGATCTTCACGTTCCTGGCGAGTTGGAACGATTTCATGTGGCCGCTGATCGTGCTCAGCGACCAGGCCTGGCAAACCGCGCCGGTCGCGCTGGCCGGACTCTCGCGCGAACACGTGCAGGACAACGAACTGATGATGGCGGGTTCGGTCGTGACGATCCTGCCGGTGCTGGTGCTGTTTCTCGTGCTGCAAAGGCACTACATGCAGGGGCTGCTGCTGGGGAGTGTCAAGGGTTGAAGACTCGGCGCGCCGGATCACTAAGCTCGTCATTCCGGCGAAAGCCGGAATCCAGTTCCCTGTTCGTATTTTCAATGACGAGCCTGGGGTTCCTGTTGTCCCTCGCGAGTTTCGACGTCTTTGCGCAAGCAGTGTCACGCACGCTCGACAACTTCGACAACCTCACACCGTGGACCGCGCAACACACCGACGACGTCAGCGCGACGCTGCAAAGCGTCGACGGCAAAGTGGGCAAGGCGCTGGGCCTGCAATTCGACTTCACCGACAAGCAAGGCAACCCGATCAACGGCTACGCCACGGCGCGCCGTGAGTTGCCGCTGCAACTGCCGGACAACTACGAACTGAGTTTCTGGATTCGTGGCGAGGCGCCGGGCAGGAGCCCAAGTGCCGCGAAGGCCACGGATGGCCAAGAGCGGCCGCCGGGCAGGAGCCCAAGTGCCGCGAAGGCCACGGATGGCCGAGAGCGGCCGCCGGTCAATACGCTGCAGTTAAAACTCGTCGATGCGAGCGGTGAAAACGTCTGGTGGCTCAATCGGCCGGACTTCACGTTCCCGCATGAGTGGCAGCAGATCAAGGTCAAGAAACGCCAGATCGAATTTGCCTGGGGCCCGACCAAGGATCGCACGCTGCGCCAGAGTGCCGCGATCGAGTTCGTCGTGAGCTCCGGCCGCGACGGCGGCAAGGGATCGATCGAAATCGACGAGCTGACGATCCGCGAACTGCCGCCGGATAGCGGCGTAGTACCGGCGCCCGCTGCGAGCGCGTCGTCCTCGCTCGATGCGCCCGCACAGAATGCCCTCGTTGGAGCCGAAGGCAAGCCCTGGTGCAGCGCTCCAGGCAAGGGCAACGAACAGACCTTCGATGTCGACTTTCGCACGCCGCGCGAATTCGGCGGTCTCGTGCTTGACTGGCAGGACCGTGCCGCAGCGAGCAGTTACGACGTGCAGTTTTCCGATGACCGGAAACAGTGGCGGACCGTACGCAGCGTGCGCGACAGCGATGGCGGGCGCGACTGGC
>DASRTK010000516.1:0-5985 GCA_035655975.1 Rudaea sp.
GGAACTGCTGGCCGCGGCACACTCCGGCTGCTTCACGATGGCGCTGTCGCTGATACTCGGTGAAGCCAAGCTCACGGCCACGCAGATGGATACGTCGGCGCAGGTGACGCTCGAGAAAGTCGGCGAAGGCTTCAGCATCACCGCTGTGCACCTCACGCTCAAAGCGAAGGTGCCCGGCGCAGACGATGCGACGTTCCAGTCGCTCGCGGCGAAGGCCAAGGCAAATTGCCCGGTGTCGAAACTGTTCAACACGAACATAACGCTCGACGCAGCGCTGGTCGCCTGAGAGTAATGCCGGGGCGGGCGGTGCCCGCCCGGCATGGCGACCGCTACTACTTGCAGGCTTTCTTTGCCAGCTGCTGAGGCTCGTAGGTGGGCAGATCCGCCGCGTCGACGGCGAACACGAACAGGCGATTCGGATTGTCGATGCCGGCCGGATGGTTGCTGTCGGTGACCGTGCCGACGAAGTCGTTGTCGTTGGCGACGAACAACGTGTGTTTCGTCACGCCGTTCACGTCGACATCCGGACCGAACGCGATGCCTTCGAGCTTCGCCGGAATGTCATTGCTGACGAAGCCGTGCGCGTTCAACAAAGCGACGATGTCGAGGAACGGCGCGCCCTTGGCGACCGCTGCGGGCGCCAGCGTGCTTTCGCCGACGAGCAGGCTGACGTCCTGTGCGCCGTCGAGATCGATGTGGAACAGTTTCTTGAACACGGCCGTCGAATTGTCGCCGAGACCCTTGCCGTCGCGTTCGTCGACAAGGAATTCGTGATCGTTGATCGCGACGATGTCGCTGATCGTCGGATATTTCGGTTTGCTTGCGCTGCCGATGTTGGTCAGCGGATAAGCGAACTGGCTGGTGGCGCCGGTGACGAGGTCGATCCTGAGGATGCGCGTGTAGCGGGCGTTCGTGCCGCCGTCCTGCGCCAGCGGGCTTTGCATCGCGCCGTACAGCGTCGTTCCGTCCGGCGATATCGCCAGGCCTTCCATGCCCTTGTTCGACACGCGGCCGGAGGTATTGCCGCTGATCTCGGCGTCGCCATTCGCGCTCAGGTTCGAGATCGCAAACATGTCCGGCACGGCGATGACCGCGGTGCGCTGGCCGGTCTTGCGATTGAAGCGATAGATGTACGGACCGTACTCGTCGGAGATGAAGACGCTGGAACCGTCGTTGCTGACGCGGATGCTCTCCGGGTCGAAGCGCGCATCGAGCGCGTAGGTCGAAAGCTGCGAAGCGACGAAGTTGTCCGACCGGCCGGTCAAGTAGTGCGTGTGATCCACCGCGTTGAGCGCGGGCGCTCCGTCCGGCAAGCCGACAAGCATGCCGTCGCCATAAACCAGCGGTTGAGCCGTGCGCAGCAGCGTCGTCGCAGTCAGGGTCGGAGTCAGTTCGAACGGCAATGCGGAACCCGGTGCGCTCGGCGCGAGATCTATGTTGATCGTGTGGAAGCGATTGATGTAGGAGGTCGTATCGCTGACCGCCGCGTTGTACATAAGCGCGTTCGGACCGCGGTCCGGAACGGCCAGCAACGTGTTGCAGCCGGCATACGCGATGCCCGAGCCGATGCCGCCGAGCAGGTTGCCGGGCGCGCCATTTTCCAGCGGCGCCGCGGTTTCGGCCGACAGGTCGGTGGTGTTTCCGCTCAACGTCCCAATTGCGATCAGATCGACGGCTGCATGGGCCGACGGGGCGGACAAAACGGCGGCAAGCGCCAGTGGCAACAACTTGCGTTGATGGGTCACGGTGAACTCTCCTCGGGCTTCGTGGAATCGCAGCCCGGCAAGTTCGCGCAAAGTTGTTGCGCCAGCATGACCGCTCGAAGACAGCGCAGGCATTCCGCCGACGCGCCGGCGGGAAGCTATTCGACCAGCAGCGCCTCGAAGCGCGGGTCACGGCGAATCGGGTCCCAGGCCGGATCGATCTTCAGCACAGGCACCGACACGGCCAGGCCGGCCGGCATTGCCAGCAGTTCGCGAACGAGCGGAATCGCCTCGTCGGCAGCGCCGAGACGCGCGTAGGTCTTCGCCAGTTCGGCCAGATAGAACGGTCCGCTGAATGCGTCGTCCTTCACCGAAAGCAGTTCGACCGCGCGGCGTCCCTCCCGCACGGCGTCTTCCTTGCGCCCGATTCCGGCATACGCGCGGCCGAGAAATGCGTGAAACGACGGCTCCTCCGGCTGCAATTTCGAGTCGCGGTCGAGTACGCGCGCCGCCGCCTCGTAGGCCGCGATGGCGGAAGCGGTTCGACCCGCTGCCTCGAACGCCTGCGCGCGCAGCAGGTCGGTCGCAAGCAGGACGTGACCGGGGTTCGTATGGATGCGTTCCGGCGCGCCGGCGAGAGCCGCGAGGGCGGCATCGAATTCGTGCGACCACATTGCCACCTCGAAACGCACGAACGCCACCGATCCGCGCGGGCCTCCGGTATCGGCAATGCGCGACAGGGCCTTTCTCGCCGTGGCCGTGTCGCCCTTCCAGAATACGGCAACCAGGGCCGTCCCCGACACCGTGTCCCAGAACTCGGGGCTGATCGCAAGCGTTCTGTCCAGCGCGCCCTGCGCTTCCGCGTAGCGCCTGACCAGCGCCAGCGTGTAGGCCATGCCGGACAGCGGTTGCGGATCGCGCGGATCGAGTGCGGCAGCGCGCGCGTTTTCGTCCAGCGACGCCTGCCAGTTGCCCTGGCGTCGGTAGATGAATGCGCTCGCGACGGCGATGCTCGCGACGTTCGGCTCCAGGCGCTGCGCTTCGGCAAATTCGCGCAGCGCTTCGGCGTAGTCGCGCTTGCCCCAGTACACGACATAGCCCTTGGCGATATGCGCTTCGGCCGATGCAGGATCCAGCGCCAGCGCGTGGTCCGCCAGCCGCGAAGCTTCGTCGATGTCGGCCTGATCGACTTCGATGCGTTCCCAATACAGCAGGGCCCGTGCGTACGCCATCTGCGCGAAAGCCTGGGCGAACTTCGGATCCTTCTGGGCTGCCTGCGTGTACAACTCCAGCGCGTGCGGCACGACGATGGCCGGGTCGCCGTTGCCGACTTCGGCTTGGCGCAGGTAGTAGCCGCCCTGTAAATACAGGTTGTAGGCGTCGGCGTTGCGCGTGGGCGGCGTTCTCAGCGAATCCTTTTGCGCGGGGGACAAATGCGTCTTCAGCGCATCGGCGATTCTCTGCGCGACGTCGCCCTCGACGTCGAAGATGTTGTCGAGCGTGCGCGTGTACGCTTCGGCCCACAGATGCGCGTCGTTCTCCGCATCGATCAGCTGGACGTTGATCAGCACGGAGTTTCCGGCCTTCTGCACGCTGCCTTCGAGAATCGTGGCAACGCCAAGCTGCTGCGCGATCGTCTTCGGGTCGTCGGGATGGCTCTTGTATCTCGCTGTCGAAGTCCGCGAGATGACCTTCAGTTCGCCGATGCTGGCGAGCTTGGTCAGGATCATCTCCTGCATGCCGCTGGCAAAGTAGGCGTTGTCCGGATCAGCGCTCATGTTGTCGAACGGCAGCACGGCGATGGACTTTGCCTGATTCGCCGCCGCAGCGGGCTTCGCAGGCGGCGCTGCACTGCGCGCGACCAGCGCCGCTTCGCGCCGCGGTGCGAGCACGAACTTGTCGAAGGCGAAGTAGACCAGCGCCAGCACCAGCGCGACGAAGATCATCCGGTCCATGCGGCGCGCCGTCTGCGGCGCGGCCGATTGCACGGACCCGGTAGGCGCCTCGCGCTTGAGCCCTTCGGGCGTCAGTTCGAACGTCCAGCTGAAGATCAGCGCGGGAACGAAACCGATTGCGAGCAGGATTACGACGCTGCGGGTCAGCGCTTGCGGCGCATCGAACAGCGGCAGCAGCGTACTCGACACCTGCACGATCAGCCAGGAGCCGACGAGATACAGCCCGGCCATGCGAATGACGTTGCGGCGCCGGAGCTCGGCCAGCACGCTCATGGCGCGGGACTTTTCCCGGGCGCGTCCGGCGCGTTCAACTCCGCGAGCACGGCCTTGAAGCGCGGGTCCGCGCGAACCGGATCGAACGCGGGCAGCCACAGATAGCGAATACCGCTGAAGCGCTGGCCGGCCGGCGCATTGTCGAACCAGCGCCGCAGGCTCTCGAGCGCTTGCTCGTGCGCGCCGAGCAGACTCTCCCAAAAGGCCGCCGCCAGTTCACCCACCTCGGCCCCGGCAAGGTGGTGGATATCCTGCGTCAGCTTCAATGCCGCCGGCGCCGCATTCGGATCGGCCACGCCCTTGATCAGCGTGGCAATCGCATCGGGATCCTCTCCGGCCGCCGTGGCGGCGCTGCGCGCCTGGCCTTCGGCCTCGGCGTAGTTGCCGTCGAAGAGGTAGGCAAATGCCAGGTGATAGCAGCCATAGAGAAAGCCCGGCGTTTTGGCAATGACTTTTTCGAACTCGGCGATGGCCTCGGCCTGGCGGTGGGCAGACGAGAACGAAACGCCGAGGATGTAGCGCGGCGCCGGTGCGATCGGATCGAGTTCCACCGCGGCGCGCGCCTGCTCGATCGCTTCGTCGAAACGTCCGAGCGCGCCGAGCAACTGGGCAAACTGGTTGCGAGTCTCCGCGGTCCCAGGCCCGGGAGTGAGAGCCCGCCGATATTCTTTCTCGGCGAGCACGAACTCAAGCCGGTCGCGCAGCACGTTCGCGAGCGCGGTATGCGCTTCCGCCAAATCCGGATCGAGCGCGAGCGCGCGCCGCGCGGCTGCCTCGGCTTTGGCCAGCGACGACAGCCATGGCGCCAGCTCGTACCACGGCAGCAATTCGTAGGTCTGGGAAAGACCGGCCCAGCCGGCGGCGTAGCCGGGATCCAGGGCAACCGCCTCTTCGAACGACTGCGTCGCGGTCACGAGGCCGGCACCGCGGCCGCTCATTTGCGTCAGGGCCTTCAGGTAAAGCTCGTGCGCCTTCGGATCGCCGGTGGCCTGCTTGACGAGCGGCGCTTGTGCATCGCCGCCGAGCGCGACCTGCAACTCCTTGGCGATCGCTTTCGAGATTTCATCCTCGACCTCGAAGATGCTGGTCAGCTTGCGATCGTACTTTTGCGACCAGCGGTGATACCCGTCACGCGTATCGATCAGCTGCGCGGTGATGCGCACGTCGTCACCGGAACGCTGCACGCTGCCTTCGAGCACGCTGGCAACGCCGAGGGTCTCGCCGATCTTGCGCAGGTCCTGCGCCTTGCCCTTGAACGCGAAAGCCGACGTGCGCGCCGCAACCTTCAGCCCCGGGATCTGCGCCAGTGCATTGAGGATTTCGTCGGTGATGCCGTCGCTAAAGTAATCGGTCTGCGCATCTGCGCTCATGTTGACGAACGGCAGCACCGCAATCGACTTGGCGCTGACGGCCTCGCTGAAACCCATGCCGCGCATGCGCAGGACGAAGTTGTTCGTGAGCAACAGCACGACCGCAACCGCGAGCACGGCGATGATCCAGCGGTCGAGCTTCTTGCCGGTGGCGCGCGGGATCGAGGGCAGATGCGCGATTTCACTTTCGCGCTTGAGGCCCTCCGGAGTGAACTCGTAGAACCAGGCGAACGCCATCGCGAACGGAAAGCCGATCAGCGCCGCGATGACGATCCAGCGCACCGCCCAGTTCGGCACGTCGAAGAACGGGAACACCTGGGTCGCGACCTGCACCAGCAACCAGGCGACCGCCGCATAAAAAGCGGCTGCGCGAAGCACGTTGCGGCGCTTGAGTTCGGCGAACAGCGAAGGCATCGATCCCCCGGGTGTATCGCCGCCGGCGACTCGGCATGGCGATTGCCGGCCATGATAAACGATGGACCTGCCGATCGCGCGGGCAGCGCTGTCGCACCGGCGCGCGCCGCCTATTTTGCGGAATAGGCACAGCGGAAGCCGACGAATGGTTTCGCGTTCGTCACCTCGTGACTGTCGCGCCAGCGCGTGCGCAGGTTGACGACGCCGCCATCGTAGCTGCCGCCGCGCACGACGCGCCGGCCGGTTACGCTGCGCAGCTTGTCGTCCGCG
>DASRTK010000517.1:0-22028 GCA_035655975.1 Rudaea sp.
CCTCGGCAATGAATGCCGTTCGACAGGAGCTACACCATGTTGAATCGTCTGTCTTTCCTTATCGGATTCGTCACCCTCGCCGCCTCGGTTGCGCCAGCGGCATACGCTGAAACCCTGCTCGTGGAACGCGTTCAACAGGAACGCGGCGCCGCGTTGCCAGCGCGCGGGATGTCGATGGCGCAAGTCGAGCAACAATTCGGTCCACCGGCCGGGAAGCTTGCTCCGGCGGGTGGCGACGCACCGACTCATCCGGTCATCAATCGCTGGAGCTATGACCGTTTCACGGTCTACTTCGAGCGCGACCGCGTCATCGACAGCGTCCTGACCCGCGCCAGCGCGACCGAGATCGGCCCCAAGGGAGCCCAACCGGCTCAATGACGCAACACACGAATCGCCTGCCGGCGGAATGGGAATCGCAGGCAGGTGTACTGCTCGCCTGGCCGCACGCGCAGACCGACTGGGCGGAGCGGCTCGCTGAAACAGAGTCCGCCTATGTGGCGCTCGTAGCCGCGATCACGCGCTTTGAACCGGCGGTCATCTGCGTCGCCAGCCAGGCCGTGCGCGAGCGCGCAACCTCCCTGCTCAGTGCGACCGCGGTCAACCTCGACCTGTGCCGCTTCGTTGAAATCGAATATGACGACACGTGGCTGCGTGACTCCGGTCCCATTTCGCTGACCGTTTCGAACGGATTTGCCCTCGCTGATTTTCGCTTCACCGGCTGGGGCGGCAAGTTCGCCGCCAGCCGCGACGACTGCCTGATCGGCGGACTGTTCGCGCGCGGTTTGTTTTCCTCAGCCGAACACTGCCGCATCGACTGGGCGCTCGAGGGCGGTGCGATCGAGAGTGACGGCGCGGGCGCGCTGCTGACGACGTGGCGCTGCCTGCACCAGCGTCATCCCGAGCAGAGCCGCGAACAGATGAACCGCATTTTTGCCGAGCAGCTGGCCGCCGAACGGGTCATCTGGCTCGAACACGGCTACCTCCAGGGCGACGACACCGACGCGCACATCGATACGCTGGCGCGCTTCGCGCCCGGCGATGCGATCGTGTTCCAATCCTGCGACGACGAAGGCGATCCGCATCATGCCGAACTCACGCGCATGGGCGATGAACTCGCTGCGCTGCGTACTGCGAGCGGCGCGCCTTATCGACTGTTTCCGCTTCCCTGGGCCCGTCCGATCCTCGACGATGGCCGAAGGCTTGCGGCCTCGTATGCGAACTATCTGGTCGTCAACGGCGGTGTGCTCGTGCCTGCCTATGGGGACAGCGCGGACGCTGAAGCTGCCCGTATCATCGGAGCCGCGCATCCCGGCCGCGAAGTCATTGGCGTACCATGTCGTCCGTTGATCTGGCAGAACGGCAGCCTGCATTGCGTGACCATGCAATTGCCGCAGGGACTATTGGCATGACGAACACGCCGCTTCGCGTGGCACTGTTGCAGGAACACGACCACGGCAGCGTCGAGGCCAACCTCGCCGCCATCGAGGTCGGCCTGCGCGAAGCCGCTGCACAGCGCGTCCAGCTCGTCCTGCTGCAGGAGCTGCACAACGGACCGTATTTCTGCCAGCACGAAAGCGTCGATGAGTTCGATCGCGCCGAACCGATCCCCGGTCCGAGCACAGTCCGGATCGGAGCGCTCGCCGAAGAACTGCGGCTCGTCGTCGTCGCCTCGCTGTTCGAGCGCCGCGCGGCAGGGCTGTACCACAATACCGCGGTCGTATTCGACCGAAAAAAGGAAATTTGCGGCAAATACCGCAAAATGCACATTCCGGATGATCCGGCGTTCTACGAAAAGTTCTACTTCACCCCGGGCGACCTTGGGTTCATGCCGATCGAAACGTCGATCGGAAAGCTCGGCGTGCTCGTGTGCTGGGACCAGTGGTATCCGGAAGCCGCGCGCCTGATGGCGCTGGCCGGGGCCGACCTGCTGCTCTACCCCACCGCGATCGGCTGGGATCCCGCTGACGGCAGCGACGAAAAAGCCCGCCAGCGCGATGCCTGGATCACCGTGCAGCGCGGCCACGCCGTCGCGAACGGCCTGCCCGTGCTTGCCTGCAACCGCTTTGGCTTCGAGGCAGCGCCGGGTAGCGGCGATCGCGGCCTGCAATTCTGGGGATCGAGTTTCGTTGCCGGACCGCAGGGCGAGATTCTTGCGCAAGCCAACATGGACCGGCGCGAACTTCTGATCGCCGACATCGACCTGAAGCGCAGCGAATCGGTGCGGCGCATATGGCCTTTTCTTCGCGACCGCCGCATCGATTCCTACACCGATATGCTCAAGCGCTTCCGCGACTGACGCAGATCGCTGGCTCACCCTCCCCTACGGCACGTCTCATGGATCAAGTGGATTCGACTCTTCAGGTCGCCGGCGGCGCATCGGCGCTGTCAGGACAGCCGCTGGCTCGCATCACTCGCGACGGCGTCGAGTACACGATCCTCGGCACTGCGCATGTCTCGCGCGCCAGCGTCGCCGCCGTGCGCGAGTTGATGCAGAACGAAACGTTCGACGCCGTGGCGGTCGAGCTGTGCGATTCACGCTACCGAGCGATGCGCGATCCGGAAGCGTGGCGCAATCTCGACCTGCTGCATGTGATCCGCCAGGGCAAGGCCGGCATGGTCGCCGCGAATCTCGCCTTGTCGGCCTACCAGCGCCGCCTGGCCGAGCAGTTCGGCATCGAACCCGGCGCCGAAATGAAAACCGCCACCGACCTCGCCGACGAGCAGCAGCTTCCGGTCTGGCTGATCGACCGCGAAGTCGGCGTGACCCTGAAGCGGGCCTATCGCAGCGTGCGCTTTCGCGACCGCATCGGCATCCTGTCCGGTCTGATCGCAAGCGTCTTCGAACGTGGCGACATCGCCGAAGAGGACATCGAGAAACTCAAGGAAGGCGATGTGCTGCAGAGCGCATTCAGCGAGTTCGCGCAGCAGTCCGAGTCGCTCTATCGCAGCCTGATCAGCGAGCGCGACAGCTTCATGACCGCGAAGCTGCGTGAGGAAGCACGCAAGTCTCCGGTCCAGCGTGTGCTGGTCGTGATCGGCGCCGGGCACCTGGCCGGCATCGAGCGCGAACTTGCCGCGCAGCAGGAAGATCCCGCAACGCTCGCGGCGACACTGCAGAGGCCCCCGCCAGCGGCACGTTGGCCCAAGTGGATCGGACTTGGGATCCTGGCGTTGATCCTCGGTGCGATCGGCTACGCCTTCACGCGCGGCGTCGGTTTCGGCGCGCTCGCGCTGCGCGACTGGATATTGTTCACCGGCTGCGGCGCAGCGCTGGGCGCGCTGGCTGGCGGCGGTCATGTCCTGAGCGTGCTGACCGCGTTCGTTGTTGCTCCGCTGAAACCGTTCCGACCCCTCGTGCCGTCCGGCGCTTTCAGCGCCGCCGCCGAAATGTGGCTGCATCGCCCGCGCGTCGCCGACTTCGAATCACTGCGGGACGACGTGCTGCAATGGCAAGGCTGGTGGCGCAATCGCGTTTCGCGAACCCTGTTGGTTTTCATGTTCACGAATTTCGGCATGATCATCGGCGAGTACCTGGCCGGCATCCGCATTTTGAATCGACTGCTTTGACATGAAGATCGCTCGAATATTGTTCAAACCGAAGTGGCAGGACAAGGAAGCCACGGTGCGGTTGACCGCCGTCTCTGCCGAGCAGGATCCGGAGTTGCTGGCCGCCCTGCCCGAACTGACGCGATCGGACCCCGACGCGCGCGTGCGCCTGGCCGCCTTGAAACGCCTTGGCGACTATGAGCGCTGGCGCGAGCGTTCGACCGGTGATACCGATGCCGATGTCCGGCGCATGGCACGGGCAACTTATATCGCCCTGCTCTGCACCGACGCCGCGAGCAACCCGCCGCTGCGGCGACGGATCAGCGAACTCGAAACACTCTCCCCGGCCGAAGTCGAAACCGTTGCCACCTCGGCGAAAGACCGCGAATTGCGCGCGGCTGCACTGGCGATGGCGACTCGACCTGCCCTGCTTGCCGAACGCGCCATCACCGATCCCGACCAGTCGCTGCGCCTCGCGGCACTCGAACGCATCAGCGATGCCGCGACACTTGAACGAATCGCCGAGCGCGCGCGCAAGACCGACAAGGCCGTCAGCCGCCTTGCGCGCGAGCGCCTGGAGACGATGCGCATCGGTTCCGGAGATGCAGGTGCGATTGCGGCAAAGGCACGCTTTCTGTGCGAGCGAATAGAAGCCATCGTGCGCGATCCGCATGCCGGAATGTCTCGCGACTCCATCGAGCATCAATGGACGGTACTCGGCGCAAGCGTGCCGGTCGAACTGCAGACGCGTTTCGCCGGCGCCATCGCACTGCTCAATCAATTCCTCGCGGACAAGGCGCAGGCGGCCGAAACCGCGGCCATGGCGGCAATTGCGCCAGCAGTCGAAGCGGTCCCGCAACCGGCGGTGGCGGAGGCCTCGGAAAGCGAGCCGATTCCTGCCGCACGGGACCCTTCGGAAAACGATGCAGCTCCTGTTGCCGCTGACGTTGTGTCGATGTCCGTCAGCGAAGCGCTCGCGTCGCGCGCGCGATTCGACGCCGCTCTGGTTTCTGCTTCCGAGGAATCCAGGCGCGAACGCGAACAGCGCCAAGCGTGGCTGCGCCACATCGAGGAGCTGATTCCGCGCTATGCCGAATCACTCGACAAGGGCGACACTGCTTCCGCACAATCAGTCCGCAGCGAAGTTGCCGGCATCTGCAGCCAGCTCGGCGCGACTCCCCCAGCGGTCGAGCGCAGCCTGGCTCCGCTGCATGCGCGCTACGGCGAGCTGAAACGCTGGCAGCACTGGTCCAACCAGCGCCGCCGGCGCGAGCTCTGCGATGAAATCGAGGCGCTGACAGAGACCGGTGCACATCCCGATGCGATTGCCACGCGCGTGCGCGAGGCCCGTGAGGAATGGCAGCGACTCGATGCCGCGGAAAGCGGCGACGGCGCGGTCGAGACCTCGGGTCTCACACGGCGGTTTTTTGCTGCCAGCCAGCGCGCACTCAAGCCCGCGCAGAAGTATTTCGAAAAGCGCGATGCGGTACGCGACACGCATCGCGCGCAGGTCGACGCCCTCCTGGCGCGGGTCGACGCGACAACGTCCGATGCGCGCGACTGGAAGGCGATGGTTTCCCTGCGCCACGATTTGGCCAACGAGCTGCGCTCGCTCGATCGCTTCAGTCCGCGCGATCGCACGGCTCTGGCCAAGCGCATCAAGCAGGCCATCGCTTTGCTTGCGTCGGGTATCGACGCGCATGCGAGCGAAGTCAAGACGGCGAAGGAGCGCCTCATTGCGCAGGCAGGGGCCCTTTCCGAAAAAGCAGACCGCAATTCGATCCGCACGGTGCGTGAATTGCAGCAGCAATGGACCGCGCTCGGCGAAGGCCTGCGTGGAGTCGATCAGAAGCAATGGCGCGAATTTCGCGCCGCCTGCGATCGCGTCTTTGCCGGCCTCGATGCCGATCGCAAGGAACGCGAGGCACAGACGGCGGCGCTCCTCGGACAGGCGCAGGCGATCGTCGATGAGATCGAAGCCCTGCTTGGCGACCAGGACATCGAAACCGAGGCGCTCAAGACACGCCGGCGCGAACTCGAACTGCGCTGGCGCGAGGCTGCCTCCAACGACCGCGGCCTGGATCAGCGCTGGCGCAAGGCGCTCGACGCGCTAGCGGCCCGCAGTGCCGGTCGCGAGCGCGAGAAACGCCTCGCCCGCTACTCGCTGGCGTTGCAGAAGTACGCGCTGCTGCGCGAACTCGAACACGGCACTGGTGCAAGCGACAGCCTGACTGCGCGCTGGGATTCGCATCCGGCACTGATGCCGGCATTTGCGCTACCGCTCGACCGCCGGTGGGAGCGGGCACGCGCTGCCGCGATGGATCCGGCAGATGCAGACACGATCGAGGCGGCGCGCGATGCATTGGTGCGCATGGAATTCGCCACCGGCATCGCCTCGCCTGCCGATGACCGCCAACGACGCATGGATTACCAGGTTGCACGCCTGTCGGCGCGCATGCGCGGCACGGCGCAAACAAGCGATGCCGACAGCGAACTGATCGAGATGCTGTCGAACTGGTTCGCATTACCCGGACTACTGCCCGAGGAACTCGAACAGCGATTTGACGCTGCCGCGCGGACGGCGCTGGACGCCCTGCCCTAACCGGCGGCAGGTGCAGCCACCTTTCTGGCGCGTGCTTCACGCAACAGGCGCTTGCAGGCCAGGCTCGTGTCGTCCAGCAGCGAATAGATCGTCGGCAGCACCAGCAGGCTGACCAGCGTCGAGAACACCAGTCCTCCGGCGATCGCGCGCGCCATCGGAAAGTACGGCGGTGGACCGTCGCCGCCGATCGAGCTGTCCGAGAAGCACAGTGGCACCATGCCGAGAATTGCCGTTCCCATCGTCATCAGGATCGGGCGCAGGCGGTCTTTTGCGCCTTGAATCAAGGCTTCGCGCCGATGCAGCCCGGTGTGGCGCAGTTGGTTGATGTGCACGATCATGACGATGCCGTTGTTGACGACCACGCCCATCAGGATCAGTACCCCGATCCAGGCCATGATCGAAAACACGGTGCCGGTGATCCAGAACAGCCAAAACACACCGAAGATCGAAAACACAAACGTCGTCAGGATCGCGGCCGGATAGATCAGCGATTCGAACATCGCGCACATGACGACGTAGACGAGGACCAGCGCGACGATCAGGTTGAAGCCCATCGTCTGACCGGCGTCGTCGTCACGACTGAAGTTGCTGCCGAAGGTCCAGCTGTAGCCGGCCGGAAACTGCATTCCGTTCAGTGTCGCCTCGATCGCCTTGCGCGCGTCGACGCTGGTCGCCGTGTCGGCAAGGTTGGCGCGTATGCCGAGCGAAATCTGCCGGTTCTCGCGCTCGACACTCGACGCCGCATTCTTTGTCGCGACCGAGATCATCGACATCAGCGGTATCTGGGTTCCATCGGGGCGCCGCACCTTGAAGTCGCTCAGGGCATCGAGGCTCCGCGTGTCCGCGCCCTGGAAGCGTAGCCAGACCGGCAACTGCTGGTCGCCGCCGTGATAGTCCTTGAGGCGTACGCCGCGCATCGCGATTGCGATGAATTGGGCCACGTCGTTCGCCGAGAAGCCGTAGTCTTTTGCCTTTTCGCGATCGACGTGCACCGACAATTCGCGGTTTCCGTTGTCCTGGTTCGCGCTGACGTCGAGCAGCCCCGGTACCTGCTTCAGCAGGCCAATCACCGTACCGGACAGATCGCGCAGCACCTGGCCGGAGTCGCCTACGAGGCTCAGGTATATGGAGTTGTCGTTACCCGAGCCGCCGTCGCTGAAATCGAACACGATTTCGCCGACCGGAACCTTCGGTACTTCCTTGCGCAGCTGCTCCAGAACGATCTTTGTAGCCGGCCTGGTTTTGTCGTCCTTGTCGAAAAGTATCTGGGTGAAGGCGTCGTTGGAGTCTTCGGCATAACGGCTGTATACATTCTTGATGTGGAACTCTCCGCGATGCGCGCTCAGATAAGCCTCGACCTTGTCGACGGATGGCTTGAGTTCACTCAAAGGGTACAACGCGTTCAAGCGATAGCTCACATACAACCGGTCGCCGTCACCAGCCGGGAACATATCCATTTTGGTGTGCGCGGCCGGCAGCAGGATGCTGATGAGGAGCAGCGCGATGAGTCCGATCATCGTCCAGCGCCGGTGGTCGAGCGTCGCAGCAATGAAACGCCCGTACGCTCCCTGCACGCGCGTGATGATGTTCTTGCGGCCGATGAATTTGGGCGGTGGTAGCCGGGCAGACAGCATCGGCACGAGGCTGACTGCGACCATCCATGACGCCAGGTGCGCGATCCCCATCGTGATCGCGACTTGAGTCAGGAAGACGCTGATGAAATTCTTGGCACCGAACACCATCGGCAGGAAGACGATGATGCTCGATATGGTGCCCGCCGCGATCGCGATGCCGACAACCTGCGTGCCCTGGACCGCGCAGTACCACGGCTTGTCGGGAAATCGCTCGCGATAATGATAGATGCTCTCGACGACGACAACCGCATTGTCGACGAGCATGCCGACCGCCAGCAGCAGCCCCATCATCGACAGGATGTTCAACGTCATGCCGAACATCTGCAGGCAGCCCAGCGTGATCACGAAGCAAATCGGAATCGCCAGCGACACCATCAGCGTCGATGGCCAGTCGCGCAGGAAAAAGAACAGCACAAGGATCGAAAGCAGCGTGCCCTCGAGCCCGGCCTGGCCGAGTTGACTCAGGCTCTGCCGTACCGATTGCGCCTGATCGCCGATCGCGTAAATCTGGATGCCCTCCAGTTCCGGTTCCCGGCGAATCCGCTCGACTTCCGCCATTACCGACTTGCCGACCTCGACGAGGTTGGCGCTGCGTTCCTTCGAGATATCGACGGCCACGGCCGGCCGCTGATCGAGGTGACGCGCATAAGTGAGGCGTCCGGGCTTGATGCTGACATCGGCAACATCGGCGAGTTTGAGACCCTTCTCGTTGATCGGCGTCGAGCGGATTTCTTCGACACTGCGCCACTCGCCGACCGGCTGCACGTGGTAACGCTTGACGCCGTCCTTCATGAGGCCGCCGGAGGCGGAGAAATTCGCACTGTTGAGGCGCTGATACAGATCGTTCAATCCGATGCCCGCAGCGCTGAGCCGGTCGGAATCAATTTCGATCTGGACCTCGCGCGGTGCCACGCCTTCGATCTTGACCTGGGCGACGCCGGGCAGGCGCTCGAGCGGCCGCTTCAGTTCTCGATCGAGCAGTTCGTAGGCGTTGGTCAGATCGTGATCAGCGGAGATGCGCAGCAGCAGGAGCGGCCGATCTGCAGTCGAGCGCTTGAATACCTGGTAGCGGGTCAGATCCGCTGGCAGGTCGGCGCGAATCGCATCGATCTTTTCCCGCGCCTCGACCGCCTTGACCGCCGTGTCCTGGCCCCACTTGAACTGCATATCGATGTTGACGCCATCGGCCCGCGTTACCGAAGTCATGCTCTGCACGCCGGTCAGCGTCGACAGCGCTTCCTCGACCGGCCGCGTTACGAGGCGCTCGACTTCCGAAGGCGTGGAACCCTGGTACGGAAGGTTGAGTTCGAGAAACGGAAACTGGATATCCGGCATCGATTCGAGCGGCAACCGGAACGCCGCAATCAGTCCGATCACAGTCATCGACACGAACACCATGATGACGGTGACCGGTCGCTTGAGACTCAGCTCTGCAAGAGTAATGACCGCCCCCCCGCTTCAATCAGATAACGCTGTCGCGCGCAAGCACGACGATCACTCCTCCTCCCCTGCGAAGCGGGGGAGGACAAGAGGTGGGGGCCGCTCCCATGAATCAGCGTTCCCCGTGCGCAGCGCGACGATCATCTCTCTCACGGAGGCGGAGAACAAGAGGTCAGTGCACGAACCAAGGTGTCGCCGGAGCCGCGACGATCACTCGGGCAGGTCTGTACGCGCCTGCCTCAACCCGCAGCGGGTGCGGTGATTTTGCGACCGCGCGCCTCGCGCACCAGGCGCTTGACGGTCAGGCTCATGTCATCGAGCAGCGAATAGATCGTCGGCAATACCAGGAGGCTGACCAAGGTCGAGAAAACCAATCCGCCCGCGATCGCGCGCGCCATCGGATAGTACGGGGGGCCGTCGCCGCCAATCGATGCGTTCGAGACGCACAGCGGCACCATGCCGAGAATCGCCGTGCCCATCGTCATGAGGATCGGCCGCAAGCGATCCTTTGCACCCTGGATCAGCGCTTCGCGTCGATGCAGGCCGGTATGACGAAGCTGGTTGATGTGCACGATCATGACGATGCCGTTGTTCACCACCACGCCCATCAGGATCAGCACGCCGATCATCGCCATGATCGAGAACGTCGTGCCGGTTATCCAGAACAGCCAGAACACGCCGAAGATCGAGAAAATGAACGTGGTCAGGATCGCCGCCGGATAGATCAGGGACTCGAACATCGCGCACATGACGACATAGACCAGTACCAACGCGATCAGGAGGTTGAACATCATCTTTTTGCCCGCGTCGTCGTCGCGGTTGAAGTTTTCGCCGAACGTCCAGCGGTAACCGGCCGGGAATTGCACGCCGTCCATCGCGCTCTGGATCGCCTTGCGCGCGTCCTCGCTGGTCGCGCCTTCGGCGAGGTTGGCCTTGATACCCAGCGAAATCTGGCGGTTCTGGCGTTCGATCAGGGACGAGGCATTTTGCGTCTGGATCTGGACCATCGACAGGAGCGGAATCTGCGTGCCATCGGGTCGGCGAACCTTGAAGTCGCCCAGGTCGTCGAGGCTCTGCGCATCGGAGTTGCTGAAACGCAGCCACACCGGCAACTCGCTTTCATTGCCGTGGAAGTCCTTCAGTCGCATGCCGCGAAGCGCTATGGCAATGAACTGGGCGACGTCGTTGGCGGAGAATCCGAATTCCTTGGCTTTCTCGCGATCGACGTGCACGGACAATTCGCGGTTGCCGCTATCCTGGCTTGCGTTGACGTCGTGCAGCACCGGCACCTGGCGCAGGATACCGATCACCGTAGTCGAAACATCGCGCAGCACCTGTCCCGAATCGCCAACCAGGCTCAGGTTGATTGTCTTGTCCGAGCCGGACCCGTTGTCGTTGAAGTCGAACACGACTTCACCGATCGGGACCTTCGGCAATTCCTTGCGCAGCTTTTCCAGCACGACCTTGGAGCTCGGCCGGGTCTTGTCGTTCTTGTCGAACAGGATCGACGTGAACGTGTCGGTCGCGTCCTCGGCGTAACGGCTGTACAGGTTTTTGATGTGGAACTCGGCGCGGTGCGCGTTGAGATATGTTTCGATCTTGTCGACCGATGCCTTCAGGTCGGCCAGCGGATACAGCGCATTCAACCGGTAGCCGATGAACATGCGATCGCTTTCGCCGGCCGGGAACATGTCCATCTTGGTGTGTGCGGCCGGCAGCAGGATGCTGATGACGAGCAGCGCGATCAGCCCCACCATCGTCCAGCGGCGGTGGCTCAGGGTCGTGGCGATGAACCGACCGTAGGTGCCTTGCACGCGCGTGATGATGTTCTTGCGGCCGATGAATTTCGGCGGCGGCAGACGCGCCGACAGCATCGGCACGAGACTGACCGCGACCAGCCACGAGGACAGATGCGCGATCGCCATCGTGATCGCAACCTGTGTCAGGAAGATGCTGATGTTGTCTTTCTCGCCGAACACCATCGGCAGGAACACAATGATGCTCGACATCGTGCCCGCCGCAATCGCGATGCCGACGACCTGCGTGCCCTGCACGGCGCAATACCAGGGCTTGTCGGGAAACTTTTCGCGATAGTGATAGATGCTCTCGACGACGACGACCGCATTGTCGACGAGCATGCCGACCGCCAACAGCAGTCCCATCATCGACAGGATGTTCAACGTCATGCCGAACAACTGCAGGCAGCCCAGCGTGATCACGAAGCAGATCGGAATCGCCAGCGACACCATCAGCGTCGACGGCAAGTCGCGCAAAAAGAAGAACAGCACGAAAACCGAAAGCAGCGTTCCTTCGAGGCCGGCCCAGCTGAGCTGACTCAGGCTCTCGGTGACCGATGCGGCCTGATCTCCAAGCGCATAGATCTGGATACCCTTCAACTCCGGTTCCTGGCGAATGCGTTCGACCTCGGCCATTACGGCGCGGCCGACTTCGACCAAGTTGGCGCTGCGCTCCTTCGAGATATCGACTGCGACGGCCGGCCGCTGATCCAGGTGCCGCGCGTAAGTGAGCCGCCCGGGCTTGACGTTGACGTCGGCAACGTCGCCGAGCTTGAGTCCCTTGTCGTTGATCGGCAGCGAGCGGATTTCATCGATGCTGCGCCACTCCCCGACCGGCTGCACGTGATAGCGTGTCGCGCCATCCTTGATCAGGCCGCCGGAGGCGGAGAAATTCGCGTTGTTCAGGCGTTGATACAAATCGTTGAGGCCGACACCCGCGGCACTGAGCCGGTCGGAATCGATTTCGATCCGTACTTCACGCGGCGCGACGCCTTCGATCTTGACCTGGGCGACGCCAGGCAAGCGTTCGAGCGGCCGCTTCAGTTCGCGATCGAGCAGTTCGTAGGCATTGGTCAGGTCGTGATCGGCGGAGATACGCAGGTTCATCACGGGCTGATCGGCGGTCGAGCCTTTGAAGACCTGATAACGGGTCAGATCCACCGGGAGATCCGCGCGGATTGCATCGATCTTCTCGCGCGCTTCGACCGCCTTGACGGCCGTGTCCTGACCCCACTTGAACTCCATCTGGATATTGACACCGTCGGCGCGCGTTACCGAATTCATGCGCTGGATGCCGGTCAGCGTCGACAGCGCTTCCTCCACCGGCCGCGTGACGGTGCGCTCGACTTCCGAAGGGGTAGACCCCTGATACGGCAAGTTGACCGCCAGGAACGGGAACTGGATATCCGGCATCGATTCGAGCGGCAGACGGAACGCCGCGATCAGGCCGATCACAGTCATCGACACGAACACCATAATGACGGTGACCGGGCGCTTCAGACTCAGCTCTGCAAGGGTCATGGCGCCCCCCGCTCTAATGAAATAACGTTGTCGCGCGCAGCGCGACGATCACTCCCCGCTTCAATCAAATACCGCTGTTGCGCGTTAGCGCAACGATCACTCCTCCTCCCCTGCGCAGCGGGGGAGGACAAGAGGTGGGGGCCGCTCCTATGAAACAACGCTGTCGCGTCCAGCGCGACGATCACTCCTCCTCCCCCGCTCGCGGGGGAGGACAAGAGGTGGGGGCTTCTTCTGGCAGTGGAACCACTCATGACATCGCCGCCCCAGCCGCAAGCGTGGCTTCATCGACAACCACGTTGTGCTTGCGCGCCCCACGTTCGCGATACACCTCGTCACTGCGCCGGTCGAGCAAGACGTACACGGCCGGAATCACGACCAGCGTCAGCAAGGTAGAGACGAGCAGACCACCAATCACCGTGATCGCCATCGGCGCGCGCACTTCATTGCCGTCGCCGACGCCGATTGCCAACGGCATGAATCCGAGCAAGGTACACAATGTCGTCATCGAGATTGGACGCAAGCGCGACTCGGCAGCCTGGATAATCGCATTGATCTTGTCGACGCCCTCCTCGCGCAACTGGTTTACCCGATCGATCAGCACGATCGCATTTTTCACGACGATGCCGGCGAGCATGATCAATCCGATGAACACGACCACGCTGAGCGGCGTGGACGTCAGTTTCAGCGCGAGCACCGCGCCGACCAGTGCCAGCGGAATCGAGAACATGATCACGAACGGGTGCAGCAGCGATTCGAACTGCGATGCCATGACGAGGTAGACCAGGAATATCGCCAGCGCGAGCGCGAAGATCAGCGATTTGACCGACGCGTCGAGTTCTTCGCTCTGGCCGCCGATGTGCGACGTGACGCCGGCTGCAAGCGGATTTTCCCGAATCAACTGTCGCACCTCTGTGACAGCCGAACCCAGATCGCCGTAATGCAGGTTTGCCGAAACTATGGCAACGCGTTCCTGGCTGATGCGATGAATTTCACTCGGGCCCTGGCTCGAAACGACGTCGGCGACGGCCGACAGGCGGACCGGCCTTCCCATCGCCGTGCTCGCAGTGGAACCCGTCGCGGCTGACGTGGCGGTCGTCGTTGCCGCGGCTGCGGTCGTCGCAGCGCTGGTCGCGCCGGCAGCAGCAGCGACCGGCGAATAGCCGACGATGAGATTGCGAATGTCGTCGACGCTTGCGCGCTGGTCGGCCTGTGCGCGCACCAGAACGTCGATCTTGCGATCGCGGAAACTGTAGCGCGTCGCCACCGACCCGCGCACCTTGTTCACGATCTGGTCGGAGACCTGTTTCGTCGTCAATCCGAGCGCGGCGGCGCGCTGCTGGTCGAAGTGAATCTGGATTTCGGGATAACCGCCTTCGACGGTCGACTTCACATCCGCGAAGCGCGGCGATGCGTTCATCAACGATGTCAGTTTCTTGCCGGCCTTTTCGAGCGAGGCCAGGTCGTAGCCGCGCAGTTCGATCTCGAGTGGCGTGGCAAAGCTGAAAAGCTGCGGACGCGAGAACTTGACTTCCGTCCCCGCCCGCGTCGCCATCGAAGCGCGCAACGCTTCCGTCGCCGCGCGTTCGCCGCGCTCGCCGACGCCGGGCTTCAGCACGATCAGCAGGCGCGCAATATTTTCACCCGACTCGGTTGGCGTCGCGTCGAGTCGCGTGCCGGTGCCGCTGACGCCATAGATCAACGCGATGTTCGGGTCCTTGGCGTTCTTCTGCTCCAGTTCGGCAACGAGCTTGTCCGTGTCGATCAGCGCGGTGCCTGGTGGCTGCTTCACCGTCATCTCGAAACGTCCCTGCGCGAGCGAGGGAATCAGGTCCATGCCCAAGGTCGGAATCAGCGCGATGCTTGCGATGAAGGCTGCCGCCGCGAATCCGAGCACCTTCCACGGATGGGACAGCGCCTTCGGCAAGAAAGTCCGATAAGCGCTCGCCGCGGCGTTGTACGGCATCAGCACGACGCGGCCAACAGCTCGCAATGCCTTGCCGATCACGACGCCCACGGTGCCGGAGACAATGAAAACGGCACGCATGAACAGCAGCGGGATCCAGCGGAAGAACAGGCGCGAGACCGGCGAGACCACGGCCTTCACGCGATGTCCCGCGCGACTCGTCGGCTGCCAGCCCGGCGACGGCTCTTCGTCCTTGTAGGCAATCGGCGACCGGCCCCTGAGCGAGGCCAGCATCGGAATCAGCGTCATTGCGACGACCAGCGAGATCAGCATCGCAAACGTAACGGTCAGCGCCTGGTCGCGGAACAACTGGCCGGCCACGCCCTGTACGAACACCAGCGGAAAGAACACGGCGACCGTGGTCAGCGTCGAGGCGATAACAGCCATCGATACCTCGCGCGCACCCTTGACCGCGGCCTCGACGATTCCCATGCCCTGCTCGCGCAGGCGCGCGATGTTCTCGAGCACGACGATCGAATCGTCGACGACCATGCCCGTTGCAAGCGCCAGTCCGCCGAGCGACATCACGTTGAGGCTGACGCCGGCCTGCCCCATGAAAAAGAACGTCGCGATCAGCGATATCGGCAACGACAGCGAGATGATGAACGTGCTCCACGAGTCGGCCAAGAAGAAGAAAATGATCAGCACCGCGAGGATGCCGCCGATGATCGCGTCGTTGCGCACGTCGTCGAGCGAACTCTGGATGAAGATCGACTGATCGTCGATCGTGTCGAGCTTGGCGTTGCTCGGCAGAATCGGCTTGAGGCGCTCGAGCTGTTTCTTGACGGCAGCGGCCACGCTGACCGTGTTCGCGTCGCCCTCCTTGTATACCGCGAGTTCGATCGCCTCGTGGCCGTCGACGCGCACGACGCCTTCGCGTTCCTTGTAGCCCTGGCGAACTTCCGCGATGTCTTTCAGCCGCACCGGCACGCCCGCGTCCACCTTGATCAGCAGGTTGCGCATTTCGTCGAGATTGCCGAACTGGTTGACGGTGCGCACGAGGTAGCGCTGCGACCCGTTCTCGATGCGTCCGCCGGACACATTGACGTTTTCGTCGGCCAGTCGCTTGGTCACGTCGGCAACGTTGAGGTTGACCTGTTGCAGGCGCTGCTGATCGATCTCGACGTCGATCTGGTCTTCGAGACCGCCGCCGACCTTCACCGCGGCGACGCCGGGCGTCGGTTCGAGGCGTTTCTTCAGTTCATCGTCGGCGAAGCGGCGCAGTTGCTTGAGTTCTGCTTCGTTGACTTCGCTCTTCCCGCCAGCCGCCGCGACGCTCAGCGACAATCGCATGATCGGATCGGTCGACGGATTGAAGCGCAGCAATACCGGCTTCTTCGCGTCGAGCGGCAGTTGCAGGATGTCCAATTTGTCGCGGACGTCGAGCCCGGCCTGGTCCATGTTCGTGCCCCAGGCGAACTCGAGGACGACGTCGGATTGGCCGGTGCGCGAAACCGAATGGATCTTGCGCAGGTTCTTGACCACGCCGATCGCTTCCTCGACCGGCTGCGAGATCAGGTTTTCGATCTCCATCGGCGCCGCACCCTCGTACTCGGTGCGCACGGTGAGCGTCGGATAGGTCAGGTCCGGGAGAAGGTTTACCTTGAGCCCGGTCAGCGCGATCAGACCGAACAAAACAAACGTCAAGGTGACCATCCCGACGGTCACGCGCCGCCGGGTCGCCATCTCGACGATGTTCACGCCTTGTCTCCGCCCGCCTTCGCCGCGACCAGGGTTGTATCGAGCACCTGCACGGCGGTTCCGTCACGCACCGCGTTACGGCCGACCGTGATCACGCGCGCACCGATGTCGACTCCGGAGCGGATTTCGACCTTGTCGCCGTCGCTGTAGCCGATCTGGACGAGCTTGCGGTGCGCGACGAAGCCCGGCGTCGAGGCGACGATCGCCTTCGTGTCTTTCGAATCCTTCGCAGGTGTCTTCGACTTGTCCGCGTCCTTCGCTTTCGAGTCGGCGGTGGGAACCTTCACCGGCGCGGCATCGACCACGAACACGGCCGTCTCCCCGTCTTCCTCGATCAGTGCCGAACGTGGAATCGTGACCGCTTCGTCGCGATGGTCGTAGACGATGTCGATGCGGCCGAACATGCCCGGCTTGAGCGTGGCGGTCTTGTCGCGGAACTGGCAGGTCACGCGAAACGTGCCGCTGGCCGCGTCGACCGTCGGCGCAATGCGCAGGATGTCGCCGGTGAATTTCTTGCCCGGGAGCGCGTCCGCTTCGAGCTGCACCGCTTGTCCGGCCTTCAGGATGCCGAGCTGACGCTCCGGCACGTTGAGCACGGCCTGCAGAGGATCCATTCCGACGATGCGGAACAGGTTCTGGTTGACCTGGATCAGGTTGCCGACCTTGACCGAGCGCTCGGCGATGACGCCGCTGACGGGCGCAACGATGCGCGTATACGCCAGTTGCAAGCGTGCCGTCTGCAGCGCGGCCTTCTGCGTCTGCATGTCGAAATTGGCCTGGTCGTACTCGCGTTTGGAGATCAGCTGCTTCTTGATCGACTGCTCGGCATACGTGAACGTCGCGTCGGCCTTGTTCATTTGCGCTTCGGCCTGCGCCACGCTGGCCGTTGCACTGGAATTGTCGAGCTCGGCCAGCAGCTGTCCCTCATGGACAGTCATGCCTTCCTCGACGAGCACTTTCATCAGCACACCGGTCGCCTTCGAAGCAACCTGCGCTTCGTGGTCGGCAACGAGCGTGGCCGTGCCGTTGTAACTGGCGTTGACCGCGTTCTTGGCCACGGTCGCAACCTCGACGGGCACAGCATTGACGTTGGATTTTTCGGCTTCCTTGGCTTGTGCGCCACCGCCATTGCCACAGCCGGAAAGTGCGGCCGCCGCAGAGATAATCGCTACGCAAATCAGCGAGTTGAGTTGGGAATTCCTTGGAGTTTTCATGGCTGCGCCGGAGTCACGAGGATATTGGTGTTATACTAGACTACATCACTACTTATTGCAAGCACTTTCTTTTCGAGAACTCCCCTGGTCGATGCGGCCGAAGTCTGGGCCTACTCGCGACGCACCACTAGAGCCACTAGTCACGAAGCTTTGTTGCCATCAGGTCTTTGATGCGCAAAGTCACCTAGAGGTTGCACTGCGACCCAAGCTATACTTCGCCGCTTTCGCGCACACCAACCACTCGCAGGATCGAAACATGACAAGAGTGTTCATTGCCCGCGTGCTGACCGTTGCCTCGCTGCTGGTCGCGGCGCATGTGGCCGCAGCCGAACCCGCCAAGGGCGACCCCAAGGCCGGCCGCGCGCTGGTCTATACCTGTGGCGGTTGCCACGGCGTCGCCGGCTACGAGAACGCCTACCCGAACTACCACGTGCCGCGCATCGCCGGCCAGAACTACGACTATCTGGTGGCGGCACTGACCGGATACAAGAAGGGCGAGCGCGCGCATCCGACCATGCGCGCACAAGGCGAGAGCTTGTCCGAACAGGACATCATCAATATCGCCAGCTACCTTTCCAGCATCACCCCGTAACCCGCGCCGGACCCGACCCAATGAAGAAGACGATTGCAATCGCCCTGCTCGCCGCGGGCAGCTTCGCGACTAGCACCATCGCTGCGGAAGTTCCACTCGAGAAGATCAAGGAAAAAGCCAAGACCTGCGCTGCCTGCCACGGCGAGGATGGCAACGCCACCGCCAATCCGATGTATCCGCGTCTGGCCGGCCAGTACCACGATTACCTTTCGCGCGCGCTGCACGAATACAAATCCGGCGATCGCAAGAACCCCATCATGGCCGGCTTTGTCGCGACGCTTTCAGAGGACGAGATCCAAGGCTTGTCGCGCTACTTCGCCTCGCTGCCGGGCAAGCTCGACGACCTGTCGCGCCACGAACAGGGCAACTGACCACGCGTCGCCGGCTTCGCGCCGGCGCGTTCGGTACAGTAGTTGCTAAATACCAGTGTATACTTCAGCGCATTGCGCTGGAGCCCTGCTTTCCGCGGTAATACGGGTTATGCCCGTGCTCGTGGTCGGTCACGTCGCGCACCGCGCTGATTTCCGGCAGCTTGCTGCGCAGTGTGCCCTCGATGCCCTGCTTCAGGGTCACGTCGACCATGCCGCAGCCATGGCAGCCTCCGCCGAAACGCAATAGCACGACGCCTTCCGCCGTCACATCGACCAGGCTGACCTTGCCGCCGTGCGAGGCCACCTGCGGATTGATCTCGCTTTCCAGCAGATAGCGCACGCGCTCGGTGAGGCTTGCATCCGTCCCCGGCACATCGCCCTTGATCTTCGGTGCGCGAATCGTCAGCTGCCCGCCAGTCGCGGTGCCCTGGTAGTCGAGGTCGGCGCCGTCGAGATACGGCAGGCTGGCCGCGTCGACATAGATGCTGAAACCGCTGCAGGCCACCACGAACTCATCACCGCAAAGGTCCGCGGCTTCGCAGAATTCGAGTTGGCAGTCGGCTTTGGACGTGCCCGGGTGCACCGCCGCAAGGCGAATGCCCAAGCCATCGATGCCCTGCTGTTCGAGCAGGCGGCGAAAATGTGTTTGCGCGGTATCGGAAATGGTCAGCATGGCACTTGATCGTCTAAACAGTACCAGTTTAGTACTAAATCGGCCGGCTGTCACCGCGTCGCCGGTGTTGGGCTACACTTTGGCCCGAATCCGGAGCTGCCGCCATGACCTTTGTCGAACTCCTCGCCATGAAGTGCAAGACCCTCAAGGGGCCGCAACATGCGCTGGCGCGCGTGCAGGTCGACGCGCTACTGCCCGAACTGCCGGGCTGGAATCTTGGCCCGCAGGCCGGTGATCTGCGCAAGGATTTCAAGTTTTCCGATTTCTCGAAGGCACTGGCCTTCGTCAACGCACTTGGCTGGATCGCTGAGCGCGAAAATCACCATCCCGATCTCGAACTCGGCTGGGGTCGCTGTCAGGTCAGGTTTTCCACGCACGATGTCGGCGGCATTTCGCTGAACGATTTCATTTGCGCGGCCAAGACCGAAGCCCTGCTCACGGACTGACGGAAACGTGCGCATGGCGGCATGGCGACCCGGCCTGGCTGCGCTCGCATTCATTGCACTGATCGTAGTCACTGTCTTTGGACTCGACCTGTTTGCGCATCGTGCGTTCAACGCTCACCTGAGCGATCAGGCCGCGAGATCGCTCGCACTGGCCAGCACCGGCGGCACGCCGTACCAGTGGCGCTTCGCCGGCCCGGAAGACATCATCGCCGGTCACCCGTTCGGCAGCGACGACTTCGAGTTCAGGGAAGGATCCCTGCGCTGGCGCGGTTCCGGACCGGTCGAAGTCGGTATCGTGCTGGCTCGAACATTGAGCCTGCGCGCCTTTGCCCGCCTGCATGTGGACGCGACCGTCGCGTCAGCCGGCGAACTTCGCGTCGTCGTGCGCGAGAAACTCGGCGAGCGGGAATTCGTCAGCGCACCGGTGCCGCTCGAAACTGGGCGCTATGAAGGGATCCTCGATGTCGGCAAGCTCGCCTGGTATATCGACGGCGCCAGACAGTCCATGGCGCCGCCGCAGGACGCAGCGATGCTGCGCCTGCGCTTGGCGCTGTCCCAACCCGGAGAGGTCACATTGCGCTCGGTGTCCCTGCGCCGCGGCGCCGGCTACTCGCCCCTCGATCTCAAAGCCGAGCCGGTCATCGTCGAGCCGGGGCACAGCGTTCCGTCAGGCGTCATCGGCGTCTACCGGCTACCTTTCGATTACACTTTGCAACAAGTGGACATTGCGGCAATAGCGGCAAACACCGATGGGTCGGTGCAGCCACTGGTTCTGCTGCCGCAGCGCGGCCGCGTCGAGCAGCAGATCGCCCTGCGCAACGCAGTTTACGCGGCGCTGCCGGCGGCGATCCTGGTCCCGGAATCCGGTTACGCCGAAACTTTTGCCGAAGCGCGCGCGTTGGCCGGGTCCGGATTGCGCGAAGCGCCACAGCGATCGCAATGGGCCCCGGTTGCAGTGCTTGCACTGCTGTTGCTGATCGCGAAGTTCCGGTCGCCCCTCGACCCGCGCCGGCGGGCGTTGTTCGAACTTGCGCTGACCATGGCTGCCCCGCTATGGCTGATCCTCGGCGATCACTTCGACGGAACGTTGCATGCGTCCCACTACGCACTGATCGGGCTCACCGTTGCCTATGCAATCAGCCTGTCCCTCCCGCGCGTATGGCACTGGAACGGCGGCCTGCGCGCATGGGCGTATGCGGCGCTCGTTGTCGCTCTGGCCCTGGCCATCGGCATGATCCTGCACGGCTCGGGCGCGCAGGTGACTCCGGCGCCCGGACTGCGCCAGGTACTGCGCTATTTTGGCTGGGCGCTGCTTCAGCAATACCTGATCTGCGCGATTTATGCCGAGCGCTGGAACATCGTCGTGGACAACAGATACGTGGCGGCCTGGCTCGGCGCGCTTGGATTCGCCCTCATGCACGCGCCAAATGCCGCCTTGATGATGGCGACGTTCGCCGGCGGCCTGTGCTGGTGTGCGAACTACCTGCGCTATCGTGCGCTGCTCCCATTGGCGCTGTCGCACACTGCCTGCGCGCTATCGCTGGTCGTGCTGCTGCCGCCCGACATCCTGCGTTCGGCCGAGGTCAGCGTGCGCTTTTTCCAGTAGTTCGCGCTTCAGTAGTCCGGGGTAGCGCGTTCAGCACCGCCCGCAATTCGTCTGCCAGCGGCGCGGAAAAGCTGTAAGTCTTGTCGCCGATCGCAAATTCGAAGCGCGCAGCGTGCAGGAACAGCCGCCGCAGGCCGAACTCGCGCATGCGCAGGTTGAATTCCCGATCGCCATACTTCTCGTCGCCGGCGATCGGATGACCGCTGTGCGCGCTGTGCACGCGAATCTGGTGCGTCCGGCCCGTGAACAGCGTCGCTTCAGCCAGCGTCGCGTCGCGAAACGCGTCGATCGCGCGAAATCGTGTCAGCGCCGCCTTGCCGTCGTCGTCGACCCGCACCATGCGCTCGCCCCCCTGCAGCACGGACTTGCGCAACGGCACGTTGACGTCGAATGTCGCGCGCCGGAACTTGCCTTGCAGCAGCGTCAGGTATTGCTTGGTCGTCTGGTTGTCGCGGATCAGCGTCTGCAAGGCCATCAGGGCGGTCCGGCGGCGCGTGAGCACGAGCACGCCGCTGGTGTCCCGGTCCAGCCGGTGTGCCAGTTCCAGCGTATCGTTGGGGCGCGCTGCG
This sequence comes from Rudaea sp., assembly GCA_035655975.1. Taxonomy (GTDB): domain Bacteria; phylum Pseudomonadota; class Gammaproteobacteria; order Xanthomonadales; family Rhodanobacteraceae; genus Rudaea. Next base: position 21,675 of record DASRTK010000517.1, read on the forward strand.
CGCAGCAGTTCGATCGCGCCGAAGCTGATGCCACTGCCGCCATGGCTGGCGACGCCGCTGGGTTTGTCGATTACGAGGAAATCGCGGTCTTCGTGGATGATCGCTTCGCCGATTCGCTCGAGTTGGGCCCGGGCCGGCACGCCGTGGGCGGCGGGTTCAGCGGTGCGCACCGGCGGAATGCGCACCTCGTCGCCGTCGGCGATACGCACGTCGGGTTTGGCCCGCTTGCCGTTGATCCGGACCTGGCCCGTACGCAGGATCCGGTAGACCAGGCTTTTCGGCACACCCTTGAGCTGACCGAGCAGGAAGTTGTCGATGCGCTGGCCATCGTGCGCCTCGGTAATCCGTACCAGG
>DASRTK010000518.1:0-6148 GCA_035655975.1 Rudaea sp.
TCAATCGCAACTGTGGAGACCCCTCTGACCCACCCGCACCCCGTCTCTCCGGCACACAATGTGGAAACTTCCACACCGGCCCCGCCGCGCCATGTTGCGATCGTCATGGACGGCAACGGACGCTGGGCGAGGCAACGCCATCGTCCGCGCAGTTTCGGCCATCGCGCCGGGCAGAAGGCGGTTCAGAAGGCAATTGAGTTCTGCGTGCAGCGTGGCGTCCAGGCACTGACGCTGTTCGCGTTTTCGAGCGAGAACTGGCAACGGCCGCAGCAGGAAGTCAGCGCGTTGATGGAGTTGTTCCTCAAGGCGCTCGACCGCGAAGTCGACAAGCTGCACGGCAACGGCGTGCGCATAGCCTTCATCGGCGAACTCGCGGCGTTTGCGCCGGAGTTGCGAGAACGCATGCGCGCCGCAATGGCCAAGACCGCTGGCAACACGAAACTCGCCTTGAACATTGCCGTCAATTACGGCGGCCGCTGGGACGTCGCGAACGCGGCCAGGCTCGCGGCGCTCGCCGTGCAGCGCGGCGACCTTGCGGCCGACGCCATCGACGAACGCAGCCTCGCGCCATTCTTCTGCCTTGCGGACCTGCCACCGGTCGATCTGTTCATCCGGACCGGTGGCGAGCAGCGCGTCAGCAATTTTCTGCTCTGGCAGCTGGCCTATAGCGAATTGGTCTTCAGCAACGTACTCTGGCCGGACTTCGACCAAGGCTGCCTGCAGGATGCGTTGGCCGAGTTCGCCCGGCGCGAACGGCGCTATGGTCAGACCAGCGCGCAGGTCGAGAAGAAGAAGAACTGAAGTTGACACCCGAAGAACGATTCCAGGACCGACCAGACCGTGAAACAACGCATCATCACCGCACTGCTCGTTACGCCGCTGGCGATCGCGTTGATCCTGCTCTTGCCGCCGCTCTGGTTCGCCGCGTTCATCGCCGGCCTGTGTATCGTCGCGTTGTGGGAATGGACTCGGATGTCCGGCATGCGCTCGCGTCCGTGGCGCGCCGTTCTCGTGGGTTGCGCGATTGCCCTGATGGCCGTGCTCTGGGTCACTAGCGGCTCGCTGCTGTGGTGGGTAGTGATCGGCGCCGGTGCCGTGTGGTGGCCCCTCGCGTTCCTCTGGCTGCGGAACTATTCGTTCGCAGCCGCGCCGACGCACGAGAACACGGTGATCAAGCTGACCGCGGGTTTGCTGTCGGTCGTGCCGGCCTGGACGGCGATGATGCAGTTGCATCAAAGCCAGACCGACGTGCACACCTGGGGCCTATACGCACTGATGCTGGTCTGGGCGGCCGATTCCTGCGCCTATTTCGTCGGCAGTCGCTGGGGCACGACCAAGCTCGCGCCGCAGATCAGCCCGGGCAAGACCATCATCGGCGTCTACGGCGCGTTGGCTGGATCGGCCCTGATCGCGGTTGCCGGCGGCTGGTTGTTGAACGTGCGCGGCATGTCTCTGCTCGCGCTGGTAATCCTCGGCATGGTCGCGGTCATCCTTTCAATCGTCGGCGATCTGTTCGAAAGCCTCATCAAGCGCCACGCCAACGTCAAGGATTCCGGCCACATGTTTCCGGGCCATGGCGGTGTCTACGACCGCCTCGACGGCGTCTTCGCCGCTCTGCCGCTGTTCGCGCTCGGGAAAGCCGCGCTCGGACTATGAAGCAGGTTGCCATTCTTGGCGCGACCGGCTCGATCGGGGCGAGCGCGCTGGATGTCATTGCGCGCCATCCGCAGCGCTATCGCGCCAGCGCCCTGACTGCCCGCTGCAACGTCGACGCTCTTGTCGCGCTTTGCCAGCGTTTCGCACCGGACATTGCCGTCATCGCCGAAGAACCCCTCGAAGCGACGTTGCGCGAGAAGATTGCCGCGGCCGGTTTGCCGACGCGCGTCGCCAGCGGCCGTGAAGGACTGCGCGAAGCGGCGACGCAGAGTTCGAGCGAAATCGTGATCGCTGCGATCGTCGGGTCGGCTGGCCTCGATTCGACCTTGGCCGCCGCGCGCGCCGGCAAGCGCTTGCTGCTGGCGAACAAGGAAGCCGTGGTCATGGCCGGCCGGCTGCTGTTCGACGCGTTGCGCGCCAGCGGCGGCGAATTGATTCCGATCGACTCGGAACACAACGCGATCTTCCAGTGCCTGCCGAATCCGCGCGTGGATCTTGCGCGCGCGGGCGTGCGCAAGATCGTACTGACCGCGTCGGGTGGGCCGTTCCGCGGCAAGGCGCGTGGCGATCTCGCAACGGTCACGCCGGATCAGGCCTGCGCGCACCCGAACTGGCGCATGGGGCGCAAGATCTCGGTCGACTCGGCCACGTTGATGAACAAGGGGCTGGAAGTCATCGAGGCGCATTGGCTGTTTGGCGCGAGCGCGCCGCAGATCGAGGTCGTCGTGCATCCGCAAAGCATCGTGCATTCGCTGGTGGAATACGCCGACGGATCAGTGCTGGCGCAACTCGGCAATCCGGACATGCGCACGGCGCTGGCGCACGCGCTGGCCTGGCCGGACCGGATCGAGTCCGGGGTCGCCCCGCTGGACCTGCTGGCGATCGGCCAGCTGAACTTTGAAGCGCCTGACCGGCAGACGTTTCGCTGCCTCGACCTCGCCTATCACGCGCTCGAGGCGGGCGGCACGGCACCGACGACGCTCAACGCCGCCAACGAGGTCGCGGTGGCGGCCTTTCTCGAAGGCACCTTGCCGTTCCTGGCGATATCGGAGCTGATCGAAGCGACGCTGGATTTCCTGCCCGCCGCACCGGCGAGCGACCTGGAAACGCTGGTTTACGCCGATTTAACCGCGCGCCGCGAGGCCCAACGTATCATGCAGCGCAGCTTTTGCTAGGACCGGTTCCCCGACCCAGCCCGCTGCCGCCTGAACGCCGGTTCATGCGGTGGAGGGATCGCGGCGGAAAGCGTTTATACTGCGCGCGCCCGAACGAGGCCGTGCAATAGCGCTGTTGAGCCCCCATTTTGTGGCAGAGGCGCGAGACCCCGGCTGAGGCAGGGCGGAAAAGGGCGAGTGTCGAATCAAGGCAGGACGGTTAGATGAGCGAGTTTTTCGGTTCCGCCTGGTGGCTGCTGGTCACCTTGGGAATCCTGGTCACATTCCACGAGTTCGGCCACTACTGGGTAGCGCGGCGCTGCGGCGTCAAGGTGTTGCGCTTTTCCGTGGGGTTCGGCAAGGCACTGTGGTCGCGATACGGCCGTGACGGAACGGAATACGCGATTGGCGCGATCCCGCTCGGCGGCTACGTCAAGTTCCTCGATGCGCGTGAGGCCGACAACCCGGAACTGGCGAAGAGTCAGCCCGGCGAATATTCGTCGGCGCCGGTCTGGCAGCGCATGGCGATTGCCGCGGCCGGCCCGGCGTTCAACATCGCGTTCACCGTTTTCGCGTTCTGGGCGATGTTCGTCATCGGCCGGCCGGACCTGCAGCCGGTCATCGGCACGCCGCACGGCCTGGCCGCACAAGCAGGCTTCAAGTCGGGCGACCGACTGACCGCCGTCGGCGGCGAAAGCGTCGGTTCGTGGAGCAACGCCATGATGGGCGTCGCGCAGTCGGCGATGCTGCATCAGGACGTGGCCGTCGATGTGATCGACGCGCAAGGCAGCGCCGTGACACGCCGGCTTCCGCTGGCTAGCCTGCCGACAGCGGCCTCCGACAACGACAAGACGTTCGATGCAATAGGCCTGCAGTTGCTGCCGCCGGCCGCGGTGGCCGGCACCGTCGTCGCTGATTCACCGGCGGCCCACGCCGGCGTTCTGCCCGGCGACCGCATCGTGCGCATCAACGATGTGGCAATCGCCAACTGGGACGACCTGACGCGCACGGTCGGCGAGCAGGCGGCGAAGAATCCGCAATTGCACGTGGTCGTGCAGCGCGGCACGAGCAATGTGCCTCTCGACCTGAAGGCCACGCAGAAATCGGAAGATGCCAAGTCGCGCTGGGTCATCGGCATCGGCGGCCAGGCCCGGGGTTACGATGCGATCGAACAGTACGGACCGCTGCAGGCGATTCCGGCCGCGTTTCGCGAAACCTGGAAGACGACGCGCAATACGCTCGGCATGATCGGCAGCATGCTGTCGGGCCAGGCATCGACGAAGAACCTGTCCAGCGTCATCACGATCGCCCAGGTTGCCAATGCGTCGGCGAATCAAGGCCTGGCGTGGTTCCTGTCGTTCCTTGCAGTGATTTCGTTGAGCCTGGGCATATTGAACCTGCTGCCGATTCCGATCCTGGATGGCGGCCACTTGCTCTATTACCTGATCGAATGGATCAAGGGCAGCCCGCTCAGCGAGCGCGCGCTTGTCGCCGGCCAGTACGTCGGACTCGCACTGCTGGTGACCTTGATGAGCCTGGCGTTTTACAACGATATCGTTCGGATCGTCGCTTCGTAGCGGCGACGGCTGCGTGATGGCCCCTGCGGCCGCCGGTGCATCCGGCAGCGAGGGAAAGCAACATACAATTAGAATCCCATGTCGCCGCGGCTCGAACCAGCGCGGAAGACCTAGCAACCACCCGATTTCTGGAAGTGACGATGAAGCGTATCGCCGCCCTCTTATTGCTCGCCAGCGTTGCCGTCAAGGCTTTCGCGCTCGATCCTTTCGTCGCATCCGACATCCGCATCGACGGCTTGCAGCGCATTTCGGCCGGTACGGTATTCACCTACCTGCCGGTTGAAAAAGGCGACACGGTCACGAGCGAGCGCGTGCAGCAGGCCGTGCGCGCGCTGTACAAGACCGGATTTTTCACCGACGTGGCGATCGCGCGCCAGGGCGACATCCTCGTGATCACGGTCAAGGAACGGCCGGCGATCTCGAAGATCCAGCTCAAGGGCAACAAGGATCTCAAATCCGAGGACCTGCTCAAGGGCCTCAAGGACATCGGCCTGGCCGAAGGCGAACCGTTCGACCGGCTTTCGCTCGACCGCGTCACCCAGGAATTGACGCGCCAGTACTACAACCGCGGCAAGTACAACGTGTCGATCAAGCCGAAGGTCATTCCGCTCGACCGCAACCGCGTCGAATTGTCGATCGTCATCGCCGAAGGCAAGGTCGCGACGATCAAGCACATCAACATCACCGGCAACAAGACGTTCTCGACCGACGAGATCAAGGGCGAATTCGAATCGAACACGTCGAACTGGACGTCCTGGTATTCGAAGGACGACCAGTATTCGCGCGAGAAGCTGGCCGGCGACCTGGAAAAGCTCAACTCGTACTACCTCGATCGCGGACACGTCGATTTCAGCATCGACTCGACCCAGGTCACGATCAGTCCCGACAAGCGCGAGATGTACCTGACCGCGAACGTGACCGAGGGCGAGGTCTACACGGTCGGCGACATCAAGCTCAGCGGCGACCTGGTCCTGGCCGAAGAAGACATGCGCAAGCTGATCACGATCCAGCATGGCGAAGTGTTCTCGCGCAAGAAGATCGTCAAGTCGCAGGAAGCGATGATCGCAGTGCTCGCGAACATCGGCTACGCGTTCGCGCAGGTCACGCCGGTTCCGAGCGTCGACAAGGAGACGCGCGTTGCCTCGGTCACGTTCTTCATCAATCCCGGAAAGCGCGTCTACGTGCGCAAGATCACCTTCAAGGGCAACGCGAGCACGCAGGACGACGTATTGCGCCGCGAAATGCGCCAGCTCGAAGGCGCCTGGTATTCGCAGGCAGCGATCGACCGTTCCAAGATCCGCCTGCAGCGCCTGGGCTTCTTCAAGAAAGTCGAGGTCACGACGCCGCGCGTGCCCGGTACGGACGACCAGATCGACGTCAACATAACGGTCGAGGAAACCTCGGCCGGCAGCTTCACGTTCGGCCTGGGCTATTCGCAGGTCGAAAAACTGATCGCGAGCATTTCGGTTTCGGAGAACAACTTCCTCGGCACCGGCGACCAGGCATCGGCGACGATCTCCAAGAGCTATTACCTCACGCGCTACGCGATGTCGTATTTCCAGCCGTACCTGACGCCCGATGGCATCGGTCTGGGCTATACGGCCAGCTACAGCAAGCTCGATCAGGCACAGGCCAACATCGCGAATTACCTGAACAACACCGCGGCGTTTTCGACGTTCGTGGCGCTGCCGATGACCGAAACCGACTCGCTGAACGTGAACCTCGGCATCAGCAAGACCAAGATCGTCACGTACTCGCTGA
>DASRTK010000519.1:0-9845 GCA_035655975.1 Rudaea sp.
CGGCTTGATGCCGTTGTCTACCGTTGGATGAATGGAAACCATGAACCTACCCTCCCGATGTTGTGAGACTGCAGAACGCTTGCCACGCGAAATCCTCGCCGCCGGTCAGTACCTGATCACCGAGCGGATAACCTTGCCTTCGTGCATCAGATCGAACGCTTCGTTGATCTTGTCCAGCGGCAACGTCTCGGTGACGAATTCGTCGACCTTGAGTTCGCCCGCAAGATACCGATCGACGTAGCCAGGCAATTGTGAACGGCCTTTCACGCCGCCGAACGCCGAGCCGCGCCAGACGCGGCCGGTGACGAGTTGGAACGGGCGCGTCGATATTTCCTGTCCCGCGCCGGCAACACCGATGATCGTGGATTCGCCCCAGCCCTTGTGGCAGCACTCGAGCGCCGCGCGCATGACGTTGACGTTGCCGATGCACTCGAACGAAAAATCCACGCCGCCGTCGGTCAGGTCGACGATGACCTGCTGGATCGGCTTGTCGTATTCCTTCGGGTTGACGAAATCGGTGGCGCCCATGGCCTTGGCCATTTCCCACTTCGACGGATTCAGGTCGATGGCAATGATGCGCGAGGCCTTGGCCATTACCGCGCCTTGGACCACGGCCAGACCGATGCCGCCCATGCCGAATACCGCGACCGTCGCGCCCGGCCACACCTTGGCGGTGTTGAACACCGCACCGATGCCGGTGGTGATACCGCAGCCGAGCAGGCAGACCTTGTCCAGCGGTGCCTTCGGATTGATTTTCGCCAACGAAATCTCCGGCAGCACTGTGTGCTCGGAGAATGTGCTGCAGCCCATATAATGCAGGATCGGCTTTCCCTTGATCGAAAAGCGCGACGTGCCGTCCGGCATGACTCCCTTGCCCTGGGTGATACGGATCTTCTGGCACAGGTTGGTCCGGCCGGACTTGCAGAACTTGCACTCGCCGCACTCGGGCGTGTACAGCGGAATCACGTGATCGCCAGGCTTGACGCTGGTCACCCCGGCACCGACTTCCTCGACGATACCGCCGCCTTCGTGGCCAAGGATTACCGGGAACATGCCTTCGGGGTCGGCGCCGGACAATGTGAACGCGTCGGTATGACAGACGCCCGTGGCGACGATGCGAACGAGCACTTCGCCCGCCTTCGGACCCTGCAGATCGACTTCCTCGATGCTCAGGGGTTTGCCTGCTTCCCAGGCGACCGCAGCTCGGGTTTTCATTTAGTTGCTTCCTCGCGCAATGGTGACTTCTTGTTATCGGAACGCTTCGCCGCGGCTGCCCCATTGCCCGACGCAATCGTGCCTCTCTATCAAAGTCTGTGCAAAGCAGTATGTGTGCCAGTGCGGTGTGGATTCGCATTTCCCACACGCATCAATATCTTGCATGCGCACAGAGGATGCGGCGCCGGCACCGGAACAGCGGGCTGTTTCTGATCCGCAACAGTGCGTGCCACAAAACTGTGGCACCGCCGATTTGTGTTGCAAATCGGCCCGCGGTGCAGCCGGGCGTCTACGCCTTCAGCGCGGCAGCGTGATGGCGAAGGTGATCTTCCACGAACGTACTGATGAAGTAATAGCTGTGGTCGTACCCGGGCTGAAGGCGCACGCGCAGCGGCTGGCCGGCTGTTTTGCAGGCCTCTTCGAACCACTCGGGGTGCAGCGTGTCATTGAGGAACTGGTCGGCATCGCCCTGATCGACGAGGATTTCGCCGTCGAAACGGCGCCCCTGCGCGATCAGTTCGCAGGCGTCGTACTGTTTCCAGGTTTCGCGGTCTTCGCCGAGGAAGCGCGGGAATGCCTTGGCGCTGCCCCAGCGCACGCGCGTCGGCGCGACGATCGGCGAGAATGCCGACACCGAACGATAGCGACCCGGATTTTTCAGCGCCATCGTCAGCGCGCCGTGACCACCCATCGAATGACCAAAGATCCCCTGCCGTGCCATGTCTGCCGGGAAGTTGGCAGCGATCACGCCCGGCAGCTCTTCCGTGACATAGGTGTACATGTTGAAGAACTTCGAATACGGCGCCTGGGTCGCGTCAAGGTAGAAGCCGGCCGCGTTTCCAAACTCGAAGTCATCGGCAACGCCAGGGATTTCCGTGTTGCGCGGGCTCGTGTCGGGCATCACGAGCATGAGCCCGAGTTCAGCAGCCACGCGCTGCGCGCCGGCCTTGATCGTGAAGTTCTCCTCGGTGCAGGTCAGGCCCGACAGGTAGTACAACACTGGCACAGGACCCTTCTGCGCCTGCGGCGGCTGGAACACGGCAAAGCGCATCGGACCTGCGCATGCAGTAGACGCGTGCCGGTAAAACCCCTGGATGCCTCCGAAGCAGCGCTGCTCCGAGATTTTTTCAATCGTGCCAGTCATGATCGCAAACCCTTGTCGATGCGTCGCCGCGCGGAAGCTGGGCCGCCGCGCCGCGAGATTTTCAGTTGGCCGGCTTCGTCCACTTCGTCAGCCAGGCGTTCACCGTATCATGCCATAGCACGCTGTTCTGCGGTTTCAGCACCCAGTGGTTCTCGTCCGGGAATACCAGGAATTCACTCGGGATGCCGCGCCTCTGCAACGCGGTGAATGCGGCGATGCCCTGTTCCACCGGAATGCGGAAATCCTTCTGTCCATGGACGACCAGCATCGGCACTTTCCAGTCGGCGACGTGATTGATCGGGTTGTACTTCTCGTAGGCCTGGGCGTTTTCCCACTGCGTGCCTTTGTGTTCCCATTCGTCGAACCACAGTTCTTCGGTCGAGTAGCTCATCATGCGGCTGTCGAACACGCCATCATGCACGACCAGGCATTTCCACGGCAGCGACCAGTTGCCGGCGATCCAGTTGATCATGAAGCCGCCGTAGCTGGCGCCGAGCGCGCAGGCGCGGCCGGCATCGAGAAAATTATACTTTTCCAGCGCTGCCGCCCAACCCTTCTGCAGATCCTCGAGCGGCTTGCCTCCCCAGTCACCGGAGATCGCGTCGGTAAACGCCTGGCCGTAGCCGGTCGAGCCGTGAAAGTTCACGGTCACCACGGCGAAGCCTGCGCCGGCATAGGTCTGCGCATTCCAGCGATAGTGGAAGTCGTTGGTCATCGCGCCCTGCGGTCCGCCGTGAATGATGAACGCGACCGGATACTTCTTGCCCTTTTCATAGCCGACCGGCTTGACCACGTAGCCCTGCACGGTCGCGTTGTCCGCGCCCTTGAACGTATAGAACTCGTAGTCGCCCATGCGCGCATCGGCCATGCGCTCGGCGTTCAGATGCGTGACCTGCGATTCCTTGCCGCCTCCCGCGCTGATCCGGAACAGTTCCGCCGGAGTCTTCAGCGTGCTGCGCGCGAAGACGATGTCGTTGCCGCGCACGGCAAAACCCTCGACATGGCCCGGCGCACCGAGCCGCGTCGCCTTGCCGCTGCCGATATCGACCGCGAACAGCGCATGGTCGCCGTTGTCGTAGGTCGCCGTAAACAGTGTCTTGCCGTCCTTTGACAGCTGCAGCGCGCCTGCCGAGCGGTCCCACTTCGGATCGATTTCGCGCGTCTGCCCGCTGGCGAGATCGAGCGCCATGATGCCGAAGCGATCGGCCTCGAATGTCGGACGCTTCATCGCGGCGTAGAACAGCGTCTTGCCGTCCGCCGACGGCAGCGGATTGGCGTCCCAGGCGGCGTTCGACGACGTCAGGTTCTTCGGCGCGGCCGACCCGTCGGCAGGGACCGAATAGATGTCGAAGTTCGTCGACCACGGCTCGGTCTTGCCGGCGATGCGCGCGTCGAAGTACACGGTCTTTCCATCCGGAGAAAATGCGTATTCACCGTCGTCGCCAAATGGTTTCGAGGGCACGTCGCCGTCGACACTCTTCGTCAACAGGCGCGGCGCGGAGATGACACCCGTGGCAGGAACATCGGCGATGAAAAGTTGCGCGCGCCGGCCGTCGGACCAGGTGTCCCAATGACGGACGAAGACCTTGTCGTAGAGCACGCCGGTGGCCTTGTTCGCGGCTTTTTCGTCGAGGCGTTTCTTCGTGCAGGCCAGGTCGGCGCAATCCGGAAACACGTCCAGCGACAGCAGGATCTGCTTGCCGTCGGGCGACAATTTGTAATTGTTCACATCGAGTGGAAAGTTCGTCAGGCGCTGGGCCGCGCCATTGCTGCCTTTGGAGGCATCGATTCGCCAGACCTGAGTCGACGGTTCGTCCTTGTTGCTGGCCAAAAAGTAGACGGAGCCGCCGTCCGGCGCCCAGCGCGGACTCGTCTGGCTCGTGAATGCCGCTTCGCCCAGCCGGGCCGGGCTTGCTTTCCGCTCCGACAGGCTCAAGACCCAGACGCTGTTCACGCCCTTGTTGGCGGCATAGTCGGTCTGGCGCAACTGGTAGGCCACGCGTTTGCCGTCCGGCGAGAGCTGCGGATCGCTGACGCGCTCCATCATGACCAGGTCGTGGACGTCGAACGGATGCGGAGCGGCGGCGGCCATGGCCGGAATCAGCGCGAAGGCGGCAAGCGCAAATCTCATCGAGAACTCCTGGGCAGTGCGAGTTTTCCAGTATCGCAGAATGGTCCGGATCGTGTGTACCGGCAGCACGCTACGGCGCAGCGCCGCCGGCGGCGGACGCGCTGCGTCCGTACTTGTCTTCGAGGCGGACAATATCGTCCTCGCCGAAATAGTCGCCGCATTGGACTTCGATCAGGTGCAGATCAGTGTCGGTCGGATTTTCCAGCCGGTGCAGCGTTTCCAGCGGTATGTAAGTCGACTCGTTGCGCCCGAGCAGGAACTCCTCGTCGCCGACCCGCACTTTGGCCGTCCCGGTCACGACGGTCCAGTGTTCGCTGCGCCGATGATGCAGTTGCAGGCTCAGCACGCCGCCCGGTTTCACCGTCAAGCGCTTGACCTTGCAGTCGGCTTCGTCCTCGAGCACCGTGAAACTGCCCCACGGCCGGTGCACGGTCTGGTGGAAGCGCGCACTGTCGTGGCCACTTTCGCGCAGCCGTTCGACGACCAGCTTGACCTGCTGCGAACGCTCGCGATCGGCGACCAGCACCGCATCCCCGGTGTCGACGATCAGGAGGTTCTTGACGCCGACCGCGGCAACCATGCGCTTGTCGCCCTGGATATAGCAGTTCTCGCTTTCGACGACGATTGCCGAACCGCGGATACGGTTGCCCGCGGCGTCGGCCTGCGGGTCGGACTCGAGCTCGCTGATCGCCTTCCACGAACCTATATCGTTCCAGTCAAAGGCCGCCGGCACGACCGCGCGCCGGTCGGCTCGCTCCATGACGGCGTAGTCCAGCGAGATATCGGGCATCGCCAGGAACGCGTCACGCTCGAACTCGACCGGGCTGCCGCTGCCGGTCGCGCTGGCGTAGCAAGCCTGCGCCGCAGCGAGCACATCCGGACAATGGCGCTGCGCGGCTTCGAGCAGCACGTCGGCGCGGAAACAGAACATGCCGGAGTTCCACCCGTACTCGCCCGATGCAAGATAGCCCTCGGCCGCCTGCAGATTCGGCTTCTCGACAAATGCAGCGATCTGGCGTCCGCTACTTTCCGAGATCGGCGCCCCCATCCTGATGTATCCAAAACCGGTCTCCGGCCGCGTCGGCCTGATACCGAACGTGACGAGCCAGCCTTGCGCCGCGAGGGCCGCCGCGCGGCGCGCGTCATCGAGAAACGCGGCGACGTCGGCAATCAGGTGATCGGCCGGGAGGATCAGCAAGGTCGCTCCGGAGTCGATCTGTTCGCGCGCATACAACGCGGCAAGCACTACGGCGGGCGCGGTGTTGCGTCCGGCCGGCTCGAGCAGGAATGGCAGGCGATCGAGATCGGCCTGCGGATGACGGGCATACTCGTCCCTTGTCAGAAAATAATAGTCGCGACCGGTAACGGTGAGAATATTCCCGCCCGCCGCAACCCGCTGCGCGCGCTCGAGCGTCTTGTAGAGCAACGATTCCCCGTCAGCCATGCGCATAAACGGCTTCGGATACGCGCTGCGCGACACCGGCCATAGCCGCGTACCAGCGCCGCCCGAGAGAATGACGGGAATCAACATCAATGCTTCTCCACTCTTATCGCGAATCCCGCTCTTATCGTGAATCCTCGCGCGCTTCCCCGGCGAGTTCGCCGATGACGGCGTCGAGACCATGCTCCCAGGGTGGCAAGTTTAGACTGAACGCGGCGCGGAATTTCGCTGTGTCGAGCACCGACCAGGCCGGCCGGCGCGCACGGGTCGGATAGTCGGCGCTGGCAATCGGCACCATGGCCGGAACGCGGCTGATGAGGCCGGCTCGAATCGCGCTCGCGACGATCGCCTCGGCGAATTCGAACCACGAGCACTGGCCGCCGCCGCACAGATGGTAGGTGCCGAGCGCAGCAGCGCGCGACTGCTCGCCCCAGCTCATCCACAGCGACAGCGCCTGCGCAGTTGCCGAAGCAATCGTGCCCGCCGTCGTCGGCGCGCCGCGCTGGTCGTTGACGACGCGCAACTCGTCGCGCTCGCGCGCAAGGCGCAGCATCGTGCGCAGAAAATTGTTCCCGCGCGCGGCGAATACCCAGGCTGTGCGCAGGATCAAATGATCGCAACCGGATGCGCGCAGCGCGTCTTCGCCGGCGAGCTTGGTGCGGCCGTACACGCCAAGAGGCGAGGTCGGATCGTCTTCGCGGTATGGCCGCTTGCCGGTGCCATCGAAGACGTAGTCGGTCGAATAGTGCACGACCAGCGCGCCGCGTCGCGCCGCCCAGGCGCCAAGCACGGCCAGCGCCCAGTGATTGATGCGGTCGGCGAGATTCTCTTCGTCTTCGGCCCGGTCGACGGCCGTGTATGCGGCAGCGTTGACGACGATGTCGGGCATCGCCGCGTGCAAAGCCGCATCGAGCGTTTCCGGATTGGCCAGGTCGGCATGGAGGCAGTGCTTGCCGGTGGCGAGCAAGCCGTCGCGCGTGGCGACTTGCAGTTCGCCGAGCGGCGCCAGCGTGCGTGCCAGTTCGAAGCCGACCTGCCCGTTCGCGCCAAGCAACAGGATCTTCATTGTTGGGTTGCTTCCCTGGTCCGTTTGTCGCCGATCTGCTCGTCGAGCAGCGCGATCGTTCGTTCGTACATTTCCACCAAATGCGGTTCCGCGTAAAAGCCGTGGCCCTCGGTGCGCTGGTACAGCCACTCGTGATCGACCTTGCGCAGCGTCAGGGCGTCATGCAGGCGCTCCCCCTGCACCGCCGGAACGCGCTCGTCGGCGCCACCGACGATGAGCATGACCTTGGCCTTGATCCGTTCCAGATGCGCGATCGGCGATCGGTTGTAAAGTTCGTCCTGGTCCTCGCCGAGCACCATCTTCAGATAGTTTTCGCCGAAGATCGATTGCGGGATGTCGCCGCGCGTATACATCAGACGCAGATCATATATGCCGACATAGCCGATCGCACACTTGTACAGGTCCGGGTCGCGGACCGCGCCGGCGAGGGCCGAGTAACCGCCGTAGCTCGCGCCGAAGATGCAGATGCGCCCGGCATCGGCGATCCCCTGCGCGACCGCCCAGCGCGTCGCGTCGCTGACGTCGTCCTGCATCGCCGCACCCCACTGCCGGAATCCGGCTTGCATGAACGGAACACCATAGCCGCCCGAACCGCGGAAGTTGACCTGTAGCACAGCATACCCGCGACTGGCGAGCATCTGCACTTCCGAATCGAACGCCCACGAGTCGCGGACCCCGTAGGGCCCGCCATGCAGGTACACCACGAGCGGCAGGTGCTGCGCCGTTTCCTGGCCGCGCGGCCGGGTCAGGTAGCCATGCAACACGAGGCCGTCGCGCGCCGGCAACGTGACCGGTTCCATGCGGCTCATCTGTTCGGGTTTGACCCAGGGACGGCGCGACAGGAGAAACGTCAGCTTGCGCGAATCGACCTCGAACAGGTAGAAGTCGCCCGGATTGGTGTCGCTGTCGACCGTCACGACGCGCTTGCGGCCGTCGCGTGTCTGCGTGCCAAGATGCACGTGCTGGTCGGGAAACTGCTGCATGAGCGCCGACAGCAGGCGCGCTTCGGATGATGACTTGTCGAGCACGCTGGTCGTTGGCCGGCCCGGCATCGAGCCGACGGCGAACAAGCCATTCTCGTCGGCTGTCAGCATCAGTTCGGTCGGCGCCGATTCGCTGCCGCTCCACAGCGTCTGCAGCTTGCGCGTGGCGGTGTCCCAGCGGCAGACGCCGCCGACGCGATTGTCGCCGTCACAATCGAAATACACCGACTTGCCGTCGTGACTGAATGCGTGCGGCGTCACCGCGCGGCCGTCGGCCGCCTGGTCGAAGACCAGTTCCCACTCGGCGTCGTTGCGGGCGCGGTAGTATACTTTTTGCATCTGGTCGACGTCCGCGCCGAAGGCAAAGCGCACGGCGCCACGCGGATCGGCGAGGAAGCGCGCGTTGCGCAGAGGCGAGGTGGCCACGCGCGTCTTCACGCCCGTGCGCAACTGGATGCGATACGCCTCCGGAAACGCGGCGGGGCTCGGCACGGCATGCCAGGTGCCGCCGGTCGCCGCGACCAGCGGATAGCTGGCGATCAGCGCATAGCCGGAATCGTCGAGCAGCGGCGAGACCAGTTCGCCATAGGCGAACTCGCCGGTCGCGCGCGCGATGCGCGTCGCCGATATTTCCGGAATGCCCGCGCGATAGCCGAAGATAAGCCTTTCGTCGCTGCCGTCGGCGGCGACGGTGTACAACTCGCCGGTCGGAGCCGGCATTTCCAGGCCGCCGAGTTTGTGGCCGACCGTGTACATCACGCGGCGCGGCGACACCCACCAGAACCCGGCCAGTTCGTCTTTCTCGCGCGGAACGACGTTGACGCCCTTCATGTCGGACAGATGAATCAGCGAAAGCACGGCCTTGTCGTGAACGATCGCGCTGGCAGCCAGGTACTCGCCGTCCGGAGAAATCTTCACGTCGCGATAGCGGTCGTGGCGGGCGAAATCGGCAAGCGGAATTTCCGCTGCAGCCAGAGCCGGCGTGACGCAGGCCAACAGCGACACCGCGAGTGCGGCGCGGGCCCGCGTTACCATCGCATCATGCAGCCGCGCGGCTGGTACGGCCGGGCGCAGGCTTTCACTCGAACGTCGATCATCGATCCTTTCCGGCCGCCACGGCCGGCCGGCCGATATTCCGATCGAGAAAGGCCACGACGCTCCCGTACATTTCCGCCACATGGCCCTCATTGTAGAACCCATGCGCCTCGTTGCGCCGGTAGAGCCATTCGTGTTCGATGTTGCGGTCGCGCAGCGCCGCGTGCATGCGCTTGCCCTGGGCCGCAGGAACGCGCAGGTCCGACCCGCCGACGATCAGCATGACGCTGGCCTTGAGCCGGTCGACGTGCGCAATCGGAGACCGATCGTACAATTCCTCCTGGTTCTCCCCGAGCGTGCGCTTGAGGTAGTTCTTGCCGAAGACGGTCTGCGGGATGTCGCCGCGCTTGTACATCATGCGCAAGTCGTAGACGCCGACATAACCGATCGCGCACTTGTACAGATCGGGTTCCTTCTCGGCGCCCATGAGCGCCGCATAGCCGCCATAGCTGTTGCCGAAAATGCAGATTCGCTGCGGATCCGCGATCCCCTGCGCGATGGTCCAGCGCGTTGCGTCGGTCACGTCGTCCTGCATTGCGCCGCCCCACTGGCGCAGTCCGGCCTCGACGAACGCGGCGCCATAGCCGCCGGATCCGCGATAGTTGATTTGCAGCACCGCGTAGCCGCGACTGGCCAGCGTCTGCACGGTCGCGTCGTATTCCCAGCTGTCGTGTTCGCCGTACGGCCCGCCATGCACGAGCACGACCAGTGGCAGGTTGCTGCCATTCTCGCTGCCGCGCGGGCGCGTCAGATAACCATGCAGGGGCATG
>DASRTK010000520.1:0-10506 GCA_035655975.1 Rudaea sp.
CGGACTCTTTGGCGAATGCAGGTCGACGCGATGTGCCGGAACCGCCGCGAGATAGGGCGAGTCGGAAGCGCCTTCGACCGAGGTCTGGTCGACGCCGTCTTTGACCATCATCGCCTCCATCATCGTGCCGGCCATGATCGATTGACCGACGATCGTATGCGCCCAGGCTGCCGGCTTGCCATCCTTGCCGAGCGTCGCGCGCAGGCGCGACAGCCACATCGGCCGGTAGTAGCCGCCGTGGATGTCATCCTCGCGCGTCCATACGACCTTGACCGTCTTGCCGGAAACCTTGGCAACGTGCACGGCCTCGGCGACGAAGTCCGAGGTCGGCGTCGCCCGCCGGCCGAAGCCGCCGCCGAGAAACGTCGTGTGGATGCGGACCTGCTCGGGCTTCAGGCCGAGGATCGCCGCGGCTATCTTCTGGTCGACGGTCTGGAACTGCGTGCCGGTATAGATATCGCAGCCATCCTTGCCGATTTCCACGGTGCAGTTCAGCGGCTCCATCGGCGCGTGAGCGAGGAACGGCAGGTCATACTCGGCTTCGATGACCTGCGCACCTTCGAGCGCCGCTTCGACGTTGCCGGCGCTTTTGGCAATCGCGCCAGTCTTCTGCGCGAGCTGGTGGTACTCGTCGCGCAAGCCGGCCGTCGAGAGTGTCGCGCCGGCACCGAGGTCCCAGTCGATCGCCAATGCGTCGCGACCCTGCTTTGCCGCCCAGAAATGCTTGCCGAGCACGGCCACACCGGCCGGCACCTGCACGACGTCGACGACACCGGCCACGGCCTTGGCCTTGGTTGCATCGAACGACTTGACCTTCGCGCCGAACACCGTTGGACGCGCGATCACGGCAATCAGCATGTTCGGCCGTTTCACGTCGATGCCGTACTCGGCCGTGCCGCTGACCTTCGCCTTGCTGTCGAGGCGCTTGACCGGCTTGCCGATCAAGACAAAATCCTTCGCATCCTTCTGCTTGACTTCGTCAGGGATCGGCAGCTTGGCCGCGGCCTCGGCGAGTTCGCCGTAGCTGGCCTTGTGACCACCGCTGATCACGTTGCCTTTTTCGGTACGGCAGTCGACCGCCAGCACGTTCCACTTCTGCGCGGCGGCAGCGATCAGCAGCGCACGCGCGGTCGCGCCGGCCTGGCGCAATTGCCCGAACGACTCCCAGGTGCTGGTCGACCCGCCGGTGCCCTGCATGCCGAACGCCATGTTGGCGTAGACCATGTCGGCTGGCGCGTGCTCGACGCGGACATGATTCCAGTCGCAATCGAGTTCCTCGGCCAGCACCATCGGCAGCGAGGTCCATACGCCCTGGCCCATTTCCGAATGCTTCAGCAGGATCGTCACGCCGTTGTCAGGCGCGATGCGCACGAACGCGTTCGGCGGGACCAGCGCGGGCGGTTTGGCCTGCTGCGCGAATGCGCGGCGCAAGCCGGCCGGGAGGCAGAACGCGACGACGAGTCCGGCTGACAGCGTTACGGTGGCCTTGAGAAAGTCGCGACGGGATGGGGCGGAGGCCGGGCTGAGGGCTGGCGGCTGGGACCCGGGAATCCTGATGTCACGCAGCATGGCTCTTCTCCTTCGCCGGCGTCGCGGCCATCAGCTCCGAAGCGCGGTGCACGGCAGTGCGGATGCGCTGATAGGTGCCGCAGCGGCAGATGTTGCCGGCCATCGCAGTGTCGATGTCGGCATCGGTGGGTTTGGGCTTTTGCGCGAGCAGCGCCGCCGCCGCCATGACCTGTCCGGACTGGCAGTAACCGCACTGAACGACGTCGGCTTCGATCCAGGCGCGCTGCACCGGATGCGTGACGTCGGCCGATAATCCCTCGATCGTCGTGATCTTCTTTCCGGCAAGCGCCACCGCCGGCGTGATGCACGAGCGGATCGGCGCGCCGTCGACGTGCACCGTGCACGCGCCGCACTGCGCCATGCCGCAGCCGAATTTCGTGCCGGTCAGTCCGATCACATCGCGCAGGACCCAGAGCAGCGGCATGTCCGCCGGGACGTCAACCTCGTGTTGCTTGCCGTTGACTTCGAGCTTCATGACGCGACTCCTATCGGACAGGCCAGACACCTAGCGTACTCCGCGACAACTTCCATCGCCATTGCATGAACAATTTTTCATGTGTCGATGCGGCCCAGATCGCTCCTTTGGTCGAGGTCGAGCGCGAGCGCCTCGTTGACGATAGCGGCGACGGCCTCGCGCCGGCGCACAAGCAACTGGCGCGCACCCTGGTCGCCGACATCGGCCATCAACTCTGCGAACCAGGCGCGCGGCAACAGCGCTGGTACGCCGAGACGACCGGAGTAGGAGGACGCGGCGGCGCCACAAGGATTCGCGCGCCACGCCGCTACGAGTTGCTGCAGATGGGGCGCATCGAGCGCCGGCTGATCGCACAGAACGATCAGCGCGCCGGCGCACGCGGACGGCAGCGCCTCGAGACCGGCGCGCAGCGATGCACCCATGCCGAGCGACCAGTCGACACAATCGACGCGATGCACCGGAAGATCCGCGACGCTCGCGTACACGAAATCGGCTTCGGCGCCGACCACGAGGACGGCGGACTGCGGTTTCGTCGCCAGGCCGACTCGCGTCGCGCGCCGCACCAGCGTCTCACCGTGCAGTCGCAACAGCTGCTTGGACTTGCCCAGGCGCCGCGACGCGCCGGCCGCGAGCACGATGAGTCCGTGCGTGGATGGCAGCTCAGCCACGCGGCCTGTTCGCGAAAAATCGCTGAAGTTCGGCGACGATCGCGAGCGCGATCGGCTCAGGTCCCGATCCGCCGAGATCGAGGCCGACCGGCGCATGCAGGCGTGGGCGCAACCGGTCCGCGTCGGCGCCGAGTTCGGCCAACAGCGCATCGCGCCGCGCCGGCGGACCGAGTAGGCCGACATAGGCGGTGTCACGTTGTGCGCAGAAGCGCAGATATTGCGCATCGATCGCGTAGTTGTGGCTCATCGCGATCGCGGCGTCGAAACGTTCGCCACCCAGCGCGCCGATGGCGGCGGACGGCGCCAACGCAAGGACGCAGTCGGCGAGTTCGGCCCTGGCGAACGCCGACCAGCGCCCACGATGCTCCACGACCGTGACGAACCAGCCGAAGTGACGCATGAAGTCGAGCAGCGCCGGCGTTTCCGGTCCGGCGCCGAGCAACAGCACGCGTGCAGGCGCTGCAATCCGCAGTTCGGCGCGCGGACCAGCAGCGGTCGCGGTTTGCGCTGCTCCGCCAGCATCCCACCGCCACTCGCGCTGCCTGTCTGCAGATTCTTTTCCGGCGATCACTGCTTCGCCGGCGCCGATCGCCGCGCCTTCGAGCGCAAGCTTCAGCGTCAGTGACGCGCCGTCCTGCAAAGCCTGCCGCAACGCCTGCGTGAGTGGCGCGCCGCGCGGTTGCGGCAGCAACAGCAGATGCACGCGGCCACGGCAACCGGTGCCGCTGCCAAAGACGAGGTCCTCGTCGCTGCGGGTATCGAAATCGACGAGCGCCGCGCGGCCGCTGGCGAACACTGCCTGGGCGCGCTGCACGAGTTCGGCTTCGAGGCAGCCGCCGCTGATGACGCCGTGATGCAACGCCTCACGGCCGAGCAACACGAGTGCGCCAGGCTTCTGGTAGGTCGACCCTTCGGTCGCGACGACGATGCCGAGAACAACGACGCCACCATCGGCATGCACGGCATCGAGCTTGTCGAGCAAGCCGCGCACGCCGCCGCGCGACTGTGGTTCCGGTACGACGTTCATTGGCTCCGATTCTGCCGTTATCGCAGCGCGGGCGCTACACGGATTGCGGTTCTTGTGCGCACTTCAACAACGCAAGTGTCGTCGCCTGTCTGGTTGTGCAAGCGCCGTAGCCCGGATGTAGCGCGGCGAAATCCGGGGGCCGCGTAGCGCGGCGCATCGCGCCGAATCCACTGGCGCCAGGGAGCAGAGCTGGATTCCGGCTTCCGCCGGAATGACGAGCGGAAAAAATACCCGGTCGCGCCAATCAGCATCGTGCGGCGGTCGGAGCGCGACGCTATGTCACGCGCGCAAAACGCCGATACTGGATCGCTTCGGTCAGATGCGGCGTGCCGATGCGCTCCGCATCGCCAAGGTCAGCGATCGTGCGCGCGACTCTCAGGATGCGGTGATAGGCGCGCGCCGACAGGCCGAGGCGGTCGAGCGAGCGTTCGAGCAGGTTGCGGTCGCTCGCGACAAGCGTGCAGTCGCGCTGCACCTCGCGATTGTTCAAGGCGGCGTTCGGTCTGCCGGCCCGCTCGAGTTGCCGGTCGCGCGCGGCGACGACGCGCGCCCGCACGGTCCGACTGGATTCGCCGGCCGCACCCTCGGCGCCGAGTTCGGTCAACGGCACGCGCGGCACTTCGACCTGAAGATCGATGCGGTCGAGCAGCGGACCGGAAATACGCGCGCGGTAGCGGCGAATCGCCTCCGGCGTGCACGCGCAACGGCCCGACGGATCGCCGGCGTATCCGCACGGACAGGGGTTCATTGCCGCGACGAGCTGGAATGCAGCCGGAAACTCGGCCTGGCGCGCCGCGCGCGAGATCGCGATGCGCCCGCTTTCGAGCGGCTCGCGCAGCACTTCGAGCACGTGCCGGTCGAACTCGGGCAGTTCGTCGAGGAACAGCACGCCGTGGTGCGCAAGCGAGATTTCGCCCGGGCGCGGCACGGAGCCGCCACCGACCAGCGCGACCGCCGACGCGGTGTGGTGCGGCGCGCGGAACTGGCGCATTTTCCACTTGTGGAAATCAATACCGATGCCGGCGACCGAGCGCACGGCGGCCGACTCGAGCGCCTCGACTTCGCTCAGCGGCGGCAGGATGCCCGGCAGGCGGCTGGCGAGCATCGTCTTGCCGGTGCCGGGCGGGCCGCTGAACAGCAGATGGTGGCAACCGGCCGCGGCGATCTCGAGCGCGCGGCGCGCCTGCAACTGTCCGCGCACGTCAGCGAGATCCGCTCCACCGGTTTCTTGCGCAGTCGCCATGGGCGCCTGGGCCGGCGGCAAATCGGTAACGCCGCGCAGGAATGCCAGCACATCGAGCAACGATCCGGCCCCGCGAACGTCTCCGGCGCTGACGAGCGCCGCTTCTGCGCCGTTCTGGCGCGGCACGACCAGCGTCCGCCCGGCGGCAGCGGCCTTCAGCGCCGCCGGCAGCACACCGGTGACCGCGCGCAATTCGCCGGACAGCGCCAATTCGCCGAGAAATTCGCAGCGCGCCAAGCCGTCCTTCGGAACCTGTCCGGCCGCCGCGAGGATGCCGAGCGCGATCGGCAGGTCGAAGCGGCCGCCGTCTTTCGGCAGGTCGGCCGGCCCAAGACTGACTGTCACGCGCCGTCCGGGATATTCGAGTTGCGCGTTCTGGATCGCCACGCGCACGCGGTCGCGCGCCTCCTTGACCGCGGTTTCCGGCAAGCCGACGATCGAAGTTCCGGGCAGTCCTCCCGACAGATGCACTTCGACCGTGACCGGTGGCGCCGCTACGCCGTCCTGGGCGCGGCTATGGACGATGGCGAGAGACATGGGGAGAGCCAGGGGCGAGGGGCGAGGGGCGAGGATTCCCCATTTCGCCGGGGCCGAATCTCCATTTCGGCGTTTCGGTTCGAACGCCGCGCGTGAAGATTACACTTCGCCGCCCCTCGCCCCTCGTCCCTGCTCTAGCCCCGCCTCTCCTCGAGTTCGGCAACGCGTGCCTCGAGCGCCTCGACCATCTCGCGCGTGCGCAGCAGGACACCACGCTGCACGTCGAACTCCTCGCGCGTGACCAGATCAAGGCGACGCAGGCCGCTGCGCAGAACATCGCGGAAATTCGCCACGAGATCGTCGCGCGCGGCGCGGGCATCGGCAGGGACGAGTTCGGCAAGGCGTTTGGCGACTTCATCGATGGCGGACAGGGTGATCATGGTCGGCTCTTCCCAGGTTGCGGGTCCGTCGGGTTCGCGACGGCGTACCGGCCAAGCTTAGTGCCGCGCGTCGACTGTGGCCATCGGCAATTCCCGCGTGGCCGCGTAGGAAATTTCTTACGGCCGCGGCTCCGCTGGGCTCGCCACGGTGGGATGCCGCCGGCTTTCGCCGAATGCCACGCCGTTCGCGCATTCGGTATAGTTGGCGCCGGATTGCGGCAACTGAGGTGCCCGATGAAAATGGTCATGGCGATTATCAAGCCGTTCAAGCTCGACGACGTGCGCGAGGCACTGGCCGAGGTCGGCGTGCAGGGCATCACCGTCACGGAGGTCAAAGGCTTCGGACGGCAGAAAGGCCATACCGAGTTGTATCGCGGCGCCGAATACGTCGTCGATTTCCTGCCGAAGATCAAGCTCGAGGTCGCGGTCGCGAACGCGATGGTCGACCGCGTGACCGAGGCGATCATGCGCGCCGCCAACAGCGGCAAGATCGGCGACGGCAAGATCTTTGTCTACAGTCTGGATCAGGTCATTCGGATCCGCACGGGTGAACTCGATGCGGATGCGCTGTAGAGCAGGGGCGAGGGACGAGGGGCGAGAGGCGAGCAAAAGCCAGCGCGCGCCGCAGCGGCCATGGTGGGCCCACGTTCGCCGTAATGTGGTTCTTGTCGATTTTCGTTTTGTTTGAGCGGCTTCCGGGTCTCTCCGGAAGGATCCAGCCCGCCTCAACGTCGCTCTTTCTCGCCCCTCGCCTCTCGTCCCTCGCCCCTGCTCCTCATTTAGACGTCCAAATTGCTTTGACGCGTCGCAGCAAATGTGCTGTAGTCGGAAAGCGGGGACTGGAGTCTTCGCTTTACTGACATCCGCCGCGCGCTCAGGACCGACCGCACGCAGCGGTCAGCGCGGAAAATCACCCCATGCAGCACAGCGGCACGCAGCAGGACGGCAGCCGGCGCCTCGACGACGCCGGGCTTTACGATCCGGCGTTCGAGCACGACAGTTGCGGCTTCGGCGTCATCGCCAACATTGACGGCAAGGCCAGCGCCTGGGTCGTCGACCAAGCCTTCGTCACGCTCGCACGCATGTCGCATCGCGGTGGCATCGGCGCCGACGGGATCACCGGCGACGGCTGCGGCATGCTGCTGTATCGGCCGACCACGTGGCTGCGCGCGCTTGCGGCCGAAGCCGGCATAACGCCGGGGACGGTGTTCGCCTCCGGCCACGTCTTCCTCGATCCGGGTGATGCGGCGCGCGCGGCATCCGCGCAGTCCGAACTCGAACGCCAGCTCGTTGCCGCCGGCCTGCACGTCGCCGGCTGGCGCGACGTGCCGGTCAACGGCGCCGCGTGCGGCCCGCTCGGCGCGTCGGGCCAGCCGCGCATCTGCCAGATTTTCGTCGATGCGCCGGCAGGAATGGACGAAGCCGTGTTCGAGCGGGCGCTGTTCCGCGCCCGCCGCCTCGCCGAGAAAGCGCGTGCCGACGATGACCGCTTCTACGTCGTCAGCCTGTCGGCGGCGACATTCGTGGCCAAGGCGATGGTCGCGCCGGGCCGCCTGCGCGATGCGTTCCCGGATTTCTCTCATCCGGAACTGAGCGCCTGCGCCGCGGTGTTCCATCAGCGCTTCTCGACCAACACGCTGCCACGCTGGCGCCTGGCGCAGCCGTTCCGCATGCTCGCGCACAACGGCGAGATCAACACGATCAAGGGCAACCGCAACTGGGTCTGCGCGCGCGCGGGAAAGTATAAATCTCCACTCGTGGAATTGTCCGACCTGGCGCCGCTGGTCAGCCTCGACGGCTCGGATTCGCAAAGCCTGGACAACATGCTCGAGGTGCTGGTCGCCGGCGGCCTCGACGTGCTCGCGGCGATGCGCATCCTGATTCCGCCGGCCTGGGCCTCGCGCGAGGACATCGACGAGGACCTCGAAGCGTTCTACGAATACTATGCGCTGCACACCGAGCCGTGGGACGGTCCGGCCGGCATCGTGCTGTGTGATGCGCGCTACGCCGCCTGCACGCTCGACCGCAACGGCCTGCGCCCTGCGCGTTGGGCAAGGTCCGACGACAACCATCTGATCGTGGCCTCGGAAGCCGGCCTGTGGGACCTGCCGCCCGAGCGCATCGTGGCGAAGGGCCGGCTCGGACCCGGCGAGATGATCGCGGTCGACCTCGTCGGGCATCGCGTGCTCGACAACGCCGCGATCGACGACGTCAATCGCGCGCGTGCGCCGTTCAAGAAGTGGCTGCGCGAGGGCGTCACCTACCTCGAATCGCATCTGATCGACCCGGGTCTTGCGGCCGAGCCGTTTACACCGGAGATGCTCGCGCGCTTCCAGAAACAGTTCGCGCTGACGCGCGAGGAACGCGATGTCGTGCTCAAGACGCTTGCGCTCGACGAAGCCGAGGCGACCGGCTCGATGGGCGACGACACGCCGATCGCCGTGCTGTCGCGCCAGTCGCGGCCGCTGTACGAATATTTCCGCCAGGCGTTCGCCCAGGTCACGAATCCGCCGATCGATCCGTTGCGCGAGCGTCTGGTCATGTCGTTGACGACGCAGATCGGCCTTGAGCGCAACGTCTTCGATGCCTCGCCGGAGAATGCGAAGCAGGTTCTGCTGACGTCGCCGGTGCTGTCGCAGCGCAAGCTGCGCCAGATCATGGCGTTGCCGCACGTCGTCGAGAAACACCTGAAGTTGGATCTTTATTACGACGAGCACGTCGGCCTGAAGGCTGCGATCGAGAAGCTTTGTGACGACGCCGAGGCCGCCGTGCGCGACGGCGCGATCCTGGTGCTGCTGTCCGATCGCTACCCGGCGCCAGGATTGCTGCCGATTCACGCATTGCTCGCGGTCGGCGCGGTGCACGCGCGCCTGACGGCGAAGCAATTGCGTTGCGACTGCAACCTGGTCGTCGAGACCGGCAACGCTCGCGATCCGCATCATTTCGCCTGCCTGATCGGTTTCGGCGCGACCGCGGTGTATCCGTACCTGTCGTACCAGACGCTGTTCGACATGAACCGGCGCGGCGAGCTCAAGGGCCGCGAAGGCGAAGCGCCGTCCGAGATCGGGCGCAGTTATCGGCGCGGCATCCGCAAGGGCTTGCTCAAGATCATCTCGAAGATGGGCATCTCGACGATCGCCGGTTATCGCGGCGCGCAGTTGTTCGAAATCGTCGGCCTGCATCGCGAAATCGTCGACCTGTGCTTCCCCGGCACGCCGTCGCGTATCGGCGGCGCCGGCTTCGACGAGATCCAGGCCGAATATCACGCGCAGCTCGTTGCCGCGCGCGATCCGAACTACGCGCTGCCGCCGGGTGGCCTGCTGCACGCGCTGCCGGACGGCGAATTCCACATGTATAACCCGGAAGTCGTCGGCTCGCTGCAGGCGGCCGTGCGCACCGGCGACCACGTCCTGTATCGGCGTTATGCCGACGCCGTCAATGGCCGCGCGCCGTCGGCGCTGCGCGATCTTCTCGCGGTCGAGTCGCCGTTCGCGCCCATTCCACTGGACGAAGTCGAGCCGGTCGAGGCGATCCTGAAGCGCTTCGACTCGGCCGGCATGTCGCTCGGCGCGCTGTCGCCGGAGGCGCACGAATCGCTCGCGATCGCGATGAACCGGCTCGGCGCGCGCAGCAATTCCGGCGAAGGCGGCGAAGATCCGGCCCGTTACGGCACGGAGAAAACCTCGAAGATCAAGCAGGTCGCGTCGGGCCGCTTCGGCGTCACGCCGGCATATCTGGTCAATGCCGAGGTGCTGCAGATCAAGATCGCGCAAGGCGCGAAGCCCGGCGAAGGCGGGCAGCTGCCGGGCCACAAGGTCAATGCGCTGATCGCGCGGCTGAGGTATGCCCGCCCGGGTATCGGTTTGATCTCGCCGCCGCCGCATCACGATATCTATTCGATCGAGGATCTCGCGCAACTGATCTACGATTTGAAGGAGGTCAACCCGACGGCGCTCGTTTCGGTCAAGCTCGTCGCGCACGCCGGCGTCGGCACGATTGCGGCCGGCGTTGCCAAGGCCGGCGCGGACCTGATCACGATTTCCGGTCACGACGGCGGCACCGGCGCGAGTCCGTTGACGTCGATCCGCTACGCCGGTGTGCCATGGGAACTCGGGTTGTCCGAGACCCAACAGGTGCTTGCCCGCAACGGTTTGCGCGAGCGCGTGATCGTGCAGACCGATGGGGGACTCAAGACCGGCCTCGACGTGATCAAGGCCGCATTGCTCGGCGCCGACTCGTTCGGCTTCGGCACCGCGCCGATGGTCGCACTCGGCTGCAAGTACCTGCGCATCTGTCATTTGAATTCCTGCGCGACCGGCATCGCGACTCAGCATGATGTGCTGCGGCGCAAGCACTACGCCGGCGTGCCGGAGATGGTAGAGAATTTCTTCCGCTTCGTCGCCGAGGATGTGCGCGCGCGGCTTGCGCAGCTCGGTGTGCGCAGCATCGAAGAACTGATCGGCCGCGTCGGGTGGCTGAAGCAGCGCGAAGGAGTCACTGCAAAGCAGCGCCGCGTCGATCTTTCGGCGTTGCTGTTCGACCCTCGCGCACCTATGGCGGCTATATCTTTCACCTCCCCCCTCGTGGGGGAGGTCGCCGCGCAACGC
>DASRTK010000521.1:0-4553 GCA_035655975.1 Rudaea sp.
GGCGCCATGACGCCGAACACGCTGTAGGTCGCAAACAGGTAGTGCGCCGCGTTGTCGCTGCCGCGATTCAGCAACAACCCGAACAGCAGGTAGAACATCGGCGGAAACAGCAGGGTCGGGAATGCGAACGCGGGCGTGCGCAGGACGCGCAGGAATTCGTACTTCGACTCGAGCGCGTAAGCCAGCATTTGGCTCGACGCCGAGCGGTCGTTATTCACTGCAATCGACGCATCCATCATGCTGCCTCCCGGGTTATTTCGACGAACGCCTCGGCCAGACCCGCGCGGCGCACCTCGAGTTCGCTCAGTTCGCTGTCTTCGAACAACAATTGGCGAACGACGGTTTCGGCCAGGTCGGTAACGATCTCGATGCGTTCGCCCTCGCGCACGACGCTGCGCACTTCCGGCCAGGTTCCGATCGCTTGCTCCGACAGTCGCGAGACGCAGCGAATGCGCCGCTGCGCGACGCGAGCACGCACCTGCTGCACGCTGCCGGCGGCGACGATGCGCCCGCGCGCAAGCACGGACACGTGGTCGGCGAGCGCTTCTGCTTCCTCGAGATAGTGCGTGGTCAGCACCACGGCGCAGTTCTCGGCGACGAGCTGGCGTATCGTTTTCCACATTGTCTCGCGCGCGTCGAGATCCAGGCCCGTGGTCGGTTCGTCGAGGAACAGAATCTGTGGCCGGCCGCAGATGGCCAATGCGAACTGCACGCGGCGCTGCTGACCGCCGGACAGGCGTCCATAGCGAATGTGCAACAAGTCGCCGACGCCGGCGAGGGCCACGCAATCGGCCACGGTGCGCGGCTGCGCGTAGTAGCTGCGAAACAGCGTGATCAGTTCGCCGACCGTGAGGGTGTCCGGCACGCCGGCCGTCTGCAGCATCGCACCGAGCCTGCTGCGCGCCCCCAGCGCACCGGGCGATTGCCCGAACAGCAACGCCGAACCGGCGTCCGGCCGCAGCAGCCCGAGCAGCAGGGATATCGCCGTGGTCTTGCCGGCTCCATTCGGACCGAGCAACGCCTGCACCTCGCCACGACGCACGTCGAGATCGACGTGATCGAGGGCCAGCACGTCGCCGTAGCGTTTGCTCGCGCCTTGCAACTGCGCAATCGTTTCTCCCGCTTGATTCATCACCTGCCTCCTTGACCGATGGCCGCCAAGTTACGCTCGGGCGGCAGGCGATCTCAGTCGCGCGCATCACGACTTGCGCATGACGAGTGTCAGGCCAAAAGTGGCCCCATCAAATGCTCAAACAACCGGCCCAAGCCAATACCAAATCGCCGTGCTAAGCTTTTGCCCAAGCTGGACGTCCTGTGGCCTCCGGGCCCTGTAATTTGTGTCCCGAACCGCCTTCGCTTCGGGCGGGAAACCTGAGGAATTCGACCATGACGCTGATCGCCAAACTCACCGAACTGCGCCAGTACGGCGGCACCATCCGCACGCACGGGCTGGCCGATGCGGAACTCACGCGCCTGGCCGGGAAATATCCGGAGCTTGGCGAGGCGGTCGACGACGCGTATGCGCTGCACGTCGCGCTGCGCGAAGAAATGCCCGAATTGCTCAAGCTCGACGAAACCGATCAGCTCCAGCGCGTGCAGGGCGACTTCATCAATTTCTACCCGAACGACGCCGTCAATCCGTACGTCGTTCTGGCGGCGCGCGGTCCGTGGGTGGTCACACTCAAGGGCGCCGTGATCCACGACTCGGGCGGCTACGGCATGCTCGGTTTCGGTCACACGCCGAAAGCGATCCTGGCGGCGCTCGCGCGCCCGCAGGTCATGGCCAATGTCATGACGCCGAGCGTCAGCCAGTTGCGCTTCACGCAGGCGCTTGCGCGCGAGATCGGGCACACGCGCGGCGGTTCGCCGTTCAAGCACTTCCTCTGTCTGAACTCCGGTTCCGAATCGGTTTCGCTTGCCTGCCGCATCGCCGACGTCAATGCCAAGCTGATGACCGAGCCCGGCGCGCGTCACGCCGGACGCACGATCAAGCGCCTGGCCGTGAAGGGCGCATTCCACGGCCGCACCGAGCGTCCGGCGGTCTATTCGGATTCGTCGCGCAAGGCCTATGTGCAGCATCTGGCGAGCTTTCGCGACGAGCGCAGCCTGCTGACGGTCGATCCATACAACGTCGACCAGTTGCAGCAGATTTTCGCCGATGCCGACAAGAATGGCTGGTTCATCGAGGCGATGTTCCTGGAGCCGGTCATGGGTGAAGGCGATCCGGGCCGCGCGGCGACACCTGAGTTCTATGCGGCAGCGCGCGAACTGACGCGTTCGCACGGTTCGGTATTCCTCGTCGATTCGATCCAGGCCGGCCTGCGCGCACACGGCGTGCTGTCGATCGTCGACTATCCCGGTTTCGAAAAGCTCGACCCGCCGGATATGGAAACCTATTCCAAGGCGATCAACGGCGGCCAGTATCCCCTGTCCGTGCTCGCCGTCGGCGACAAGGCCGGCTCGTTGTACAAAAAGGGAATCTACGGCAACACGATGAGCACGAATCCGCGCGCGCTCGACGTGGCTTGCGCGGCGCTCAAGCTGCTGACGCCGGACCTGCGCGCGAACATCCGCCAGCGCGGCGCCGAATTCCTCGACAAGCTCAACAAGCTCAAGGCCGAACTGCCTGGCCTGATCACCAAGGTCCAGGGCACCGGCTTGCTGTTTTCTTGCGAACTGACCCCGCAGTTCAAGTGCTTTGGCGCCGGCAGCACCGAGGAATGGATGCGCGAACGCGGCTTCGGCGTGATCCATGGCGGCATCAATTCGCTGCGATTCACCCCACACTTCACTATCACGGCCGACGAAGTCGACCTGCTGATCGATGGCGTGCGCCAGGCCCTGCTGCATGGACCGCGCGTCGAGATGCCGGCGAAGACGGCCGCCGCCGCCTGATCCCGGTCTGCCAATCCAGCAGCAAGAAAACCGGGCCAAGGCCCGGTTTTTTTTTTTGACGCCATGGATGGCGTGTACGCCGGAAATGCAGGAGCAATTTCCGGCGGGTGCCTAAACCGCATGACATCTTGAAAACGAAGTCGTTTGGCTGGACCGACAAGCCGGAAGTGCAAAAGCAAGTTCCAGCCGGTGCCTGGATCGCACGACATCCTGAAACCGAAGTCATCTGCCCGGTCCGACACGCCGGAAATGCAGGAGCAATTTCCAGCGGTGCCTTGACCGCACGACAGCTTGAAACGAATCCGAGTCGGCCTACAGGGCGTGTCAGCGATTTCGCACAGGCCCCGGCCCACGGTAATGGCAGGATTGCGCCCGGCGATCGAGCGGTCGCCGCGACCTTCAAACCAAGACAAGGAGACTGTCATGAACTACATAGCAACTGCCGCACTCGCCCTCGCATTGTCACTCGTAGCTGGCTCCGCCGTTGCCGCGGACGCGCCGGCCAAAGCGGTTACGCCGCAGCAACAGCGCATGAAAGACTGCAACACCCAGGCGACCGGCAAGCACGGCGATGAGCGCAAGGCATTCATGAGCACATGCCTCAAGGGCGGTTCGTCGACGGCCGGCACTCCGGCGACGTCAGCCGCGGCGCCCAAGCACGCCGCCTCGAAGTCGAAGAGCAACGCTGGCTCTGGCAAGAGCTGAAGCGGCTCTTCTCGCCGAACCCGAGCCCGGGCCGTGTTGGCCCGGGCCGGCCACTCCGGCGTTTCACAGCGTTCATCTGGTCGGCGTAGACTCCGCTTGCTTTGCCTCCCCAACCCACAGGAGATTCGCCATGAGACTGTTCGCAATCGCTGCGTTGGCGCTGGCGCTCGGAGCCGGCACGGCATTCGCCGCCGATCCGGCCGCCAAGCCGCTGACACCGCAGCAGCAGAAAATGAAGGATTGCAATGCGCAAGCCACGGGCAAGACCGGCGACGAGCGCAAGACATTCATGAGCACCTGCCTGAGCGGCTCGACTGACGCCGCCCCGGCGAAACCGATGACGCAGCAGGAAAAGATGACGGCATGCAACGCCAAGGCAACCGGCAAGACCGGCGACGATCGCAAGGCGTTCATGAGCAACTGCCTGAAGGCCGATCCGACGACAGCGGCGGCGCCTGCCAAACCGATGACCCAGCAGGAAAAGATGACGGCATGTAACGCCAAGGCGACGGGCAAGACCGGCGACGACCGCAAAACGTTCATGAGCGAGTGTCTGAAGGGTGACGGATCGGCAGCAGCGCACTGAGCCGCTTTTTTGTAGCGTAAAAAAAACGGGCGCTGTCCCCAAGCGCCCCCTTCCGGCTGCCGCCACCTTCCCCCGCAAGCGAGGGAAGGATTCCAGACTGACGCCTCGCGCCTTTCCTTCCCCTGCGAAGCGGGGAAACATCGGCAGGATTGCCGATGTTTGCAGCGGAGGCTGCCCGAAGGGCGCGCCACAGGGATGTGGCGTGTACAAGGTGCCGACTGCAGGCGCCGGGAGCGCCTGCGAACAGCGCAGCTGGCCCGAAGGGCGAGCGCCAGGATGGCGCAAGTCAGGCGGATGGGGGCAATCATGGCCAGCGACTTACAAGCTGCTCGCGAATCAAACGTTGCAGTCCGCTAGATCGCAAATC
>DASRTK010000522.1:0-3637 GCA_035655975.1 Rudaea sp.
CACGACCTGGTCGCCATAGGCGAAATCGACGTTCTTCGCCTCGATGACCTTCTTGCCCGACGCCTGCGCAGTGACCAGCGCCATGCGCGCGTTGCCGCCGAGTTCGCGCCGTTGCGCGCGTTCGCGGCGCAGCGCCTGCAGTTCGCGCACGCGGCCTTCGTTGCGCGTGCGCCGCGCCTTGATGCCTTGGCGGATCCACACTTCTTCCTGCGCCAGCTTCTTGTCGAACAATGCGTTCGCCTGCGCCTCGGCGTGCAGGCGCTCCTCGCGCCGGCGCAGGTAGTTCGCGTAGTCGCCGGGCCACGAGCTGACCTGGCCGCGATCGATTTCGACGATGCGCGTGGCCAGCGCGCGCAGGAAACTGCGATCGTGGGTCACGAAGACGATGCTGCTGTCGACGCTGCGCAGGAATTCCTCGAGCCACGCGATTGCTTCGATATCGAGGTGATTGGTCGGCTCGTCGAGCAGCAGCACGTCGGGCGCACTGACCAAGGCCTGGGCGAGCAGCACGCGGCGCTTCATGCCGCCGGACAGCGCGGCAAAATCGGCGTCCTCCTGAAGGTCCAGGCGCGTGAGCACCTGCTGCACGCGCCGGTCGAGATCCCAGCCGTGCTGCGCTTCGATCTTCGTCTGCACGGCGCCGAGCGCTTCCATATCGCCGTGGTGGATGAGGTGATGGTACTGGGCCAGCAGCGCGCCGAGATCGCCAAGGCCGGCGGCGACGACATCGAAAACGTCGCCGGCGGTGTCCTGCGGCACTTCCTGCGCGAGCCGCGCAACGCGCACGCCACCCTGCACGCGAACCTCGCCATCGTCGGGCGCGATCTCGCCGCCGAACAGGCGCAGCAGCGTCGACTTGCCTTCGCCGTTGCGGCCGACGACGCAGACGCGCTCGTTCGGTTCGATCGTCAGATCGACGTTTTCGAGCAGCAAGGGGCCGCCGACGCTGTAGTCGAGGGCCTGGAGTTGGATCAGGGGCATCCGCGCATTGTATATGCGCAGCCGACTTCAACCGTCAGTGAATCAATTCGTCGATACGCTGCGAATCGCCGCCGCCACGCGCGCACGGTTCTGCTCGCGCGTCGCGCGAAGCTTTTCCAGCACGCTGAGCGTCTCGGTGGGGGGCGGGGCTTGAGTTGCCGGCGCCCCTTCGATCTGTGCCGCCGTCTCGAGCATCGGCTCCTCGGCAACGATTGCCACCGGCTCGGGAGCTGCGACCGGCACCGGTTCGGGTTCCGCTTCGATCAGGGGTTCCGGAACGAATATCGCCTCGGGTTCGGGCTTCGGCTCGACAAAGTCGCGCAGCAGACCGAATACGTTGCAGGCACCGAGGAAGCGGCGAACGCTGTCTTCGTCGATCTCGTTCGTCTCGGCCAGTTCCGTCACCGACGTCGGATGCTGCATCAGCCATGCGGCCATGCGCACATGCTGCAACGTGTGCGGCAGCTGGCCGAACGGCGGCAGGCTGCTCAGGCGCACGCGCGCAGGAGGATGGGGCAAGCGTTCGGCGATCTCGGCCAGCGGGGCGTACAGCAGGGCGAGCCAGCGCAACGTATCCAGCTCGACGCGCAATTCGTCATCGAGCGGACCGCCGACGTACTTGCCGACGTGCGTGACCTCGAGCGAAACGGCAAAGCCGTAGATGTAATTGTCCATCTCGGCGGTGCGCATCGCGTGGCGATTGCCGCTGCCGAGCACGAGGTCCGGCCAGTGCGGCGATTGCAGCGCCTGCGCGGTCGCATAGCGCGGGCCATCGAGGACATCGAGCAGGCGCAGCGGACCGGCCGGGGCCGCCGGTTCGACGCGCGGCCCAATTGCCGCTGGCGTTGCCGCCTGCGCAAGCGCTGCGGGCACGGCGCCGACCTGCAGGTCCGCCAGTGCGGCGAGAAGGCTCGCGCTGCGCAGCGGCTTGGCGAGCCAGCGCACGGGTTCGCCGGGAGTCATCGCGGAGACGACGATCGCCGCATCACGGCGCTGGGCTTCGCTCAGCGACTGCCAAAATTCGGCACCTGCCTGACCATCGACGTCGATGAAGTAGATGGCCGGCTGCGCGACGCCGCCGTCCCAACGCACGCCGGTGCGCGACTGAGTGGCCTGCAGGAGCGAGCGCAACAGCGTGCGGTCGCGTTCGGACAGGCCGATCATCTCGGCGCGGTAGGGCGGTATTGCGGCCATCAAGCGACCCCTGGGGAGCAATGGGACGGCGGGCTGACAGCAATAAACATGCCTTCCAGTGGGATGATGGCGACGGCAACGTCGCGACGCGACCAGTTTTACTGGTCCGCGGCGCAGTACGGCACGGTCATTGATGACAAAAAAAGGGCCGCTCGAGGCGGCCCGTTGTTTTCTTGCCGGAAAGACGCATTCGCAATCAGGGCATCTTCCGTGCCCGGCGGCGAAGCGGTCTGCGCGGCTTACTTCAGCTTCGCATCCGCGCGCAGCGCTTCGGCGCGATCGGTCTTTTCCCAACTGAACGTCGTGTACTTTTCGCCGTTCGGCGCCGTGACCTGATGCGGCGCGCGGCCGAAGTGGCCGTAGCTCGCCGTCTGCTGGTACATCGGATGAATCAAGTCGAGCATTTGCAGGATGCCGTACGGGCGCAGGTCGAAATGCTTGCGGATCAGCTTCTCGATCTTGTGGTCGTCGATCTTGCCGGTGCCGAACGTCGTCACCGAGATCGAGGTCGGATGAGCCACGCCGATCGCGTACGACACCTGCACTTCGCAGCGGTCGGCGATGCCGGCGGCGATGATGTTCTTGGCGACATAGCGCGCGGCATACGCGGCCGAACGGTCGACCTTCGACGGATCCTTGCCCGAAAACGCGCCGCCGCCATGGCGGGCCCAGCCGCCGTAGGTGTCGACGATGATCTTGCGTCCGGTCAGGCCGCAGTCGCCAACGGGGCCGCCGATGACGAACTTGCCGGTCGGATTGATGTGGTACTTGGTGCCCTTGTGCAGCCACTTGGTCGGCAGCACGGGCTTGAGGATTTCCTCGCGTACCGCTTCGACCAGGTCTTTCTGCTTGATCGACGGATCGTGCTGGGTCGACAGCACGACCGCATCGATCGCGACCGCCTTGCCGTTCTCG
The DNA here is from genome assembly GCA_035655975.1 of Rudaea sp. GTDB lineage: Bacteria > Pseudomonadota > Gammaproteobacteria > Xanthomonadales > Rhodanobacteraceae > Rudaea. Next base: position 3,091 of record DASRTK010000522.1, read on the forward strand.
TAGCGCAGCGTGACCTGTGACTTCGCGTCCGGGCGCAGCCACTTGAGCTTGCCCTTCTTGCGCACCTTGGCCTGCTGCTCGACGAGGCGATGGCTGTAGAAGATCGCCGCCGGCATCATGTCCTTGGTTTCATTCGTCGCATAGCCGAACATCAGGCCCTGGTCGCCGGCGCCCTGTTCCTCGGGATTCTTGCGGTCGACGCCCTGGTTGATGTCGGGCGACTGCTTGCCGATCAGGTTCAGCACGCCGCAGGTCGCGCCGTCGAAACCGACGTCGGAGCTGTTGTAGCCGATGTCGAGGATGACCTTGCGCGTCAGCGCCTCCAGGTCGATCCAAGCGCTGGTCGTGACCTCGCCGGCGACGATCGCGACGCCGGTCTTGACCATCGTCTCGCAGGCGACGCGCGCGCGCTTGTCCTGCGCGATGATCGCGTCGAGCACGGCATCGGAGATCTGGTCGGCGACCTTGTCCGGATGGCCCTCGGTGACCGACTCAGAGGTGAACAGGAACTCGTTGGCGCTCGTCATGCGGGAGTGATCTCGAGCAG
>DASRTK010000523.1:0-3032 GCA_035655975.1 Rudaea sp.
AGTCCGCGCCGGCGAATCTCCGCCGATCCTGGCCGGGTCGCGCGTTTGCGCACGCGCAAGCCGAAGGTGACGTTGTCGAGGACGTTCATGTGCTTGAACAATGCATAGTGCTGGAAGACGAAGCCCACGCGCCGTTCCTGCACGCTCAAGCGCGTCGCATCGATGTCGCCGAAGTGGATGCTGCCATCGTCAATCGATTCAAGACCGGCGATGGCGCGCAGCAGAGTCGTCTTGCCGGACCCCGAAGCGCCGAGCAGCGCAATCAATTCGCCCGAGGCGATATCGAGGCGAATGTCGCGCAGCGCGGTGACGTTGCCATAGTTCTTGCCGAGGTTACGAATCGAGATGTCCATGCTCTTCTCTTTCGCGATCAGGACGATCGCACAGGTAAATACCTAGTTTCCGCGCAGTGCGGTGAGTTCATCGCCATGCCGCCACTCCAGTAAATTCTTCAGCGCGAGCGTTACGAAACCCAGCAGCGCGAGAAGTGAAGCCACGGCAAAGGCCGCGCTATACGCGCCGGGGTCGTTGTAGAGAAGTTCGATCTGCAGCGGCATCGTGTTCGTCAGGCCGCGCACATGCCCGCTCAGTACCGATACCGCGCCGAACTCGCCCATCGCCCGTGCATTGCACAGCAGCACGCCGTAGAGCAGACCCCAGCGGATATTCGGGATTGTCACGTGCCAGAACATGCGCCAGCCGCCGGCGCCGAGCGTCAGGGCAGCCTGCTCTTCCTCGGTGCCCTGTGCCTGCATGAGCGGGATCAGTTCGCGCGCGACGAACGGAAACGTTACGAACACGGTCGCCAGCACGATACCCGGCAGCGCGAAGATGATCTTGATGTCATGCGCGGACAGCCATGCGCCGAACCAGCCGTGTGCGCCAAACAGCAGCACGAACAGCATGCCGGCGATGACCGGCGAGACCGAGAACGGCAGATCGATCAGCGCCGACAGCAGGGTCTTGCCGCGAAATTCGAACTTCGCGATTGCCCATGCCGCGGCCACTCCGAATACCGTGTTGAGCGGCACCGCAATTGCTGCGGTCAGCAACGTGAGCCGGATCGCCGCCTTCGTGTCGCTGTCGGCGAGAGCGCCGAAGAATGTCGCCAGGCCGTGGCTCAGCGCCTGCACGAATACGATGATCAGCGGCAGCAGCAGGAAGACGCCCAGGAACAGCAGCGTTACTCCGATCAGCAGCCAGCGAATCGGCGCCGGCTCGACCAGCGAATTGCGGTAGCGGTCAGCCATGCCGGCTCCTCCAGCCCTGCAGAAGGTTGATCGCGAACAGGATCGCGAACGACAGCACGAGCATTGCGCTGGCCAGCGCGGTAGCGCCGGCGTAGTTGAATTCGTCGAGCCGGATCATGATCAGCAGCGGCGCGATCTCGGAAACGTTCTGCAGGTTGCCGGCGATAAAGATGACGGAACCGTACTCGCCGACGGCGCGCGCGAACGCCAGCGCCCCACCGGTCAGCAGGGCCGGCAGCACGGTCGGAAGGATGATATGCACGACGGTCTGGCGCCGGGTTGCGCCGAGCGTCGCGGCAACTTCCTCGAGCTGCTTCTCTGCTTCTTCGAGCACCGGCTCGAGCGTGCGCACGACGAACGGCAGGCCGATGAACACCATCGCGACGACGATGCCCACCGGCGTGTACGCAACCTTGATGCCGAGTTGCGCGAGCGGCGCGCCGAGCCAACCGTTTTCCGAATACAAGGCCGTCAGCGCGATGCCGGCGACTGCCGTGGGCAATGCAAACGGCAAGTCGATCAGCGCGTGGAACAGGCGCTTGCCGACGAAGTCGTAGCGCACGAATGTCCAGGCGATCAGACTGCCGAACACCATGTTGATTGCCGCTGCCGCCAGCGCGCCGCCAAAGCTCAGGCCGAGTGCGTGCAGCACTCGGTGACTGGTCAGCTCGTGCCAGATCGCGCTCGGTCCGAGGCCTGCTGCATGCAGGAACAACGCAGCGAGCGGAATCAGCACCAGCAGCGAAAGGTAGGTCAGCGAAAAGCCCAGACTCAGGCCGAATCCGGGCAACGGCGAGCGGCGCGCCCTGGCGCGGCCAGTAACGGAAACCGGTGAGGTCTGGCCCATTCGGGCAGCAGGACGCGCGAGGACGACGGAGTTCATGCTAACCCAGTCATCGGCCTTCGGCGAGCCGCGCAGCGACCGCCCTGTCGCGGTCGCCTGGGCCCTGGCGTTTCGCCCAGGTCAACGCCCGGCTCCCTGGTAGATCTGATCGAAAACACCGCCGTTGCCGAAGAACTTCGGCTGCGCGGTTTTCCAGCCGCCGAACTGCTGGATCGTGACAAGCTCGATTTTCGGAAAATCCGCGGCATGACGCGCTGCGACCGCCGGATCGAGCGGACGGTAATGGTTCTTCGCGATGATTTCCTGCGCCTGCGGCGTGTACAGAAAACGCAGGTACGCTTCAGCAGCTTTTGCGCTTCCGTGCTTCTGCGCATACTTGTCGACCACGGCAACCGGCGGCTGCGCGAGTACCGAGAGCGACGGCACGGCAATCTCGAACTTGTCGCCACCGAACTCCTTCAACGCCAGGTGCGCTTCGTTCTCCCACGCGATCAGCACGTCGCCGAGGTCGCGCTGGGCAAACGTCAGGGTCGAACCGCGAGCGCCGGAATCGAGCACCGGCACGTTCTTGTAAAGCCGGCCGATCCAGTCGCGTGCCTTCGCCTCGTCGTTCGCATTGGCTTTCAACGCGTACGCATACGCCGCGAGGAAGTTCCAGCGCGCTCCGGCGGAGGTTTTGGGGTTCGGAGTAATCACGACTACTCCGGGTTTGACCAGATCGGCCCAGTCCTTGATCGCCTTCGGATTGCCCTTGCGTACCAGCAACACGATCGTCGAGTTGTACGGCGTGCTGTCGCCCGGCAGGCGCGATTGCCAATCGACGGGAAGCAGGTCGCCGTTGTCGTGCAGCACGTCGATGTCCGAAGCAATACCGAGCGTTGCCACGTCGGCCTCGAGTCCGTCGACGATCGCCCGCGCCTGCTTCGACGAGCCGCCGT